>NZ_JBFRDB010000009.1:0-242103 GCF_052113365.1 Arthrobacter sp. YAF17 | reverse complement strand
GCTCAGCTCAAGACTCTTGGGACCAAGCTGCAGGCCGGTTCGTCCGAGATCGACAAGCAGAGGTCGCTGCTGACCAAGGTGCTCGAGGGCACCGACTGGAAGGGCCCGGACGCCGACAAGTTCCGCAGCGAATGGAACGGCCAGCACGTAGCCGCCCTGGCGAAGGTCTCCCAGGCGCTGCAGGAGGCCGGCAAGCAGGCCAGCCGCAACGCCACCGAGCAGGAAAGCGCTTCGCGCTAAGCCAAGGTTCTTTTTCCGCGGGGCCCGGACGCAGCAGCGTCCGGGCCCTGCGGGCTTAAGCCCTCCTTTTGGGCAGCCCTGCGCCCGGTAATCCGGACCGGACAATGTCGGCGATGTAAGGCAGGATAGGTCTGTGAGCACAGGGAACACTGCAGCAGAAGCCGACACTCAAACGCCCTCCGAGGCCGTGCGCGAAGAATACGAGGTCCTCGTCGAGGACGTCCGCAAGCACCGCTTCGCGTACTACCAGGAGGACGCGCCGATCATCTCCGACGCCGAGTTCGACGAACTCTACCGGCGCCTGGAGACGATCGAGGCCATGCATCCCGAGCTCGTGGCCAACGACTCCCCGACGCAGGAGGTGGGCGGCGAAGTATCCGCCGCCTTTGCCGCCGTCGAACATCTGCAGCGCATGTACAGCCTCGAGGACGTCTTTTCCCTCGAGGAACTGGAGGCGTGGGTCGCCAAGGCCGAAGCCAACATCACCAAACTCGGCAACGGCACGCCCGCCTGGCTCACCGAACTCAAGATCGACGGCCTGGCCGTGAACCTGCTGTACCGCGACGGCGTCCTGGTCCGGGCCGCCACCCGCGGCGACGGCTACACCGGCGAGGACATCACCCACAATGTGCTGACCATCAAGGAGATCCCGCAGCAGCTGACCGGCGGGAACTATCCGGCCGAGATGGAGGTTCGTGGCGAGGTGTTCATTCCCTCCAAGGCCTTTGCCGAATTCAACGAGGCCCTGATCGAGGCCGGCAAGGCGCCCCTGGCCAACCCCCGCAACGCCGCCGCCGGCTCGCTCCGGCAGAAGGACCCCGCGGAAACCGCCAAGCGCCCGCTGAAGATGTACGTCCACGGCATCGGCGCCCGCGAGGGGCTCAGCACCGTCAGCCAGTCGGACACCTACCGCCAGCTCGCCGAGTGGGGCCTCCCCACCAGCCCGTACTTCGAGGTTCTCGGCAGCCTCAAGGAAGTGCTCGACTTCATCCGGAACTACGGCGACAAACGGCACAGCCTCACCCACGAAATCGACGGCATAGTGGTCAAAGTGGACGACTTCGCCACCCAACGCGCACTCGGGTACACCTCGAGGGTGCCGCGCTGGGCTGTGGCCTACAAGTACCCGCCGGAGGAAGTGCACACCAAGCTGCTGGACATCGCAGTCAACGTGGGCCGCACCGGCCGGGTCACCCCCTTCGGCATCATGGAACCGGTCAAGGTGGCCGGCTCCACCGTAGGCATGGCCACCCTGCACAACCAGGACGTGGTCAAAGCCAAAGGCGTGAAAATCGGCGACATCGTGGTGCTCCGGAAAGCCGGGGACGTCATCCCGGAGATCGTGGGCCCGGTGCTTGCGCTCCGGGACCAGCAGGACCCGCCGGTGCGGGATTTTGTCATGCCCACGGAGTGCCCGTCCTGCGGGACTCCGCTCGCCCCTGGGAAAGAGGGGGACGTGGACATCCGCTGCCCCAATTCGCGCTCCTGCCCGGCCCAGCTGCGCGAACGCGTCTTCCACGTTGCCAGCCGCGGCGCGTTCGACATCGAGGCCCTGGGCTGGGAAGCAGCGATCGCCCTGACCCAGCCGGCCGAACCGGAAACCGCGCCGCTGACCACGGAGGCGAACCTGTTCCGGCTGACCCCCGAGGACCTCGCTGACGTCCGGATCCGGCGCGAAAAGCGGTCCAAGGGCGTGGCCACCGGCGAGTTCGAGCTGGTCCCGTACTTCTACAGCAAGGGCACCGCCAAGACGCCGTCCAAGCCCACGGCCACCACCGACAAGCTGTTCCGCGAACTGGAGAAAGCCAAGACCCAACCGCTCTGGCGCGTGCTCGTGGCGCTCTCCATCCGGCATGTGGGCCCGCGGGCTTCCCGCGCGCTCGCGACGGCGTTCGGGAGCATGGACGGGATCCGGAAAGCCTCCGAAGAGGAACTCGCCCACGTCGACGGCGTCGGCCCGGTGATCGCAGCGGCCCTGACCGAATGGTTCACCGAGGACTGGCACCGCGAAATCGTGGACACCTGGGCGGCCGACGGCGTCCGGATGGAGGACGAACGCGACGAATCCATGCCGCGGACCCTGGAAGGGCTGACCATCGTGGTGACCGGCAGCATGGAGGGCTTCAGCCGCGACGAGGCCAAGGAAGCCATCCTGATCCGCGGCGGCAAGGCGGCAGGCTCGGTCTCTAAGAACACCAGCTACGTGGTGGCCGGCGAGAACGCGGGCACCAAGCTGGACAAGGCCGAACAGCTCGGCGTGCCGGTCCTGGACGAGGACGGCTTCCGTGCGCTGCTGGCCAACGGCCCGGCGGACGCCGGCAGCGGCGCGGATTCGGGGGAGTCGCCGGCCACCGACGCGGACACCGGCGACGGCGCGCGTGAGGATGCCGAAGAGGACCATCAGGAAGTTGTGGCCGAATGAGCGCCGACGCACCGGTCGGGTCCGCAAGCTCCCTGCCGGCCGCGCTGCTGGAACTCGCCCGGGCGGCCGCGGCGGCCGGTGCGGCGGTCCTGGCCGGCCGGACCACGGCCAAGCTGGACGTCAGCAACAAGGGTGACTCCGGGGACTGGGTCACCGCTTTCGACCTCGCCGCGGAAACCGCCGTCCGGGACGTCATCACCGGGGCACGGCCGGACGACACCATCACGGGCGAGGAAGGCGGCACCGTGCTCCCGGCATCGCCCAGCGGCTACCGCTGGTCCATCGACCCGCTGGACGGCACCACCAACTTCATCCGCAACATCGTCTATTACGGCACCTCCGTGGCCGTGGCGGACCCCGACGGCGTCTGGCTGGCCGGCGTCGTCGACGCCCCGGCCCTGGGCCGGAGGTACTACGCCCTGCGCGGGCAAGGGGCGTGGCTCGAGGAGGGCGGCCGGCGGACGCAGCTCTTCGGACCCGCCGCCGGGCGCACCGGGCAGATCCTGGCCACCGGCTTCAGCTACGACCCGGACGTCCGGGCGGAACAGGCCGCGGGGCTGCGCAGCCTCATGGACGGTTTCGCCGACGTCCGCCGCCTCGGCTCCGCGGCCCTGGACCTCTGCCTCGTGGCGGACGGAACCCATGACGCCTACGGTGAACGGGGCCTCAACGAACACGACTTCGCCGCTGGCGCCCTGATCGCCGAGGAAGCCGGCTGCTGGGTCCGCCGTCCGCGGCTGACGAGCCCGCTGGCCGGCGGCCCCTCCGACGACGAGCGCCTCGCGGCCTGGACCTGCGCCGGAACACTGGAGCTCTCTGGAAAGTTTCCGCTCTGACCCTGCCCCTGACCCCGATCCTGCCCCTGCCCCTGCCCCTGCCCCTGGCCTGTCAGGCCCGGACGGACCCGGCGAGGGCGCCCGAGTAGCGGTTCAGGGGCCGCTCCAGTCCGTAGTGCTCGCGCAGCGTGTTCCCGGTATAGCCCGTGCGGAACAGCCCGCGGCGCCGGAGTACGGGCACCACCTGGTCCACGAAGGTTTCCAGGCCGGACGGAAGCACGGCCGGCATAATGTTGAAGCCGTCGGCTGCGCCGTTTTCGAACCACAACTGGATCGCGTCGGCCGCCTGCTCCGGCGTTCCGGAGAAGGTCCGGTGCCCGCGGCCGCCGCCGAGCCGGCCGATCAGCTGCCGGACCGTCAACTGCTCCCGCCGGGCGAGTTCCACGATCAGCGTGTAACGGCTCTTGGCCCCTTCGATCGTGTCCTCGTCTGGAAGATCGGCCGGAAGCTGCCGGTCCAGCGGCAGATCTTCAGGCCTCACGCGCAAGGTCCGCGCGAGTTCGATTTGCGCATACTCCGGCTTGATGAGGTCATCCAGATCCTGTTCCAGGCGCTTGGCTTCCGCCTCCGTGGATGCGATGACCGGGACAATGCCGGGCAGGATCTTGATCCCCTTCGGATCCCGTCCCGCGGCCGCGGTGCGCGCCTTCAGGTCCGCATAGAAGCGTTGTGCATCCTCCAGGGTCTGCTGGGCCGTGAAGACAGCCTCGGCGTAGCGGGCCGCGAGGTCTTTGCCGTCCTCGGAGGAGCCGGCCTGGACGATCAACGGATAACCCTGCGGGGACCGGGGAACGTTGAGCGGGCCCTTGACCTTGAAATGCTTGCCCTCGTGCTCGATCGCCCGGACCCGGTCCGAATCGACCCAGACCCCGGCGGCCTTGTCGGCCAGCACGGCATCGTCGTCCCAGCTGTCCCAGAGCTTGCCCGCGACATCCAGGAACTCCGCGGCGCGCTCGTAGCGGGAGGCGTGCGAGGGCTGGTCTTCGATCCCGAAATTCCGGGCGGCATCCGGACCTGCGGTGGTGACGACGTTCCAGCCGGCCCGGCCGCCGCTGACGAAGTCCACCGAGGCGAAACGGCGGGCGAGGTTGAACGGGTCGTTGTAGGTGGTGGAAGCCGTGGCGATCAGGCCGATCTTCTCCGTGGCCGCGGCGAGGGCCGTCAAAAGCACTGTCGGTTCCAGCTTGCCAACCGGGCGGCGTCCCACATTTCCGTAGATCACCGGGGAATCGGCGAAGAACACGGAGTCGAAGGTGCCCCGCTCCGCGATCCGGGCCAGATTCTGGTAGTGGCGGACGTCCGTGCTCGAGTGCGGGTTGCTTTCCGGCAGCCGCCAGGAGGCCTCATGGTGCCCGGTGCTCATCAGGAAGGCGTTCAGGTGGAGCGTGCGTTCGGAGTTGCTCATGGGGGTGTCCTTACTGTGTCGCGTTCGGCTGGGCGAGGGTGGCCGCGGCGGCCTTGTGGTGCGTGACGCCCAGGGCTTCCAATAGCTCCGAGTGGAGCTGGGCGAATCCCGGGTCATACGGTGAGCGGTTGGATCCGGAGGCGACGCGGCGTTCCACCGCGACCTGCCCGTGGTCCAGGACAACGATGCGGTCCGCCAGTGCGATGGCTTCCTCCACGTCATGGGTGACCAGCAGGACGGCGGGCTGGTGGACGCTGACAAGTTCGGCCAGCAGGCTGTGCATCTTGAGCCTGGTCAGGGCGTCCAAGGCGCCGAAGGGCTCGTCGGCAAGGAGCAGTTCCGGGTCCCTGACGAGGGACCGTGCCAGTGCGACCCGCTGTTGCTCGCCGCCCGAGAGCTCGTGTGGCCAGGCTTTTTCGCGGCCGGCGAGTCCCACCTCGGCAAGGGCGCGGCGGCCGCGCTGTTCGGCGTCGTGACCTCTGAGCCCCAGCGTGACATTGCCGAGCACGGAGTCCCAGGGCAGGAGCCGGGAGTCCTGGAAGACGACAGAGACTTTTTCCGGCACTTCCACGGTGCCGCTGCCGCTGACGGCGTGGTCCAGTCCCGCCAGCGCCCGCAACAGTGTGCTCTTCCCGCAGCCGCTGGGACCCAGCAGTGCGACGAACTCGCCGGGGGCGATGTCCAGGTCGACGCCGTTCAGGACACCCTTGGGCCCGTAGCCCCGGACGAGTCCGCGGACCCTGACCGGACTCAGTCGGACAGTGTGCGTTGCCATGATAATGCCTTTCGCTGCAGGAGTTGGACTGCGCCGTCGGAGAGCAGCCCGAGGATGCCATAGACGGCGAGGCCGAGGACGATGATGTTCGTCTGGCCGTAGGTGCGCGCGAGCTCCATCATGTAGCCGATGCCGCTGGTTGAATTGATTTGTTCCACTACCACCAGGGAAACCCAGGCGCCCGTGACGGCGAAGCGCAGGCCGAGGAAGAATCCCGGGAGGGCGCCGGGCAGGACCACTTTCCGGATGAAGGTCAGGCGGCTGAGCCGGACGGTCTGGGCAAGCTCCACGTACTTGGTTTCGATGCTGCGCAGTCCGGCGTGCGTCTGGAGATAGATGGGGACGAAGACGCCCAGGGTGATGGTGAGGACCTTCATGGTTTCGTCGATGCCGAACCACAGGATCAGCAGCGGCAGGAGCGCCAGCGACGGGATGGCCCGTTTGATCTGGACGGGTCCGTCAATCATGGCTTCACCGGCGCGGCTGAGCCCGGCCGCAAGCGCCAGCACCACACCGAGCACTATCCCGAATCCGAGGCCCAGCCCGGCCCGCTGGGCGGAAATCCCCAGGTGCTCCTGCAGCTTTCCTTCGGCCAGCAGCTCGCCCGCCGTGGCGACGACGGTCCACGGCTCGGACAAAACCCGGGGATCCAGCAGCCCGGTGGCGGAGGCAGCGAACCACGCCGCCAGCAGGAGAACCGGACCCAGCAGGGTGGCGAAGCGGCGGCGGGGACCCGGGCCGAGCCGCCGTGCACGCGGCCGGAGGTCCGGAGGCGGCGCTCCGGGCGGGGTGCCGGCGGACCCGCCGGACGTGCTCTGCGGCCCTTCGCCTGCTCCTGCAGCGGGCGTCCGCCGGGACGGGAGAGTGGCCGCGCTCATGGCTTGGCTCCGGCCGTTGCGGAGGCGCCGGCGAAGGCGGTGCCGGCGATTGCCTCGAAGCGAAGGTCGTAGAGGTTGCCGGCGTCCAGCTCGGGTTTCTTCTGCTCCCGGGAGAGCAGGTCGATGGTCTCCTGGTGGCGTGCAATCGCCTCCGTCCAGGACAGCGGGAGGTCCGCCTTGCCGTTGCTGTCGATCAGGTACTGGCCGTCGGCGGCGGCGAGGCCCTGGTCCTTGATGTAGTAGCCCTCCAGCCATTCCCTCGGGTGGTCCTCGATCCAGCGCTGCGCCACGCCCCAGTGCTGGACGTATTCACGCAGGGCAGCGGCCTTGGCCGGATCCTGGAGTACCTTCACCGGCGCGTAGAGATGGGAGGGGTCATCGCGCAGCCCGTGCCGCAGGGTGGTACCGCCGTCGGGGCCGTACTTATTCTGGTACCGCTTGATGGACACCCCGCCGAGCGGGGCCGCGTCGACCTGCTTGGCCGCCAGCGCCGTCGGGTACACGTCGCCCGTGCTGGGCAGTTCGACCAGCTTGACGTCGCTTTGCTTGAGGCCGGCCTTCGCGAGGATCCGGAGCACCAGCGCGCCCTGGGCCTGGCCGGGACTGTAGGCGATCTTCTTGCCGCGGAGATCGGAGAGTTCCCTGATGCCGGCCCCGGGTGCGATGCCGAGCTCGTAGAGCGGGAAGTCCACGGCATCGACGCGGTACTTGCTGGCGACGATCTTCACGTCCAGGCCGGTCCAGGTGGCGTGGATCGGCGGGATGTCGGCGACTGCCCCGACGTCGAGGGCGTTGGCGCGGAAAGCCTCGGTGGTCTGCGGACCGCCGGAGAGGTTGGCGAACTTCACCGGGAAGGTGAACTTGTCGATCTCACCGGACAGCTCCAGGGCCACTTTTGTGGCGGGATCGCCGACGACGAGCTCGGTTCCGGCGGGCACCGTGTCGGCAAGAGGCGCCGTCAACGGTGCGCTGTCCGCCCCTCCCGCCGCGTTGGCCTGTCCGCTGCAGGCACTGACCGCGAGCAGCAGCGGGATGGCGAGCGCAGCGGCCCAGCCGGTGCGGGCGGCGGGACTTCTTCGGTTCTGCGGGCTGTGGGAAGGCTGGGCATGCGGAGTCATAGGGGCCTTTCGCATTTGTCGGTGCCACGGCCCCGGATCCGGGCATGGCGCGGCAGGGGCATGGCGGTACGGGGGGCAGGACTGGGTCAGGGCTGACGGGGGAGGGCTGCGGAATGCGCGCACCTCCCGGGAGGGTGCTTGTCAGCGACAGATAGCGCTGGAGTGCCGCATGAGGAACAGGGACGTCGCACGGGACGGCCGGGAGCGGATGACGGGCCACGCTGTGATCTCAAGCGGCAGGATCTGCGTCATGTTTCCTCCTTGGCGTCGCGGTGGATTGCTCGGTGAAGACAATCAACCACAGCCCGACGGGGCCGCGCCAGCGTTCCAGACGTCCGGAGCAACGGCAGGAAACGGTGGGCAACCTCGGGCCATTTGGCGCCATCGGGCGCCACATTGGGGGCAACGATTCGCAACGAGGGGTCAAGAACGCCGTTCTGATAGTTCAGTCACGGAAACGCCCGTTCCGGGGCCGGGCCACCGCGCCCGCCCGTACCATGGACAGGTGCATCCGCAGATCCTCATTCGCCCCGCCGTTCCGGCTGACTTCGACGCCATCGCGCGCATCACCCGGGACGCCTACCTGGCCGCGGGCTACTTTGCCAGCGCCGACCACCCGTACATGCGGCAGATCCAGGACGTGGCCCGCCGGGCAGCCAACGCCACCATCTGGGTGGCCGAACGCGAGGGCCGGATCGTCGGCTCCGTGACCCTGGCCGTGGCCGGCGAACCCTATGCGGACATCGCGCAGGGCGATGAGCTGGAGTTCCGGATGCTCGTAGTGGACCCCGACGTCCAGCGCAGCGGTGCCGGGAAGGCCATGGTGCACGCCATCCTGGACCATGCCCGGTCGTTGCCCGGGATCAACGCCGTGGCATTGACCACGGGCATGACCTGGGAAAGCGCCCACGGGCTCTACCGGAAGACCGGCTTCCAGCGGGCCCCGGACCGCGACTGGGTCGTGCCGGACACGGACATCAAACTGCTCGTGTACCGCCAGGAGCTGTAACACCGGGCTCCAGCCGCGCTATGGCAGCACCCGCCGGAACGTACCCGTGGCCGTGTAGGGTTTTGGTCAATCGAAGCGCTTTTGGCGAAGGCATTCTGGAGGATCCATGGCACCGCAAATCCCGGCCTCAATCGACGGTAAACTCCTCGGCTTGTACCTCTCCGACCACTTGACCGGCGCCACAGCCGGCGTCTCCCGGATCCAGCGGATGGCCGAGGCTTTCGCCGACACCCCGGTGTCCGCCGAACTCTCCAGGGTCAGCGCGGAAATCACCAGGGAACGGGACATACTCCTCGGCCTCATCCACGATCTGGGGGTCCGGCAGCGCCCGCACCGTCAGGCCGCGGCCTGGCTGGCCGAGCACGCCGGGCGGCTCAAGCTCAACGGCCGCATCGTCCGCCGGTCCCCGATGACCATGGTGCTGGAGGCCGAACTGATGCGCGCCGCGATCCTGGGAAAGCTCGGCGGCTGGCAGACCCTGGAGGAGCTGGCCCCTGAACTGGGACTCGACCCGGCCACCTTCGCCGCCCTCGGCGACGACGCCCGGTCCCAGATCGAGGCCCTCACCCGCGTCCACGAGCACGCCCGCGGCAACGCCTTCCGCAAGAACCGGGACATCGGCGGCTGACCGTCATTCTGTGCCGGGCAGCGACCGTCCGGGGGCAGTTTGGGCACGATTTTCGACGTCGGCGCCGTAGTTGACGGTGTGTCCGCGCCAATGTGCCCCCGGAGCGCAGCGGCCCCCAAAGTGGAGAGCCTGCGGCGGGTGGGCAGCCCGGCAATAACCCGGCCCGCCCGACACATTTCCGCCGGTTTACCGGCCGCAGCTCCTGCCGCCCTAAAGTGGTGCCGACTCCCACGCCACACTGCGAAAGGCACTTCCATGCGCAAGACATTCGGCACCGGTTCCGTCTGGGAACAGAAGGTCGGCTACTCCCGGGCGGTCCAGGTGGACAACACGCTCTACATCTCCGCCACCGCCGCCAGCGGCGAGGACGGCATCGTGGGTGCGGACTTCTACACTCAGACCCGCTTCATCCTGGACAAGCTTGGTACCGTCCTGGCCGACGCCGGCTTCGGCTACGCGGACGTCGTGCAGTCCAAGCTGTACCTGACGGACATCAGCCAGTGGGAGGAAGCCGGACGCGCCCACGGCGAAGTCTTCGGCGAGATCCGCCCCACCCTGGCACTGGTCCACGTGCTCCCGTTCCTGGATCCCAAGATGCTGGTCGAGATCGAGCTCGTCGCCCAGAAGAGCGCCAGCTAACACCAACGCGGGGTCACTTACGGTCCGTCCCGGGGCCCCGGATGGGCCGGAAGTGACCCTGCGTTGCTTGTACTAGCGGTCAGACGCCGGCGGACGCCGGCAGCCCGTAGCGGTGCTCGGGCCGCCCGGTGGTGCCGTAGCGCAGCTGGATGTCGACGGCGCCGTCGTCGGCCAGCGCTGAGAGGTACCGCTGGGCGGTGGCCCGGGAAACACCCACGCGGGTGGCCACCTCGGCCGCGGAATACTGCTCGCCCGGTTCCAGCGATTCCAGCACCGCGGCCTCGGTGGCGGACCGGGGCTTGGCCGAGGCGATGACATCCCCGGGGATGAGCGCGCGCTTGGCCCGCTCCACCGTCTCCTGGGTGACGTTCCCCGGCTGGGCCAGGATCCGCCGGTAGCGCGCATAGGAGCGCAGCAGCTGGGACAGCGACTCGGCCGTGAACGGCTTCAGCAGGTAGCCCAGCGCGCCGCGCCGGAACGCGAGCCGGAGGGAGGCCGTGTCCGCGGCGGCGCTCAGGATCATCGTGTCCACGTCCAGCTGGTGCAGCAGGTCCAGGCCCGACGCGTCCGGCAGGTAGACATCCAGCAGCACCAGGTCCGGGCGCAGGCTGTGGATGGCCTGGAGCGCCAGCGAGGCCGATCCTGCCGGGGGCAGCGCCAGGAAGCCCGCCACCGAGTCCACATAGGCCGCGTGCAGCTTGGCCACGTGGAAATCGTCATCGACAATCAACACACGGAGGTCCTCAGACATCGTTGTCCCTTTCAGTGGGCTTCGTTTCTCTGGACTCCGACCCATAGGCCGCCGTCGTCCCCGGGAGGGTCGCCATGAACACCGCGCCCGGGCCCCCGGGGGAGCCCGGGTCCAGCACCCGCACGTCCCCTCCGCGGCGGCGCGCCAGCTGGCGTGCCAGCGCCAGTCCCAGGCCGTGGCCGGCTCCCGCCCGGACCGGGCGTTCCGAGGTGGTGAAGCCTTCCTCGAACACCACGTCGGCGTCACTGCCCGCGTCAGCGGCCGGCAGTCCGTCGCCGGAATCCCCGACGACGATATGCAGCGTGCCGCCGTCGGCTCCGGTGCCAGGCCCGTCGAGCACCTCCACCTCGACCCAGCGGTCCGGCGCGGAACCCGCGACGGCGGCGTTCACGGCGTTGTCGATCAGGTTGCCGAGGACCGTGGTGACTTCCTGCGGTTCGGTGACCTGGCCGCGGACCAGGGTTTCCGGGCCCAGCCGCAGCGTCACGCCGCGTTCGTCCGCTTCCACGCCCTTGGCGCCGAGGAAGGCCTGCAGGTACGGGTCCTGGAGCAGCTCGGCCTGGTCCACCGGGAACTTCAGCGGCCCGGTGGCTGCGAGCCGTGCCAGGTAGTCGCGGGCCTGCTGGTGCTGGCCGATGCTCATGAAGCCGGCGATGGTGTGGAGCTGGTTGGCGAACTCGTGCCGCTGGGCACGGAGCGCGGTGGACATGGTCCCCACGGCATCGAGTTGGCGGGTCAGCTGCTGGAGTTCGGTCCGGTCCCGCAGCATCACCACCCAACCGAGGTCCTCGCGGCCGTGCAGGGCCTTGCGGGCGCTCGCCACCAGCACGCGGCCGCCGGCGACGAGTTCCACCGCGTCGCCTTCCGCGGCGTCGGCCCGGGTGAGGGCGAGCAGTTGCGCCGGAACCGGCGCGTCAGCCCATGGTGTTCCGGTGAGGTCGGGTTGGTCCAGCAGCCGTTGCGCGGCGGCGTTGAACACGCTGATCCTGCCGTCAGCGGCGACGCCGACCACGCCGTCGTCGACGCCCTGCAGGACCGCCACCTGGTCGTGGACCAGGGTGCTGATTTCCTCCGGCTCCAGCCCCAGCGTCAGCCGCTGGAGCCGCCGCCGGAGCAGGAAGGAGGCGAACACGCCCACCAGCAGGGCACCGGCAGCGGTCACGACGATCGGAACGACGTCCCGGGCCAGGCTCTGGCCGATGGTTTCGGTGGAGTAGCCCACGCTGACCTCGCCCACCACGGTGTCCGCGCCCGGGGCGAACACCGGGACCTTGGCGCCGGCAGACGGGCCGAGGGTTCCGGTGTTCCGGGTGGTGACTTCCTTGCCGGCCAGGGCCTCGGACGGGTCCGTGCTGACCCGCTCGCCCAGCCGTTCGGCGTCGGGGTGGGCCAGGCGCAGGCCGGTCTCGTCGGTGATAACCACAAAGAGGGCGCCGGTGCGGGTGCGGGCGCCCTCGGCGGCAGACATCAGCGGCCCGCCCAGCAGTTCGGCGGCCGGGGGAGTGCCGGGCAGGGCGCTGATCTGCTGGACTTCAGCCCGTACGTTGGGGTCCGAGGCCACCGTCCGGGCCAGCGTCAGGGCCTGGTTCTCCGCCTCGCGGCCCAGCCGGTCGTAAGTGAGCCAGACGTGGACAGCACTCGTCAGGAGCACCACCAGCGCCACGACCCCCAGCTGGAGCAGCACGGTCTGCGTGGAGAAGCGCAGAGGAGCCCGTCCGGCTAAGCGCTGGCCGGTCAACCGTGCCACGGCGGTCCTCCTTCGGTTGTGAGCAGAATGCGCAAAATGCGTCCAATAAGCAGTATGCCAATCAAATGAGGCAAAGGCCCAGCCGTGACGCGCGCCACTCTAACGTCTGTTGTACGCATCACACCGGGGTGGTGCGATTCAATGAAGAAGGAGCCGGCCGTGCTGGTATTACTAGGATTCGCCATGATCGCGGTATTCATGGTGCTGATCATGACCAAGAAGCTGACGCCAGTGCTGGCGCTCATCATCGTCCCCACAGTCTTCGGACTCTTCGCCGGCGCAGGCCTCGGCATCGGCCCCATGGTCATGGACTCCATGAAGTCGATGACGTCCACGGCGGCCCTGCTGATGTTCGCCATCATCTACTTCGGCCTGATGATCGACGTCGGGCTCTTTGACCCCCTGGTCCGGTTCATCCTGCGCAAACTCGGCAACGACCCCGCCAAGGTGGTCCTCGGCACGGCCATCCTCGCCGCCGCCGTCTCGCTCGACGGCGACGGCTCCACCACCTTCATCCTCACCACCGCGGCCATGCTGCCGGTCTACCTGCGCCTCAAGATGAGCCCCGTGGTCCTCACCTGCGTCGCCGGCCTGGCCAACGGCACCATGAACATCCTGCCCTGGGGCGGCCCCACCGCCCGTGCCGCAACGGCGCTCAAGCTCGACGTCAACGATGTCTTTGTCCCCATGATCCCGTCCCTCATTGCGGGACTTGTCGTAGTGTTCGTCTTCTCCTGGCTTCTGGGCCTGCAGGAACGCAACCGGCTCCGCGCCGTGGCCCCGGAAATCTGGGCCGAAGGCGCTGAGTTCGACGGCGGCACCGGTGGCCGCAGCAAGAGCACCCGTCCCTCCGGCGGAACCCCTGCCGGCAGCGGCTCGGTGGCTGTCCTTGAACGCACCGAAGTGCTCGTCGATGACCGCGATTCCGCCATGGCAGACACCGCACTGGACCCCAACCGCGCCACGCTGCGTCCCAAGCTGTTCTGGTTCAACCTCGGACTGACGGTTGCAGTCATGGTGACGCTCATCGCCAACATCATTCCGCTTCCGTTCGTCTTTATGGTCGGCGCCGCCATCGCCCTGCTGGTCAACTTCCCCAACGTCAAGGACCAGGGCGCCCAGCTGATCGCCCACGCACCGTCGATCGTCGCCGTCGTCAGCATGGTCATGGCGGCCGCCGTCCTCACCGGCGTCCTGAACGGCACGGGCATGGTCAAGGCCATGTCCGAATGGCTCGTCGCGATCATCCCCTCCGACATGGGTCCGTTCATGGCAGTCATCACCGGCGTCCTCAGCATCCCGATGACGTTCTTTATGAGCAACGACGCCTTCTACTTCGGTGTCCTCCCGGTGCTCAGCGAGACCGCCGGCCACTACGGCATCAGCGCAGTGGACATGGCCCGCGCCTCGATCACCGGCCAGCCCTTCCACCTGCAGAGCCCGCTGGTCCCGGCGATCCTGCTCCTGGTGTCCCTCGCCAAGGTGGACCTGGGCGACCACCATAAGAAGGTCCTCTGGCGCACCGCCGTCATCTCCCTGGTCATGCTGGGAGTAGGCGTCCTGACCGGAGCCATCGGCATCGGCTGACCAGCCAACGAGCACCACAAGTACAAACAACGAGACTGTCGGGTTCGGAGATTTTCCGGACCCGACAGTCTCGTTTGGTGAGGGAGGCACATCGGCGGCGGGACGGACATCCTGCCGGCTGCGTCTAAGCGAGGAACGAGCGAGCAGCCAAAGGATCGTCCGGCCTGGCGCCGGACGGTGACAACCGTTCTGGACACGTAGACTGGGACGGAAAATAATCCGAACTTGCAGGGGAGATCCATGGCTGCGATCAACCGCGACGACGTCGCGCATCTCGCGCGTCTCGCGCACATCGAGATGAGTGCTGAAGAGCTGGACCGGATGGCCGGCGAACTCGCCGTCATCGTCGATTCAGTGAAGTCCGTCAGTGAAGCCGCCGGTGATGACGTCCCGGCCACGTCCCACCCGATTCCGCTGACGAATGTGTTCCGCGAGGACGTTGTGGGCCACACTTTCACGGCCGAGCAGGCACTCTCCGGCGCCCCCGATGCGTACGAAGGCCGCTTCAAGGTCCCGGCAATCCTGGATGAGGGCTAAGAACATGACTGAAAACAACGAACTGATCCGCTCCTCCGCCGCAGCGCTCGCCGGCAAGCTCGCCGCCCGCGAGGTCACCGCCGTCGAGGTCACCCAGGCGCATCTGGACCGCATCGCCGCCGTCGACGGTAAGGTCAACGCCTTCCTGCACGTCAACACCGAAGAGGCGCTCGCCGTCGCCGCCGAGGTGGACGCGATCCGCGCCGCCGGCGGCGCCGCTGCCGAGGAGCTGCATGCCCTCGCCGGTGTGCCGATTGCCGTCAAGGACCTGATCGTCACCGTCGGCCAGCCCACCACGGCCGGCTCGAAGATCCTCGAAGGCTGGCACAGCCCCTACGACGCCACCGTGGTCAAGCGCCTCCGCGCCGCGAAGATGCCGATCCTGGGCAAGACCAACCTGGACGAATTCGCGATGGGCTCCTCCACCGAGCACTCCGCCTTCGGCCCCACCCACAACCCCTGGGACCTGGACCGCATCCCGGGCGGCTCCGGCGGCGGTTCCGCTGCCGCCGTCGCGGCCTTCGAAGCGCCGCTGGCCCTCGGCACCGACACCGGCGGCTCGATCCGACAGCCCGGCGCCGTCACCGGCACCGTCGGCGTCAAGCCCACCTACGGCGGCGTCTCCCGCTACGGTGCGATCGCCATGGCATCCTCGCTGGACCAGATCGGCCCGGTCTCCCGCACCGTGCTGGACTCCGCCCTGCTGCACCAGGTCATCGGCGGGCACGATCCCCACGACTCCACGTCGCTGCCGGACCCGCTGGAGGATCTCGTGGCAGCCGCGTCGATCGGCAACGTGCACGGCATGAAGATCGGCATCATCAAGGAACTCCACGGCGAGGGCTACCAGGCCGGCGTCGAGAACCGCTTCAACGAATCCCTCGAGCTGCTCAAGGACGCCGGCGCCGAAATCGTCGAGGTTTCCTGCCCCAACTTCAAGTACGCCCTGGGCGCCTACTACCTGATCATGCCGTCCGAGGCCTCCTCCAACCTGGCCAAGTTCGACGGCGTCCGGTTCGGCCTGCGGGTCCTGCCCGAAGACGGCCCGATGACGATTGAACGCGTCATGGCCGCCACCCGCGCCGCCGGCTTCGGCGACGAGGTCAAGCGCCGCATCATCCTGGGCACCTACGCGCTGAGCGCCGGCTACTACGACGCCTACTACGGCTCGGCCCAGAAGGTGCGCACCCTGATCCAGCGCGACTTCGACGCCGCGTTCGCCAAGGCCGACGTGCTGATCTCCCCGACGGCGCCCACGACGGCGTTCAAGCTCGGCGAGAAGCTTAACGACCCGCTGGCGATGTACCTCAACGACGTCGCCACCATCCCCGCCAACATGGCCGGCGTCCCGGGGCTGTCCCTGCCCGGCGGCCTGGCCGACGAGGACGGGCTGCCGGTCGGCGTCCAGCTGCTGGCCCCGGCCCGCCAGGACGCCCGGCTGTACCGGGTCGGTGCGGTGCTCGAATCCCTGCTCGAGGCGCAGTGGGGCGGCCCCCTGCTCGACAAGGCCCCCTCACTGACGGGCCCATCTCTTACGGGCTCCGCCCTTACTGACGCTGCCGCTTCGAGCCACGGAGGTTCCCACTAATGACTGACGCAACCCTCAGCTTCGAAGAGGCGATGGAGAAGTACGATCCCGTCCTGGGCTTTGAGGTCCACGTGGAGCTCAACACCAAGACCAAGATGTTTTCCTCCGCACCGAACGTGTTCGGCGACGAGCCCAACACGAACGTCAACGAGGTGGACCTCGGCATGCCCGGCGTGCTGCCCGTGGTGAACAAGACCGCGATCGAGTCCTCGATCAAGATCGGCCTGGCGCTCAACTGCAAGATCGCCGAGACCTGCCGCTTCGCCCGGAAGAACTACTTCTACCCGGACACCCCGAAGAACTTCCAGACCTCGCAGTACGACGAGCCCATCGCGTACGACGGTTACCTCGACATCGAGCTCTCCGACGGCACAGTGTTCCGCGTCGAAATCGAACGCGCCCACATGGAGGAGGACGCCGGCAAGCTGACCCACATGGGCGGCGCCGCCGGTCGCATTCAGGGTGCGGACTACTCTCTCGTGGACTACAACCGCTCCGGTGTGCCGCTCGTCGAGATCGTCACCAAGCCGATCGAGGGCGCCGGCAGCCGCGCGCCCGAGCTCGCGAAGGCCTACGTGGCCGCCGTCCGCGAGATCGTCAAGAACCTCGGCGTCTCGGACGCCAAGATGGAACGCGGCAACGTGCGCTGCGACGCCAACGTCTCGCTCCGCCCGCACGGCCGCGAACGCTTCGGCATCCGCTCCGAGACGAAGAACGTCAACTCGCTGCGCGCCGTCGAGCACGCCGTCCACTACGAGATCCGGCGGCACGCCGCCGTGCTGGAATCCGGCGAGCCGGTCATCCAGGAAACCCGCCACTGGCATGAGGACACCCGCTCCACGACGTCGGGCCGGCCCAAGTCCGACGCCGACGACTACCGCTACTTCCCGGAGCCGGACCTGGTGCCGATCACCGCGTCCCGCGAGTGGGTCGAGGAACTCCGCGCCACGCTGCCTGAGCCGCCGGCCGCCCGCCGCAAGCGCCTGCAGGCTGACTGGGGTTACTCCGACCTGGAGTTCCGCGACGTCGTCAACGCCGGCGTCATGGACGAGATCGAGGAAACCATCGCCGCCGGCGCCACCGCCACGGTGGCCCGCAAGTGGTGGATGGGCGAGATCGTCGGACGCGCCAAGAACGCCGACGTCGACCCCGGCCAGCTCGGCGTCGCCCCGGCCACCATCGTGGAGCTGAACAAGATGGTCGAGGACGGCAAGATCAACAACAAGATGGCCACCGAGGTCCTCGACGGTGTCCTCGCCGGCGAAGGTACCCCGGCGGAAATCGTCGAGAAGCGCGGCCTCGCCGTGGTCTCCGACGACGGCCCCCTGCTCGAAGCCATCGACGCGGCCCTCGCCGCGCAGCCCGGCGTCGCGGACAAGATCCGTGCCGGCAAGCTCCAGGCGGTCGGCGCGATCGTCGGCGGCGTCATGAAGGCCACCCGCGGCCAGGCCGACGCCGGCCGCGTCAAGGAACTGATCCTGGAGCGCCTCGGCGTCGAAGGCTAGGTCGACGGCTAACGCCCCGCCCAGCCCAACTGGCGTGCCGAAACTGGCCCGCAGCAGGGCCGTTTTGAACCCTCAAGACGGCCCCTGCTGCGGGCCAGTTTCGGTTAACGGATCAGGTGACCAGTTCCGTCATGATGGTCTGCAGCGCGTCGCAGACCATCATGACCGAGGTGCGTTTGAGGTTCTCTGGACGGGCCAGGACGTCGATCCGGCGCCGGGTGCTGATGCCTTCGAGCGGCCTCAGCACAATGTCCGGGTTCAGGACCGGCCGCGCCGTGTACCGCGGCAGCAGCCCGATCACGCTCCCCGTCGCCACCAGCGCTGCCACCGTGGAGTAGTCGTTGATCCGGTGCACGATGTTCAGTTCCCGGCTGGAGACGGCCGCCACGGCGGAGAGCACGTCCGCGGGGGAGTACCCGGTGCGGCTGGTCACCCAGGGTTCGCCGACGACGTCGTCAGCCGTCACCGCCCGCTGGCCCGCCAGCCGGTGCCCCGCCGGCAGCGCGACGTCCAGCGGCTCGTGCGCAAGCGGGATCACCGCGACGCGTTCCTCCGGCCAGCGCGGGCTGTGGTCCATCCGGTGCGCCAGCACCAGGTCATACCGGGCCGTCAGCGCCGGAAAGTCCTGCTGCGCCACGTCCTCGTCGGAGAGCAGGATCCGCGGCTGCCCGGGACCGGCCAGGAGCCGCGCGAGCGGCGCGAACAAGGCCTGCCCCGCGCTGTGGAAGCCGCTCAGCGTCACCGGCGCCACCGGGGAGCCGTGGTACGCGCCGATCGCCGTCCGGGCGTCCGCCATGGCGGATACGACGGCGGCCCCGGCATCCGCGAGCACCTGGCCGGCCTCCGTCAGGACGAGGTTGCGGCCCTCCTTGCGGGTCAGCGGGACCTCCACCGACTTCTGCAGCGCGGCCAGCTGTTGCGACACCGCCGACGGCGTGACCAGAAGGGTTTCGGCGACGGCCTTGACGCTGCCGAGGGCCCCCAGTTCGCGGAGCATCTCAAGCTGGTGGATTTCCATGCCGCCCAGTCTATGCGCAAGGAAAAGCTAAATCGTCGATTGAGAAAAATACGGTTGTGCTAACGCTTTCCGTCCGGGTCTAATGGGTGAGTTGTCCCACACCATCTGCCTCCACGGCAGAGTGTCCCAGAAGTTAGGAAGGCCCATGAAGGCTCTCTACAAGGCCGGTGCCCACGCAGGATTCGAACTCGTCGACCGCCCGGAGCCTGAAACCGGCGCCGGCGACGTCAAGATCCGCGTCATGACCACCGGCATCTGCGGCACCGACCTGCACATCCAGTCCTGGGACGCCTGGGCCCAGGGCATCATCAACGCCCCGCTGATCGCCGGCCACGAGTTCTACGGCGAGGTGGTCGAGGTCGGCGAGGACGTCCTCGACGTCAAGATCGGGGACCGCGTCTCYGGCGAAGGCCACATCGTCTGCGGCATCTGCCGCAACTGCCGCGCCGGGCGCAAGCAGATGTGCATCAACACCGTCAGCGTCGGGGTCCAGCGCGACGGCGCCTTCGCCGAGTTCGTGGTGATCCCCGAGACCAACGTCTGGGTCCACACCGACGCCTCGGTCACCCCGGAACTCGGTGCCATCTTCGACCCCTTCGGCAACGCCGTGCACACCGCGCTCAGCTTCCCGCTCGTCGGCGAGGACGTGCTGATCACCGGCGCCGGGCCCATCGGGCTGATGGCGATCGCCGTCGCCCGCCACGCCGGCGCCCGCAAGATCGCCATCACCGACGTCTCCGCCCCGCGGCTGGAACTGGCCCGGAAGCTCGGCGTCGACCTCGCCATCGACGTCTCGAAGATGCGCGTCAAGGACGCCCAGCGCGAACTGGGCATGCGCGAGGGCTTTGACATCGGTATGGAAATGTCGGGACACCCCACGGCACTGCCTGAGATGATCGACAACATGAACCACGGCGGCCGGATTGCGATGCTGGGACTGCCCAGCCAGTCCATCGACATCGACTGGGGCAAGGTGGTCACGCACATGCTGACCATGAAGGGCATCTACGGCCGCGAAATGTTCGAGACCTGGTACGCCATGAGCGCCATGCTGTCCTCCAACCCGGTACTGCACGCCAACATCTCCGCGGTCGTGACGGACACCCTTCCCGCCACCGACTGGGAGAAGGGCTTCGAGATTGCCCGCGCCGGTGTCGGCGGCAAGGTGGTCCTCGACTGGACCTGCTTCTAACCGCCACCGTTTCGGCCCACCGACCCACCAGCTGAGGAGCACAACCCATGTATTCAGCCATCAAGGACCAGTTGCAGAACGAACTGGACGGGATCCGCAGCGCCGGCCTGTTCAAGACCGAGCGGCACATTGACTCGCCCCAGGCCAACCACATCAAAGCCGGCCAGATCGGCGAGTCCAGCGCGGACGTGTTGAACTTCTGCGCCAACAACTACCTGGGCCTCGCGGACCACCCGGAGATCATCGCCGCCGCCAAGGCCGCGATGGACGAGCGTGGCTTCGGCATGGCCAGTGTCCGTTTCATCTGCGGCACCCAGGACCTGCACCTGGCGCTCGAGGAACGCGTCTCCAAGTTCCTCGGCACCGAGGACACCATCCTGTTCTCCAGCTGCTTCGACGCCAACGGCGGCGTGTTCGAATCGCTCTTCGGCCCGGAAGATGCCGTCATCTCCGACGCGCTGAACCACGCCTCGATCATTGACGGCATCCGGCTCTGCAAGGCCCAGCGCTTCCGCTACGCCAACCAGGACATGGCGGACCTCGAAGCCAAGCTGATCGAAGCCACCACGCAGGAGAACCCGGCCCGCCGCAAGATCATCGTCACCGACGGCGTGTTCTCGATGGACGGCTTCCTGGCCCCGCTGGAAGCGATCTGCGACCTCGCGGAAAAGTACGACGCCATGGTCATGGTGGACGATTCCCACGCCGTCGGCTTCATGGGCGGCACCGGCGCGGGAACCCCGGAGCACGCCGGCGTCTCCGACCGCGTGGACATCTACACCGGCACCTTCGGGAAGGCCCTTGGCGGCGCATCCGGCGGCTACGTCTCCGGCCGCCGCGAAGTCGTGGCCATGCTCCGGCAGAAGGCGCGCCCTTACCTGTTCTCCAACTCGCTGGCCCCGGCCATCGTCGCGGCCACGCTCAAGGCCCTGGACCTCGTGGAGAACTCCGGCGAGCTGCGGAGCAAGCTCTTCGCTAACGCAGAACTCTTCCGGAACCGCATGTCCGAGGAGGGCTTCGAGCTGCTTCCGGGCGAGCACGCGATCGTCCCGGTGATGTTCGGCGACGCCGTGATGGCCGCCAAGGTGGCGGACGCCATGCTGCACAACGGCGTCTTCGTGACCGCGTTCAGCTACCCGGTGGTCCCCAAGGGCGCGGCGCGGATCCGCGTCCAGCTCTCCGCCGCGCACAGCGCCGACGACGTCGAGACCTGCGTGCAGGCCTTCGTGCGCAGCCGCGCCGCGGTGGCGGCAGCCTAGGACGGATCCCCGAGGCCGGACCCCAGCTATGCACGGGGTCTCGCCTGGGCCGGCCCTGCAGGTTCATCCCGGGTTCCTCCACTTGCTGGTCCGCGGGACATGCCCAGTCCCGGCAGCGAGGACTGGACATAGTGCCACTATGTCCAAGGGTCACGACCCAGGGAGGGCATGTCCCGGACCGGCAGACCGCAACGTGGGACATGTCCAGTGGTGTGAAGCGTGGATATGGCAACGCCGCAACCGTTTCCATCTGCAAGGATGGAACCATGTCAGCCCATTACGATGTCGTGATTGTCGGCGGCGGTATCGCCGGCCTGTCCCTTGCCTCTGCCCTTGCCGGAAAGTGCAGCGTTGCGCTGGTGGAAGCCGAGCAGACACTGGCGTACCACACGTCTGCGCGCTCGGCCCGGCAGCTGATCCCCAGCTACGGGCCTCCGGTGGTCCAGGAGCTCACCCTCCGCACCCTGGAACTGATCGCGGGGCAGGACGCCGGCCGGCCGGAACCGGTGCTCTCACCGCGCAGCTTTATGCTGATCGGCGACGACGCCGCCGTCCAGGAGCAGGCCAGCGGCCACATGCGGCCCATCACCCACGCCGAGGCCCTGGAACTCTGCCCGGCCCTGGCCCCGGATTCCTTCTCCGCCGCCGGCCTGGACACCGGTTCCTTCGCCTGCAACGCCCCCGTGCTGCTGGAGGACCACCGCCGGCGTGCGCAGGAGGGCGGCGTGGACATCATCACCGGCGCCAGGGTCCACTCGGCCCAGCGCCTCGGCTCAGGCTGGGAACTCGGTGCCGGGCAGGAAGGCTTCCAGGCCGCCGTCGTGGTCAACGCCGCCGGTGCCTGGGCCGACGAACTCGCCGTGCTCAGCGGCGTAGAGAAAGTCCAGCTGCAGCCGTACCGGCGCACCGCGGCGATTGTCGACGTCGAGCATCCCCTTCCGCAAAACAGCCCAATGGTGGCCGCCGCCGATGACAGCTTCTATTTCCGGCGAGACGGCGAACAGGTCCTCATCTCGCCGTCGGAGCATGAACCGAGCGGGCCCGAGGATGCGCAGCCGCACCCGGGCGACATCGAGGCGCTGATCGCCCGGCTCAACACCCTCACCACCCTCGGCATCCGCGGCGTCCGCCAGGCCTGGACCGGGCTGCGGACGGAAGCGGCCGACGGTATCCCGGTGGTGGGGTTCGACGCCGAAGCCCCCGGATTCTTCTGGCTCGCCGGCCAGGGTGGCTACGGCTTCCAGACGTCCTCCGGCATCGCCGAACTGGCCGCGGAACTCGTCCTCGCAGGCCAGGGAGCCTCTGCGGTTCCGGGCGGGGCCCAAGCAGCCGGTCCGGCATCCCGGACAGTGGAAGCGCTGGCGGCGACACGCTGGTCCATCCGACGCTGAAGAATGGACTCATGAGCACCCTCATTACCAACATTGCCGAGCTGATGACCCAGGACGCGGACCACCGGGTCCTGAAGAACGCGGCGGTGGTCATCGAGGGCGAACGGATCTCGTGGCTTGGCTCCGCGGCGGACGCGCCGGCCGCCGACGACGCCGTCGACGCCGGGGGCCGGGCCCTGCTGCCGGGCTGGGTCGACTCGCACACCCACCTGATCTTCGCCGGCGACCGGACCGGCGAGTTCGAGGCCCGGATGGCGGGGGAGAGCTACAGCGCCGGCGGAATCGCCGTGACCACCGGCGCCACCCGGAGCACCAGCGACTTCGACCTCACCCGGCTCGCGATGGGCCGGGTCGCGGAAGCCGTCTCGCAGGGCACCACCTACCTCGAAACCAAGACCGGGTACGGCCTGGATGTGGAGAACGAGGCCCGCAGCGCCCGGATCGCCTCCACCGTGGCGGACGAGGTCACCTACCTCGGCGCGCACCTCGTGCCCGCCGGGATGGACGCCGAGGAATACACGGACCTGGTCTGCGGCCCCATGCTCTCGGCCGTCCGGCCGTTCGTGCACTGGGCCGACGTCTTCTGCGAGCGGGGCGCCTTCGATGAGGACCAGTCCCGGCGCGTGCTCCAGGCCTGCCGCGACGCCGGGCTGGGCCTGCGCGTGCACGGCAACCAGCTCGGCGAAGGCCCCGGCGTGCGGCTCGCCGTGGAATTCGGTGCCGCGAGCGTGGACCACGTGAACTACCTGTCCGTCGCCGACGTCGACGCCCTCGCCGCCAGCTGGTCCGGCTGGGACGCCGCGTCCGGTGACGGGCGCGGCACCGTGGCGACGTGCCTGCCGGCATGTGACCTGTCCACCCGCCAGCCGCTGGCGCCGGGCCGGGAACTGCTCGACGCCGGCGTGCAGCTTGCCCTGGCCTCCAACTGCAACCCGGGTACCTCCTACACCAGCTCGATGGCCTTCTGCGTCACCACCGCCGTGCTCCAGATGCGCCTGAGCGTCCACGAGGCGGTGCGCGCCGCGACCTACGGCGGCGCGCTGGCGCTCGGCCGGGAGTCAGGGAACGACGCCGACGGGGAACGCGCCGTCGGCTCGATCGCCGTCGGACACCGCGCGGACCTGCACCTGCTCAACGCGCCCTCGGCCACGCACCTGGCCTACCGGCCCGGCATTCCGCTGACCCACGCCGTCTGGCGCGCGGGGGTCCGCGCCCGCTGACCCACCCAACTGACTCGCAGCAGGGGCTGTTTTGGACGCTCAAAACAGCCCCTGCTGCGAGTCAGTTTCGTTAGTTAGAAATACATCGGCGGGGCGTCGAGCACCGTTTCGTCGACGCGGCGCTCCACCCACTGGCTGAAGGGTTTGTCCAGCTCATACTTGCCCAGCTCGGTCCGCAGGAGGCTCCGGACCTCGGCATTGTCCGGGTTGTTGAGGGACTCGAAGTACTCCACGGACCAGTGGAACCAGCGCATGCAGAACAGCCGCATGGTGAGCCCGTGGGTGACGAACAGCGCGTTGGGGGCGTAGTCCGGCCTGGACCAGTGGCGGTACAGGGTTTCCATAAATGAGGAGACCCGGTCGTAGACGTCCGAGCCGGATTCGCCCTCCCGGAAGCGGTAGAAGAAGTGGCCGTAGGCGTTGCGGAGCTCCTTCTGGTCCTCGATCTCGCCGGCGATCTGGAAATTCGCCCAGTCCTGCTCCCGCAGCCGCGGCTCCTCGATGACCCGCTCGATCAGCGGACCGAGGTTGAGGGCCTCCAGGGTCTGGTAGGCCCGAAGGTAAGGGGAGACATACACGCAGGCCTGCTGGCCGTCCAGCAGCCGCCGGACCTGTTCACCGGCTGCCCGGGCCTGTTCCACACCGAGTTCGGTCAGCGGAATCCGGTAATCGGGCACCCGGTTGTAGATGGAAGTGTCGGCGTTGGCGGCGGACTGGCCATGCCGGATCAGAATGATTTTCCCGGGCGCACTCATAAACCCCAAGCATAGGGCCCGGCAGCGTCGCGGCCCCGATTCAGGCAACTACCGGCAACTGCAGGCAAGATGTAACCATGTTGGTTCCCTCCCGCCGCCGGCTGCGGCTTGAAATGTGGATTGTCCTGGGCTTGTCCCTGGGACAGTCGGCCGTGTATTCGGTGGTGCAGCTGCTGGACAAGATGACCAGGGCGCCGCTCGCCGAGGGGACCTCCACGCTGAACCGCTCGCAAAGCAGCCGCGAGTACTTCGACCTCACCTACCAGCTGCTGGACATCATCTTCGCCCTGGTCCCCGTGGTCCTCGTGATCTATTTCCTGACGGAAAACCGGCCGTCCGGCCACGGCATCACGGCCTTCCAGAGACTGGGCCTCAACTTCAACCGGCCCGGCAGGGACCTGCTGCAGGGCTTCGGCCTGGCGGCGCTGATCGGCATCCCGTCGCTGGGCCTCTACGCCGCCGGCCGCGCGCTCGGCATCACGACGGCGATCATTCCCAGCGCGCTGGACGCCTACTGGTGGACGGTGCCGGTGCTGGTCCTCTCCGCGATCCGGCACGGGATCGTGGAGGAAGTGATCGTGGTGGGCTACCTGCTGGACCGGCTCGGGAAGCTCGGCTGGTCCGTGCCTGCGGCCATCTTCGCCAGCGCCATGCTGCGGGGCAGCTACCACCTGTACCAGGGGTTCGGCCCGTTCATCGGCAATGCCATCATGGGCGTCATCTTCGCCGTGGTCTACACCAAAACCCGCCGGCTGATGCCGCTCGTGATCGCCCACGCCGTCCTGGACATCGTGGCATTCGTCGGCTTCAGCCTCTTTGGCAAGGCCATCGGCCTGGGCTGAGTGCGCACCAACACAAAGCAACGCGGAGTCACTTCGAGCCCATCCGGAGGCACTGGACGGGCGCGAAGTGACCCCGCGTCGCCTTTCAGAGCCGGCCGGGCCGCCGGTGCGCCGTTTCTGTATTGGCGTTAAAGTATTTCGGCCGTCATCGGTGGGTGACGTCATTGGCACCCGCTGATGGCGGCCGAAGTGTGGGGCGGTGAAACGTCAGATCGTGACGGCTCCGGAGGCCGTCTCGAACGTGACGGACAGGATGCCGGGGGTTCCGCGGGGAGCGATCCAGTTCACGGCCACGTCTTCCAGCGGCTTTTCCACCGGAACACCCAGCCATTCGGTGACGCGCTCGGCGGAGCCGGCAATCGTGAGGGCGGACATCTTGACCTGGCTCTCGTAGGCCTTCGACGGGTGGAGTTCCGGGTCGCCTTCCCACCTGAGCATGTACGGGACCTGGGGATCGGCGATGAGCCCGAGGATGCCGATCTGCTTCCAGACCAGTTCGCGGCCGTCCGGGAACTTGCGGTTGCCGTTGACGGCGGCGCGGCCGAGCCGCTCCTCGAACGGGGCCAGGTCGTCAACCTCGACGCACCAGCCCATCCAGCCGCCGCCTGCTTCGGAGCGGGCACGGACGGCCTGGCCGAAGGGGGCCTTGTCGGAGGCCGGGTGGTTCAGGACCTCCACGACCTCCAGGTACTTGTGTCCCGCGAGCGGGATGATCATGTTGCGGGTCCCGAATCGGGGGTGTACTCCGCCCTTCACGGCTTCGACGCCGAGGGCAGACGCAATTCGTTCGGTGGTGGCAGCGAGGCCATCTTGTTCACAGGCGTAAGAGACGTGATCCATGCGCATGACCTCATCTTGGCACTTTGTGATGCGGCTCTCAGCTTAGGCTCGCCTAACCGAGATGGGATGTCATTTTCGGGGTGCCCCCGAAGTGCTCTTTTCCGCGTCATTGCGCGGAACCAGGGGGCCCGGCCGGGCCAGCCGGCCGCCCGGCTTCATCTTCGTCACAAAGCTATCCAGAGCCCGGAACCCGTTCCTAGACTGGGGTCAGGTCATGAGTGCCAGCGCACAGCCCCGGCTTGCTGGCCGGCAACCCTCGTATCGCGGTGGGGTGCCCCGGGTGAAGACCTGGCCGTCCGGCGCCCGCCGGAAGGCAAGCGCGGCGCCAGAGTTGACCCGGGCCAAGGAGCTCCGGGCAGTCTGTGCCCAGTCCCCAAAGGAGTCTCCGATGTCCAACGCCTGGTCCTTCGAAACCCGCCAGATCCACGCCGGCCAGGAGCCGGACAGCGCCACCGGTGCCCGGTCGCTTCCGATCTACCAGACGACGTCGTTCGTCTTCCCCAGCGCTGAAAGCGCCGCCAACCGGTTCGCCCTCGCCGAACTGGCTCCCATCTACACCCGGATCGGCAACCCCACCCAGGACGCCGTGGAACAGCGCGTGGCCAGCCTGGAAGGCGGGCTCGCGGCGCTCTTGCTGAGCTCCGGGCAGGCCGCGGAGACTTTCGCGATCCTGAACATCGCCGAGGCCGGAGACCATGTGGTGGCCAGCCCCAGCCTCTACGGCGGCACCTACAACCTCCTGGCGCACACCCTGAAGAAGTTCGGTATCTTCGTAACGTTTGTGGAGGACCCGGACAACCTGGCCCAGTGGCGCGACGCCGTGCAGCCCAACACCAAGCTGTTCTTCGGCGAAGTGGTCTCCAACCCGCGCCAGGACGTCCTGGACATCGAGGGCATCTCGCAGGTGGCCCATGAGGCCGGGGTGCCGCTGATCGTGGACAACACCCTTTCCACGCCGTACCTCATCCGGCCGATCGAATGGGGCGCGGACATCGTGGTCCACTCCGCCACCAAGTACCTCGGCGGCCACGGCGCCGCGATCGCCGGCGTGATCGTGGACTCCGGCAACTTCGACTTCGGCGCGGATCCGGAGCGGTACCCGGGATTCAACACCCCTGACCCCACCTACAACGGCCTGGTCTACGCCCGGGACCTCGGCAAGGACGGCGCCCTCGGCGCCAACCTCTCCTACATCCTCAAGGCACGCGTCCAGCTGCTGCGCGACCTCGGCTCGGCGGTATCCCCGTTCAACGCCTTCCTCATCGCCCAGGGCATCGAGACCCTGAGCCTGCGCGTGGAGCGGCACGTCGCCAACGCCACCGCTGTCGCCGAATGGCTCGAGGCCAGGGACGACGTCGAATCGGTCGCCTATGCCGGGCTGCCGTCGAGCCCCTGGTACGAGCGCGGCCGCAAGTACGGGCCCAGGGGGACCGGCGCCGTCGTGGCCTTCAACATCGCCGGGGGAGCGGAGGCCGGCAAGCGGTTCGTCGACGCCCTGGAGCTGCACTCGCACGTCGCGAACATCGGTGACGTGCGCTCGCTGGTCATCCACCCGGCGTCGACCACGCACAGCCAGCTCTCCCCGGAGCAGCAGGCCGTTGCCGGCGTCAACCCCGGTCTGGTGCGCCTGTCCGTGGGCCTGGAGCACATCGACGACATCCTCGCGGACCTCGAAGCCGGCTTCCGGGCGGCCAAGGACGCCTAAGCGAGGTCAACGCCGAGTTTCCCCACCTTTGCGGGCATGAGGCCGGGAGTCGCCGACACTCCGGGGCGACCCGCCGCCCACGGCCTTCAAAAGTGGGGAAACTGCGGTGCTGACGCATGTGGCTGTCACACGGGCGTCACAATCTTCGCCACAACGCCGCCGCATTTCGTAAGCTCAGTGCAGGTCATGAGTGCCAGCGACAGCCCCGGCTTGCTGGCCGGCAACCCTCCTTTCGCGGCGGGGTGCCCCGGGTGAAGACCTGGCCTGCCGGTCAGCTGACGGTGGGCAAGCGCGAAGTTAGGTCCTCACATGACGATTGCCGTCACCCGCCAGGGTGCACCCGTAAACACGACCGCCCACGTCCAGGCCCCGGTTCCGGGTGATGCAGCCCTGGATGGAACGGTCCGGTACCTCCGGATTGGCGACCTGGACCTCGAATCCGGCGCCCGGCTGCCGGATGTCACCCTTGGCTATGAGACCTGGGGAACCCTCAATCCGGACGGCTCCAATGCGGTGCTGATCGAACACGCCCTGACGGGGGACACCCACGTCACGCGGGGTGCCGGCGAGGAACCGGGGTGGTGGGAGCAGCTTGCCGGACCCGGCGCCCCCGTGGACACGGACAAGTACTTCGTCGTCTCTATCAACATCCTTGGCGGCTGCTACGGCTCGACGGGACCCTCGACGCCGGCGCCGGACGGCCGGCCCTGGGGGTCCCGCTTCCCGCTGGTCACCCTGCGGGACACGACGGCGGCCGAAGCCAGGCTGGCGGACGCCCTGGGCATCCGCAGCTGGTACGCCGTGCTGGGCGGTTCACTGGGCGGGGCGCGGGCACTCGAGTGGGCCGTCAGCTACCCGGACCGGGTCCGGCGCTGCGGCGTGTTTTCGGTGGGCGCCAGCAGCACCGCCGAACAGATTGCCTTCGCCCAGGCCCAGACCCTGGCCATCAGGCAGGACCCCAACTTCAACGGCGGGGACTACTACGGCGGTCAGCAGCCGGAAGCAGGCCTGGCACTGGCCCGGCGGATCGCCCACATCACCTACCGCTCGGCCGCGGAGCTGGATGGACGGTTCGGCCGGAATGCCCAGGAACAAGAGGCCCCGCTGGAAGCAGGCTCGCTGGCCGGCCGCGGCCGCTACCAGGTGGAGAGCTACCTCGACCACCAGGGCAACAAGCTGGTCCGCCGCTTCGATGCGAACAGCTACATCGCCATCACCGAAGCGCTCATGAGCCATGACATCAGCCGCGGCCGCGGCGCCCTCACGGAGGCCCTGGCCCCGGCCACGGCGGAATTCCTGGTGGCAGCCGTCGACTCGGACCGGCTGTACTTCCCGGCCCAGTCCCGGGCGCTCGCCGCCGCCCTGCCGGGGGACGTGGCCGTCCACACCATCGAGGCGCCGATCGGACACGACGGTTTCCTGACCGAGATCGGCCAGCTCAGCACCCAGCTTCGGCAGAACTTCTTCGGCTAGGCGTACTTCGGCACTCTGCCGGACGGGCCGCGCCGGTCCGGCAGAACGACGTCGGGCCCGGACTGGCGCCGGAGGAAGGACCGGCAACCGCCCTGGGAATTTGCCTCGGCCGCCGGGAACTCCGCCGGCGAGCTCCGCACCCGCTGGCAGGACGCCGCTGTGCGCTCGCGCACCCTCGTGGGCGAGGCCCTCGCCGACGGCGGGACGGACTCGCTGGCACGCCGTGCATGGCCCGACGGCGGGGCGCCCAGCCTGCGGTGGATCCTTTGCCACATGATCGAGGAGTACGCCCGGCACAACGGCCACGCCGATTTGCTGCGCGAATCCGTGGACGGAAGCACCGGAGAATGAGGCCAGTTGTGCATTTTTGCAGATGCGCTCTGCACTAATGGCCGTTGAGGACCGGGGCTTGAGCGTCCATACTCGTTGAGAATGATGCCCGTGTCACAAATCACAGGTATCCATTGCCCAGAGGTCCATAGGGTGTCGACGGAGA
The DNA here is from genome assembly GCF_052113365.1 of Arthrobacter sp. YAF17. Lineage (NCBI taxonomy): Bacteria > Bacillati > Actinomycetota > Actinomycetes > Micrococcales > Micrococcaceae > Arthrobacter > Arthrobacter sp. YAF17. The sequence continues at coordinate 212,247 of NZ_JBFRDB010000009.1, read as the reverse complement.
CGCCAAAGGAGTCGAAATGAGTACGCAAAACGCTGCCGCCAGGCGGCCGGAAGAGGAAGACGTCAAATCGTCCGGCCTCAAGAAAGTTGTAACGGCCTCCATGGCCGGCACCGTAGTCGAATGGTATGAGTTCTTCCTCTACGCCTCCGCGGCGACCCTCGTCTTCGGCAAGATCTTCTTCCCGAACTCCGGCACGGAACTTGACGGCATCATCGCCGCCTTCCTGACCTACGCCGTCGGCTTCGTTGCCCGCCCCATCGGCGGCATCGTCTTCGGCCACTTCGGCGACAAGTTCGGCCGCAAGCAGCTGCTCCAGCTCAGCATCATCCTGGTGGGCGTCTCCACCTTCCTGATGGGCTGCCTGCCCACCTTCCAGCAGATCGGCTACTGGGCTCCGGCACTCCTCGTCTTCCTGCGCTTCGCCCAGGGCTTCGCTGTTGGCGGTGAATGGGGCGGTGCAGTCCTGCTCGTTGCCGAGCACAGCCCCAGCAAGTCCCGCGGCTTCTGGTCCTCCTGGCCGCAGTCCGCCGTTCCGCTGGGCAACCTGCTCGCCACCGGTGTGCTGTTCGCGCTGTCCGCCACGCTGTCTTCCGCTGACTTCCTCAGCTGGGGCTGGCGCGTGGCCTTCTGGCTCTCCGCCGTGATCGTGCTGGTCGGCTACTACATCCGGACCAAGGTCACTGACGCCCCCATCTTCCTGGAGGCCCAGAAGGAAGTCGCGGAAGAGAAGAAGGGCTACGGCGTCGGCGAAGTGTTCCGCCGCTACCCCCGCGGCGTTTTCACCGCCATGGGCCTGCGCTTCGCGGAGAACATCCTCTACTACCTCGTGGTCACGTTCTCCATCACCTACCTGAAGGTCATCGTCCAGACGGACACCTCCCGGATCCTGCTCCTGCTGCTCGTGGCGCACGCAATCCACTTCGCCGTGATCCCCATGGTCGGCAAGCTCTCCGACAGCCTCGGCCGCAAGAAGGTCTACATGGCGGGCGCCATTCTGGGCGGCACCTGGGGCTTCTTCGCCTTCCCGATGATGGACACCAAGAACGACCTCATCATCCTCGCGGCGATCACCATCGGCCTGCTGTTCCACTCGCTCATGTACGCCGGCCAGCCGGCCATCATGGCCGAAATGTTCCCGACCCGGATGCGCTACTCCGGCGTTTCGCTGGGCTACCAGGTCACCTCGATCGTGGCCGGCTCAATGGCGCCGATCATCGCCGTCGCCCTGCTCAGCCAGTTCAAGTCCTCGACGCCGGTGGCCATCTACCTGCTCGGCGCCTGCGTGGTCACGATGGTGGCCGTGTTCTTCCTCAAGGAAACCCGCGGTATCTCCCTGCACGACGTCGACGCCGCGGATGCCCAGGGCACCGCGGACCTGCTCGCCGCTGCCAAGAAGTAGGCAAGCAGAACCGACAGCAACAACGAAGCAACGGAAACAGCCCGGGCCCCGCACTGCGGGACCCGGGCTGTTGCCGTTTGCGCCGTCCGGCTGAGCCTGCCAGGCCGGTTCAGCCGGCCAAGACTTCTCAGCCTGCCAGGACATCCTGACGTGCGGAAATCTCGGTCCGGATCGCCTCCAGCACGGCCTGTACTGGCGCCGAACGCAGGGACTCCGCCCGTGCCACCGCCCAAATGGGGAGCTGACGCTGGAAGTCGTCCGGCAGCACAGGCAGGAACGTGGGGTCTCCCACCACCAGGAAGTTGGGCAGCAGGCCGATCCCGGCACCACGCCGGACGGCCTCCAGCTGGGCAAAGATGCTGGTGGCCTGGAAGCTGGACCGCGGGACGGGCAGCTGGGTGGAACGGTGGCCCAGTTCTGCGACCTGCAGCGCCGACTCCACGTACGAGACAAAGCCGTGCTGCCGGACGTCGTCGAGTGTCACCGGAAGCCCGTGGTCCCGGGCGTACTCCGGGCTCGCATAGAGCCGGAGGAAATAGTTGGACAGGAAGATGGTTTGCGCATTGCTGACATCCAGGTTGCCCACCACCACCTCGAGGTCCACGCCGGACCGGTTCTGGCTGACCTTGCGGGTGGCGCTGAGCATTTCGACGTTGAGCAGCGGGTGTTCCCGCTGCAGCCGCACCAGGGCCGGCGCAACGAACCCGGCGCCGAAACCGTCCGGCGTGCTGATGCGGACCAGGCCCGAGAGGACGTCTTCGGACTGCGCGATCCGGTTGGTGAGCGCCCCGAGCGTTCCCTCGATCGCCTCGGCGGCGGCCACCGCCTCATTGCCGAGGTCGGTCAGTTCCCAGCCGTGCGGGCTCCGCTCCAGCGTGCGCCCGCCGAGCTGCTTGTCCAGGGCCAGGATCCGGCGGGAGATGGTGGTGTGGGTGGTACCGAGCGTTTCCGCCACCGCATTGAACCTGCCCAGCCGGGCAACGGTCAGCAGGATCAGCAGATCGTCGGGACTCGGAAGCCGCCTTAAGTCCACCAGAACTCCTTCGGATCAAGGTATGTGCATCCATGCACATGCCGTCTGTAGTTTTTCCCCTTGATTGCACTGTAACAGGGTGTGATGCTGGACACGGAACTTCCGGTGAACGTCCGGAACGCGCGCACGGCGCGTATCAGCAGCACCGGAAAGACCTGCGGCAACGACGCGCAGGAACACGCAAGCAAAGGAGCTTATGCCATGGCAGTAATCGCTTGGATCGGACTGGGGAACATGGGCGGGTCCATGTCGGTAAATCTCGCCAAGGCCGGCCACGACGTCCGCGGCTTCGACCTGAACGCCGAGGCCGTGGCCGCCGCAGAGGCGGGCGGCGTCAAGCCCGCCGGGAGCATCGCCGACGCCGTCGACGGCGCCGACGTCGTCTTCACCATGCTTCCCAAGGGCGAGCACGCCCGCGCCGTCTACCTCGGCGAAGACGGCGTCCTGGCCCACGCGGACACCCGCACGCTGCTGGTGGATTCCTCCACGATCGACATCGCCTCCGCCCAGGCCCTGCACGACGCCGCCGCTGCCGCCGGCTTCCGCTTCGTCGACGCACCGGTGTCCGGCGGCATGAGTGGGGCGAAGGCCGCCACCCTGACCTTCATGATCGGCGGCGAGGCCGGGGCCGTGGCCGAGGCCACCGAGTACATCAGGCCGATGGCCGCCAACATCATCCCGACCGGCGGGGCCACCACCGGCCAGGCCGCCAAGATCTGCAACAACCTCATGCTTTTCATCAACCTGGCCTCCACGGCCGAAGGCGCTGTCCTGGCCGACCGGCTCGGGCTGGACAAGCAGGTCTTCTGGGACATCGCGTCCGTCTCCTCCGGCGACAGTTGGGCGCTCCGCACGTGGTACCCGGTGGCCGGCGTGGTCCCCACCGCGGCCTCCAACAACGACTTCGCCCCGACCTTCACCACCGAGCTGGCCAACAAGGACATCGGACTCGCCATCAGCGCGGCCCGGGACACCGGCACCCCGCTGGAAATCGGCGAGCACGTCCAGCAGCTGTTCCAGCGCCTCATCGACGCCGGCCAGTCCGGCACCGACTGCTCCGCAATCGTCAAGCTGGTCGACGGCTCCCTCGACGCCGCCAACTAGCCTCCACATTTTTTAGAAAGAGAACCACCATGGAACGCATTCCGCACTTCATCAACGGCGCCCTGATTTCCGACGCCGAGCGCTACGGCCCGGTCTTCAACCCGGCCACGGGCGAGCAGGAGAAAGAGGTCGCCCTGGCCTCCGCCGCCCGCGTCGAGGAGGCCATCGCGGCCGCCCGCGCCGCACTGCCCGGCTGGCGCGCCACCAGCCTCGCCAAGCGCACCACCATCTTCTTCAAGGTCCGCGAACTGCTCATGCAGCGCCGGCCGGAACTGGCCGCCCTCCTGACCAGCGAACACGGCAAGGTCCTCTCCGACGCCGAGGGCGAGATCACCCGCGGCCTGGAGAACATCGAATTCGCCACCGGGCTGTCCCACGCGCTCAAGGGCGAGCGCTCCGAGCAGGTGGCCGGCGGCGTCGACGTCCACTCCGTGCGCCAGCCGGTCGGCGTCGTCGCCTGCATCACCCCGTTCAACTTCCCGGCCATGGTGCCGCTGTGGATGATCGGCAGCGCCCTGGCCTGCGGCAACACCGTGCTCCTCAAGCCCAGCGAGAAGGACCCGTCCTCCGCCAACTTCATCGCGCAGGTCTTTGCCGAGGCCGGCCTGCCCGCCGGTGTGCTCAACGTCGTGCACGGCGACAAGGAAGCCGTCGACGTCCTGCTCGAACACCCGGACGTCAAGGCCATCAGCTTCGTCGGCTCGACGCCGATCGCCCAGTCCATCTACAAGCGCGCCGCCGACCACGGCAAGCGTGTCCAGGCCCTGGGCGGCGCCAAGAACCACATGGTGGTCCTGCCCGACGCGGACCTGAACATGGCCGCCGACGCCGCCGTCTCGGCCGCCTACGGTTCCGCCGGCGAACGCTGCATGGCGGTCAGTGTGCTGGTCGCCGTTGGGAACATCGCCGATGAGCTCGTCGATGCGATCACCACCCGGATGGCCACGCTCAAGATCGGCCCCGGCACGGACCCGGCATCACAGATGGGCCCGCTCATCACCGCCGAGCACCGCGACAAGGTCGCCTCCTACGTCGCCGGCGCGGCCGAGGAAGGCGCCACCGTGGTGGTGGACGGCCGGGAACAGCAGTTCGACTCCAACGGCTTCTTCATCGGCGTCAGCCTGGTTGACCACGTCAAGCCCGGCATGAAGGTCTACGACGACGAGATCTTCGGCCCGGTCCTGTCCGTGGTCCGCGTCGAGAGCTACGCCGACGCCGTCCAGCTCGTCAACGACAACGAGTTCGGCAACGGCACGGCGATCTTTACCCGCGACGGCGGCGCCGCCCGGCAGTTTGAGTTCGACGTCGAGGCCGGCATGGTGGGCGTCAATGTGCCGATCCCGGTTCCGGTGGGCACCTTCTCCTTCGGCGGCTGGAAAAGCTCGCTCTTCGGCGACACCCACATGTACGGCCCGGAGAGCATCCGCTTCTACACCCGCGGCAAGGTAGTGACCACCCGCTGGCCGGATCCGTCCACCTCGGTCATCGACCTCGGCTTCCCGCAGGTCGACTAGCCCCCCACGCCAAAGCAACGCGGGGTCACTCCGAGCCCATCCACGACTGGATTTTGGGCCGTAAGTGACTCCGCGTTGCTTGGGTTTTGGGGATTAGAGTGGGCTGGCAGGAGCACCCAGGACCCAGGAGGCATTGTGACCACGCTCATCAACCGCCCCAATACGGCTTTGCTCGTCGTCGACATGCAGCTCGGCGTCGTCGCCGATGCCTATCGCCGGGACGACGTCATCGCGACCATCGCCGCCCTCGTGGACAAGGCCCGCGGCGCCGGCGTCGACGTCGTCTGGGTCCAGCACAGCAGCGAGGAGCTCCCGCGGGGCAGCGACGCGTGGTCGTACGTGCCGGAGCTCGCCCGGCGCGAATCGGAGCCCCTCGTGCCGAAGGAGTACAGCGACGCGTTCGAGGCGACCGGCCTGGAGGCCGTGCTTGCCGATCGCGGCATCGGCCGGTTCTTCCTGGCCGGAGCGCAGACCGACGAGTGCATCCGTTCGACCCTCCACGGCGGTATCACCCGCGGCTACGATGTCACGCTGGTCGCGGACGCCCACACCACCGAGGACCTGAGCGAATTTGGGGCGCCGCCGCCGGAGCTGGTGGTGGCGCACACCAATTTGTACTGGCAATACCACAAGGCCCCCGGGAGGACGGCAGGAACGGTCAACGCGGCCGACGTCGACTTCGCTAGCCCTTCATGATCTCCGCACGCTGGGCCATGTAGTCCTCCATGGCGAGGTCGCCGTCGCTGTAGCGCTGGTCCAGTTCCGCGAGCTTGCGCGCCCGGAATCCCTGCGGCGCTGCCGCGGACGGCGGCGGGGGCACGGCGGGCCCGGAAGGCGGGGGAGTGCTGGACTGCTGGGTACCGAACTGCGGGGCGCCGAACTGCCCGGCGTCCTGCTGCGGGAAGGGCCGGGGCTGGTTGCCGGGGTAATCCGGGCTGTCCTCATAGGGGACGGGGTACTGGCCGGGGTACTGCTGGTTTGGGTACTGCTGGTTTGCCGGCGGCATGGGCTGCCGCGGCGCGCCGAGCTCGCCGAACGCCCCGAAATAGTCCCGTTGGGTCATGCCGTCGCGCGGCTGCTTGTTCTGCTGCCCCGGATAGGGGCCGGGACCGTAACCGGATTGGCCGCCGGGGAACTGCCCGAACTGGTCCGGGCCGCCGGGGAACTGCCCGAACTGGTCCGGGCCGCCGGGCATGCCCTGGTTCTGGTTCCTGCCCCGCATGGACTTCTTGTAGTAGCGCATCGCCATCGGGATCAGGAATGACAAAATGATGATCCAAAAGAACAGACTGTTCACGGTACCGGGCCTCTCAGGAAGTGTACTTCCAGCTTAACGCCCGCACTCTGTCTGACGTGCCCCACGGTGCCCGGCCGCCCGGGGGCAGCGGCGTGGTCATGCGGCGCGGACGGCCGGCAGCCCCAGGAACCTGCCGTACTGCGCCACGGCCAGGTTGATGGCGGATTCCGTTTCGGGATCCGGCCTGGTCCGCAGCCGGATATCCAGTTCGCAGCGGCCGCGGACCAAGCGGTGCCGCCACACCCCGGCCAGCCGGCCGTCCCGCAAAACCAGATGGGCCGGTTCGCCCGCTGCCGGCGCAAAAAGGCGCCGCGCCGCCCAGATAATGCCGCGACACCGAGTACCCCATGACGTATTCGTCGTAGCACTGGACCAGATCGATCCGGGGCGGGATGCTGGCGGCCGCCGTGACGGCAGCCTCCGGCCCGACGTGGAAGTCGACGCCGTCGATCCGTACTGTCTCCAGCGCCCCGGGCGTGCTGTCCTGCACGAGCCGCAGCCCTGCCCGGATGTCCGCCAGGGTCAGTCCGGACCAGTCCGCGCAGTCCCTGTCCGTCGCCGGGCCGCGGCTGGCGAAATACCGCCGGACCAGTTCGGCCAGGGCTGCCGGCCGTTCCAGCAGCGAGGCCGGAGCGGCGGGAACGCGCTCCTCAAAGAGCGCGTAGCTCTGCTTCAGCGCGCCTCCCGCGCTCCGCACCGGGGTCCCTCTGGCCAGCACCCCGCTGGCCTCGGCGTGCATGATCCGGTAGGCCAGCCCGAGGCCCTCGGCGGCCAGGCCGGCTGTCCGGAGTACTTCGGCGAGCTGCTCCCTTGTCTTGTGCTTGCCGCCGGCCACGGCTCCGGCCAGCACGCGGTTGCTCTGCGCGGCCTCAGCGGCATCGAGCCCGGTCCGGCGGTACATCCCCGCGTTCCCCTGGTGAATCCGCGGCGCGGAGAGCGCCAGCAGCCAGCGCAGATCGTCCCGGTGCACAAAATGCCACGTGGGCCTCAGGATGTGGGTGCGCAGGATGGTCCCGTCGGACACGGCCTGCTCCACCGCGGCTGCTGTGCTTCCCGCGCTGCGCTGGGCGAGCGTCCAGCGGGCGTAGGCGAACTCCTGGGACTGCACCGCCAGCAGGTTTTTCAGCGCGTCCTCCGCCGTGGGCGCGAAGGGTTCGCGCAGCCGCTGATGGCGCAGCCGCAGCCGCACGACGTCGTCGGGGTCCATCGCATCATTCCGGCCGCTGCCCTGCGGCGGTCAGGAGCGCACGGGCTCCTCGGCGCCGGGCGGGCCTTCGCCCGAGCCGAGCGGCATTCCGGGGCCGAAGACCGGGCCGGGGAGGGGGCGCTTGGCCGTAATGCCATCGCCGGAGGACCGGTGCCGGAGCCGGCGGACCACCCACGGCACAAAGTGTTCGCGCGCCCACACCAGATCCCCGGAGCGTGCCTGCCGCCAGCTGCGGGGCGGCAGGGGCTTGGGGGAGAGCGGTTCCAGGGTGTGCTCGACGTTCAGGGAATCCAGGACCATGGCCGCGATGGTGTGGTGGCCCAGCGGCGAGAAGTGCAGGCGGTCCGCATCCCACATTTGCGGATCGTTCAGCTGCCGCAGGGACCACATGTCCGCGATGATCGCGTCGTGGCGGGCCGCGATGGTGCGGAGATTCTCGTTGTAGATGGCCACTTTGCTGCGCACCCGGCCCAGCACGGTCGAACCGGTGTCGGGGCCGTTGAAGAGGACCACCGTGGCGCCGGCCAGGCTGAGGATCTGCACCACCGAGTCCAGCTTCTCAGCCAGGGCATCCGGATCCCCGCCGGGGCGGATCAGGTCGTTCCCGCCGGCGGACAACGTCACAAGATCAGGCCGGAGGGACAGGCAGTGGGCCAACTGCTGGTCCACGATCTGCTGCAGGAGCCGGCCCCGGACGGCCAGGTTGGCGTAGGCAAAACCCTCGTGGCCGCGGCTGAGCTCCTCGGCCACGCGGTCCGCCCAGCCCCGGTGGCCGCCCGGACTCGCCGGTTCGGGATCACCGATGCCTTCCGTGAAGGAATCTCCCATGGCCACATAGCGCGTCCAGGGGTGGGTAACGGCGTTGTCTGGAGAGTTCTCCATGGCTTCGGTTTCGCTCACCTTCATATCGTGCACTGTTCCTGCAAAGCTACGCCACCGTAGGTTGTTACCTTCGGGTAACTGTAAGAATGGACCCATGACTTCCGCCGCTGCTTTCCCCGCCCCCGTTGTCCTCTGGTCCAAGCCCGCGGAGGAGCGGGCCGGAAAGCCGCTCCTGGTCCTGCTGCACGGCTACGGGGCCAACGAAGAGGACCTCCTGAGCCTGGCGGACCTGCTGCCGCAGGAATTCGTGGTGGCCTCAGTGCGCGCCCCGCTGGTGTCCGGTGCGGGATTTACCTGGTTCCCGCTGACTGCCTCGATCGACTACTCATTGGAAGCGGTCAAGGATGCCGCCTCGTACGTGGAGGACTGGCTGGACTCGGTCCGGCCGGACCACCCGTCCGTGACGCTGCTGGGCTTTTCGATGGGGATGGCGCTGGCCACCACCCTGCTCCGGCGGCGGCCCGCGGACTACGCCGCCGTCGTCGGGCTGTCCGGGTTCGCGGTCGACGCCGACGGCGACCCCAGCTTCCGCGACGCCGAACTGGACGGGACGGTGCCGGTGTTCTGGGGCCGCGACCAGCAGGATCCGGTCATCACGCCGGACAAGATCGAGTTCACCATGGGCTGGGTGCGCAAGCATGTGAAGCTCACCAAGGTGCTCTACAGCGGCATGTGGCACGGCATCAACCAGCAGGAAATCGGGCACGTGTCCGAGTTCCTCACGCACGGCGTGCTGGCTAAGTAGCCCCACGGCGCAATTCGCCCCACGACGCCCGGCGGCTTCCGCCCGGCGTCGTGTGTCCGCGTCGAATGCCGGGGCTAGGCTCCGGCGGGGGTGCTGATCCGCACGGTCTGGCCGTTAACGGTCACGGTGTCGCCGTGACGGAGCTGGCGGCCGCGGCGTTCGTCGATCTCACCGTTGACCTTGACGAGCCCGGCCTTGATCAGCTCAGCCGCCTCCACCCCGTCCTCGACCAGGCTGGCGAGCTTCAGCAGCTGGCCGAGCCGGATCATGTCGTCGCGGATGGGGATCTCTTCGATTTCCGGGTTGCTCATACAAGCAATGATGCCTGACGTAAGGTGGCAGGAATGACCCACACTCCCCGGCTTCCGTTCCTCGCCGGGCTGCCCCTCGCAGTGGCGGCGGGGCTGCTCATGCCTGTCCAGGGCAGGATCAACGGCGCCCTCGGTGCGGCGCTCGCGGACGGGATCGCCGCCGCCGTCGTGAGTTTCACCACCGGACTGGCCCTGATGACTGTGATATCGCTCGCACTGCCGCGCGGCAGGGCCGGGCTCCGGCAGATCCTGCCGGCTGTCCGGGAGCGTAAATTCCCACCCTACTATCTCCTGGCCGGCTGCATCGGCGGGTTCTTCGTCTTCGCGCAGTCGTTCACCGTGGGCCTGCTGGGCGTCGCCCTGTTCACCGTTGCCACCGTGACCGGACAGACCCTGAGCGGACTGCTTGTGGACCGGATGGGGATCGGCCCGGCCGGCAAGAGGTCCATCACCGGGATCCGGGTGATCGGCAGCATCCTGACCGTCGCCGCCGTCGCCTGGGCCGTCTCGCCGCGCGTCGCCGGCACGGGTCCCGGGCCGGGGGAGCTGCTGGTGCCGGTGCTCCTGCCCGTGCTGGCCGGGTTCCTGATGAGCTTCCAGCAGGCCATGAACGGCACCGCCGCCATGCACTACGGCACGCCCATTGCCGCGACCTTGATGAATTTCATCGCCGGGTCGGTCATGCTGTGGGCCGCCTGGCTGGTCAAGACCGCCGTCACGGGACCGGGCAACGCGCTGCCGGGGGAGTGGTGGTACTACCTTGGCGGGCCCCTGGGCTGCGTCTTTATCGGCGTCGGTGCCCTGCTGGTCCGCAGCCTGGGCGTCCTGGTGACGGGACTCGGCATGATCGCGGGCCAACTGCTGGGATCCCTGGGGCTGGACCTCGTCTTCCCGGCGCCCGGCACCGTGGTGGCGCTTCCCACGGTGCTCGGAACGCTGCTGACCCTCGCCGCGATCGTGCTGGCCAGCCTGCCGTGGCCGAGGGGTGCCCTGAAGCGGTGACCCTGAAGCCGTGTCCCTGAAGCGGCGCCGGGTGCCGACGGGCCGGTAGGCTAGGAGGCGCCGCTTCCTGCACCGCCATCAGCCGGCCCGTGAACACGGGCGCGTGGTCGTAGTGTGCGTAGGTCTGTGGCCAGTTTTGCGTATTTGTAGTGCCCCGTCCGGCAACCAGCCGGAGTTCCGGGGCTAAGACCGCGGACCGCACCCAGCGGCCCTGTAGAAAGTGGAGTTCCCATGGCAGCAAAATCCGTCCTCGACCAGATCATTTCCCTCGCCAAGCGCCGGGGTTTCGTATTCCAGGCCGGTGAGATCTATGGAGGCTCGCGTTCTGCCTGGGACTACGGGCCCCTGGGTGCCGAGCTCAAGGAAAACATCAAGCGCCAGTGGTGGCAGTCCGTGGTCCGCGGCCGCGAAGACGTCGTCGGCCTTGACTCCTCCGTCATCCTGCCCCGCCAGGTCTGGGAGGCGTCCGGCCACGTCGACGTGTTCTCCGACCCGCTGGTGGAATGCCTCTCCTGCCACAAGCGCTACCGCGCCGACCACCTCGAGGAAGAATACGAGGAGAAGAAGGGCCGTCCTGCCGAGAACGGGCTCAAGGACATCGCCTGCGCCAACTGCGGCACCCGCGGCGAATGGACCGAACCCCAGGAATTCTCCGGCCTGCTCAAGACCTACCTCGGCCCGGTAGCCAGCGAAGAGGGCCTGCACTACCTGCGCCCCGAAACGGCGCAGGGCATCTTCGTCAACTTCAGCAACGTCCTCACCACCTCCCGCAAGAAGCCCCCGTTCGGCATCGGCCAGATCGGCAAGTCCTTCCGCAACGAGATCACCCCGGGCAACTTCATTTTCCGCACCCGCGAGTTCGAGCAGATGGAGATGGAATTCTTCGTCGAGCCCGGCACCGACGAGCAGTGGCACCAGTACTGGATGAAGGAGCGGATGTCCTGGTACACCGGCCTCGGCATCCGGGAAGACAACCTGCGCTTCTTTGAGCACCCGCTGGAAAAGCTCAGCCACTACTCCAAGGGCACCACGGACATCGAATACCGCTTCGGGTTCCACGGCTCCGAGTGGGGCGAGCTCGAGGGCATCGCCAACCGCACGGACTTCGACCTGTCCACGCACGCCAAGGCCTCCGGCCAGGACCTGAGCTACTTCAACCAGGCCACCAATGAGCGCTACACCCCGTACGTGATCGAGCCCGCCGCCGGCCTCACCCGTTCCTTCATGGCCTTCATGATCGACGCGTACACCGAGGACGAGGCACCCAACGCCAAGGGCGGTGTCGACATCCGCACCGTGCTCAAGCTCGATCCGCGCCTGGCCCCGGTCAAGGCGGCCGTGCTGCCGCTGAGCCGCAACGAGGACCTGTCCCCGAAGGCCAAGGACCTCGCCGCGCAGCTGCGCAAGAGCTGGAACATCGAGTTCGACGACGCCGGCGCCATCGGCCGCCGCTACCGCCGCCAGGACGAAATCGGCACCCCGTTCTGCATCACCGTGGACTTCGAGACCCTCGACGACCAGGCCGTCACCATCCGCGAACGCGACACCATGAGCCAGGAACGCGTCTCCCTGGACAAGGTGGAGGGCTACCTGGCCGCACGGCTGATCGGCGCCTGACCGTGGCGATCCGATACCGTGAATGGCGCGACGGCGACGATCTCGCCCTGCTCGAAATCTGGGGCGGGCCCGAAACCGAACAGGCCCGGCAGTTCCGCGGCACCCTGGCGCCCTCGGGCAACGCGCCGTGGCGGCGCTGCATCGTCGCCGAGGACGTCGTCGACGGCGTGGCCATCCCGGTCGCTGCGGGCGTGGTCCACGAGGCCTCGCTGCACCCGGAACGGCTCTGGGCCTACATCGAGGTCGACCGGCTCCACCGGCGCACCGGCGTCGGCTCCACCCTGCTGACCATGCTGCGACACGAAGCCGCCCAGTCGCCGTCGGGCGTCACCCGCCTCCGGACCAAGGTGGAGCCGGGCACCCCCGGCGCCGCCTTCGCCGAGGCGGCGGGCCTGGCCCCGATCCAGCGTTCCCGGCTCGTCGTCGTCGAGCCCGGGGCGCTCAGGCTGCCCGTCTTCGGCGACGGCTCCGAGGCTGCCGCATCCGAGCAGATCGAGGACCTGGCCACCGGTTCGGTGGAGCTCAGCGACGTCGTGGGCCGCTACTACACGGCCGTGCACACCTGGGACAGCCCCGGGGAGCTCGGCATCGGCACGGTCCAGCGGCTGTTCCTGGACGAGCTCAGCGGCGCACACGGCGCGATCGTGCTGCGCGCCCCGAAGGCCAGCGCCTTCGGCCAGGGTGTGCCGGCCAGCCGGAAGGGCCGGCTCGAGGCATTCGTCATCAGCTTCGCGGAGCTTGCCGCCGGGGACAACGCGGAGGGTGCGGCCGCGTCCGGCCAGCCCACCGACGTGTTCCTGGGCCACGAGCCGGAACTCGCGGCGGAGGAAGCCCAGGCCGCTGTCCGGGACCTTCTCGCGCTGATTGCGTTCCAGCACCCCGTGGTGCTGGAACTGGACGATTCGATGGAGGCCCTGCGCGCCGTCGTCGAACCCCTGCTGGAGACCGGCAAGGCCCGCGTCCAGGGCGCCGAAACGCTCATTGTCTCGGATCCCGCCTAGGACTTAACCCAACTGACCCGCAGCTGTGGCCGTTAAAAAACGGCCACAGCTGCGGGTCAGCTGCGTTGCGGGCTACTTGGCCGGCGGCATCACCGGCGGAACGAAGTCGAACGTCATCCCCAGCAGCCAGACGAGCAGCAGCACCACCGGCAGGTGGAACACGAACTGCAGGAACGTAAAGCCCACCAGGTCGCGGGCCCGCAGCCGCAGCACCGCCAGCAGGGGCAGCATAAAGAACGGGTTGATGAGGTTCGGCAGGGCCTCGGCGATGTTGTAGATCTGCACGGTCCAGCCGAGGTTCATTTGCACATCGGTGGCGGACTGCATCACATACGGCGCCTCCACCAGCCACTTGCCGCCGCCGGAGGGGACCAGCAGCCCCAGCAGGGCCGTGTACAGCGCAATGACGACGGCGAAGCCGCCGCCGCTGCCGATCTCCGTAAAGAACTCGGCCAGGTGCGCGGAAACGGTCATGCCGCCGTGGCCGGTGGCCTTGGTCAGGATCGCGGCCATCGCGGCGTAGAGCGGGAACTGGACCAGGATGCCGGCGGTGGCCGGCACGGCCTTGGTGACGGCCTGCAGGAAGTTCCGCGGGGTGCCGTGCAGCACCAGGCCGAGGATCAGGAAGACCAGCAGGTAGCCGTTGAGGCTGCTCACCACGGTCAGGAAGGGCTTGGTCAGGAATTGCGAGACCAGCCAGCCGAGCGTCAGGAGGCCGGCCAGGATCGGCAGGATCATGCTGTATTCGAGCCATTCGCCCGGGCGGGAGCGCGGCTCCGGTTCGCTGGGTTCGTCGTCAAGGTCGACGCCGAGATCCTCCGCGGTGCGGATGGCGCCGCCCTGGGGTGCCGAGAAGTGCGCGATCACCGTGGTGAGCGCCATCAGGATGGCCAGGGTGAGCAGCGACTGCCAGGTGAAGATGGTGGTGCCGAAGTCCAGGATGCCGGTGATCTTCAGCAGGGCCGGCGGCAGCGAGGCAGCCGTGGCCTGCAGCTGCGCGGCGGAGGAGGACAGGCCGAGCGCCCAGACGGCGCCGAGGCCCATGAACGCTGCTGCGCCGAGGGCCCGGTAGTCCACGGTCAGGTCCTTCCGGCGGGCGATGGCCCGGGCCAGGAGGCCGCCGAAGATCAGGCTGAGGCCCCAGTTGAGGAAGGATACCGACATCGACATCATCGCCACGAAGCTCACGGCGGTGCGGGCGGTGGCGGGAATGAGGGCCAGCCGGTTGATCAGCTTCGCCACGGGCGGGGAGGTCGCCACGACGAAGCCTGTCAGCACCACCATGGCCATCTGCAAGGTGAAGGCGGTCAGGTCCCAGAATCCGTTGCCGAAGGAATCGGCGATCGACTGGGGCGAGGCGCCGATGGCCAGGGCGGCCAGGGCGATGATGATGACGCCGGCTAGGGCGAAGATGTAGGCGTCCGGGAACCACTTCTCGGTCCACGCCGCTATCCGTTGGGCTATTCGGGCGAGACCGCGTTCTTCGCCGATTCCGCTTTTCGTCAGGACTGTGTTTGCCACAGAGTGGGACCTCTCCATTGAGTGCGATTTTGTACCCGATGGAGTTTAGTCAAGACGATCGCGGTAACCGGGCTTATCGGCGCCGGCCGCCTGCGCGCCGCGGGCCCTCGGCCTCGTCCAGCCGCCGCCGTTCCGCTTCGCTGGGGGCCCCGCCGCCCAGTTCCGCCGGCATCCACCACGCTCCCGGAGCCGGTTGCAAAGGGAAGTCCGCGATGCAGGCGTCGATCCCGGACTGGAGGACCGCGCGCAGCGCTTCGGTGGCCGCCGCGGCGTCCCGGGACGGGATAACGGTCACCGGTTCGCCCACGTGGATCCGCACCGGGGCGCGCCAGGCGCGGGCCGGGGAGAAGCCGTGGCGGCGGGTCATCAGCCGGTGGGCGCCCCAGACGGAGACCGGGATGACCGGCACGCCGGCTTCGGCGGCCATCCGCACGGCGCCGGTCTTGCATTCGCGCACCCGGAAACTGCGGCTGACCCCGGCTTCCGGCAGGATCGCGACGTATTCACCCGCGCGGAGCTTCTGCACGGCGGCGTCGTAGGCGTGCGCTCCCGTGTCATAGCCGACGACGACGTGCCCGGCGGCGCTGATGGCGGGTCCGGCGAACCAGTGGTCGGCAGCGCCCTGGGTGACCAGGAATCGCATCTGGACCCTGGCGTGCCGCCACAGCAGCAGTTCGGCGAACGCGAAGTCGAGGTAGCCGAAGTGCGTGATCGCGACGACGGCGCCGGTGCCCGGGACAGCGTTGCGGGATGAGCGGTGCGGGCCGCTGGTTGGTTGACTGCTTGGTTGGCTGCCCAGTTCGCCGGTCTCCCTGCGAGGCTCCGGGAGGTGCTCCTGCCCGGTGACGATGACTCGGATCCGGAACAGCCGGCGCAGCGCCAGCCCGGTCCGGACAATGACGCGGTAGAAGCGGTCGCTG
The DNA here is from genome assembly GCF_052113365.1 of Arthrobacter sp. YAF17. Classification (NCBI taxonomy): domain Bacteria; kingdom Bacillati; phylum Actinomycetota; class Actinomycetes; order Micrococcales; family Micrococcaceae; genus Arthrobacter; species Arthrobacter sp. YAF17. Next base: position 196,694 of record NZ_JBFRDB010000009.1, on the reverse strand, counting down.
GGCTGGGGGCGCCAGGGCATCTCAGCGGCCGCCCGGCTGCTGCTTGCCTTGCTGGTGCCCGGCGCTGCGGGGCCGGCGCGGAGGCAGCGGCAGGAACCCCGAGGTGGATTCCACGTATTCCTCGTAGCCGGGGCGGGCGGACATGGCCTTTTCGGTCAGCGGCTTGCCTGACTTGCCGGCGAGCAGCCAGATCATCAGCACGGGGGACAGGACGGTGAGCACGCCCGGCCACGAATCGGCGGCGACGAGGAAGATTCCGGTCCAGACGGCGGCGTCGCCGAAGTAGTTCGGGTGGCGGGTGTAGCGCCAGAGCCCGGTGTCGAGAACGGTGCCGCGCCGCGAGGGGTCGTTCTTGAACTGTGCCAGCTGCCAGTCGCCGACCGTCTCGAAGACGAAGCCGACCGCCCAGAACATGACGCCCAGCCAGGCCAGCCAGCCGAGGCCCCCGGTGCTGAACATCCCCACCTGGACGGTAAGCGAGACGAAGAACAGGATCACGCCCTGCGGCAGGTAGACCTTGCGCAGCGCGTAGATGTTGCGGGACCCGGGGGCGGAGGAGAGCATGTCCACGTACCGGGGATCCTCGTGGCCGCCGCGGGCCCGGAGGCCGATGTGGAGGGCAAGGCGGATGCCCCAGACCGCCACGAGCGCCAGCAGCAGCAGGCGACGGCCGCCGTCGCCGTGTCCGGCCGAGAGGAACCAGGAGATGGAGGCCGCAACGACGAAGCCGAGGCCCCAGACGGTGTCGATGACCGAGTGGCGGCTCTGGCGGACGGCCACGGCGTAGGTGACGGCCAGCAGCACAACAAGCCCCGTGGCCACCCACGGGAGGCTGGCCAGGAAGGCGTTCAGCGGAAAGTCCGGCATCACATCACCACCGGGAGGCTGGCGCCGGCCGCGGGAAGGAGGCTGCGGAACGTGTCGGCGCGGCTCTGGATATTGCGGCCTGAACTGCCGGCGAAGGCGTCGAGGATGAAGCCGGTCGCGAGTGAGTTCCACAGGCTGATCCGGCGGAACATGAAGTGTCCCGCCCCCTTGAGGGCGACGTAGTCCACGGACTCCGCGACGCCGTCGGCCCGGCGTGCGTAAGCGAGCGAGTTCGCGGGGCTGGTCCAGCGGTCGTCGGTGCCGTGGACGATCAGGATGCGGCGCCCGGCCACGCGGTTCACCGGGGTTTCGCCGTTGAGCCAGGGCGCGAGGGCGACGACGGCTTCCACTTGCGGGTGGTCGGCGACGTAGAGCGCGGTCAGGCCGCCCATCGAGTGGCCGAGGAGATAGACGGGGACTCCCGGATGTTCGCGGCTGATGCGGGAGAGGGCCCAGCGGGCATCCTGCACAGGGGACATGTCCTTCCCGTTCCAGCCCCGGTACCGGTTCCGGAGCGTCCAGACGGCCAGCCCGTCGCGTCCGCCGGCACGCCGGAGGGCCCGGGCGAAGGGAAGCATCCGGGCGGGGCTGAGGTGCGTTCCGCGGACGGATTCGTAGCTGTCCGCGCGGCCGCCGTGCAGGACCAGGGCGACGCCTCGGGTTTCCCCAATGGCTCCGGCAATGCTCAACACGGCCCTGGCATCCGCCCCGGCTCCCGCCGCCGCAGGTTCACGGTCGTCCATCTTGCGTCTGGCCACGCTGTGTCCTCCACATCTCATCCGACAATTCCAACCATAGGGCGCGGTGCCCGCGGTTCAAGCTTTCCCCCCGAAGGGGCGGGCACTTCCCCCTGTTTCGCGGGGGACATGTCCACAGGACATTCGGAGCTGTGCCCGAGAAAGATGGGGCGGGAAAGCGTTCCGGGCCGGCGTTCCGCGAGCCGGACCGACCGGGCGCAGGTCCGGACCTCTTGACGGGCCTCGGGCGGAGGAGTAAGCCTTGTGCTCGTAAACCTCCGGGCGTCATGCCGGCTGGGAGCACAAACCACCGTCCGGGTCGGAAATCACGACGAATCGACGGCACAGAAAATGAATGGAACCAACTTCGATAGCCTGCGCGAGCAGGTCCGCGGGCAGGTCATCACGTCCGGCGATGCGGACTATGACGAGGCGCGGGCAGTGCAGAACGGCATGATCGACAAAAGGCCGGCAGCAGTGGTCCGGGTGTCCCAGGTGGCAGACGTGATTGCGGGCGTCAACTTCGCCCGGGACAACGGCCTGGCCCTGGCCGTCCGCGGCGGCGGCCACAGCGGGCCGGGTTTTGGCACGGCGGATGAGGCCCTGGTCATCGACTTTGCCCACACCCGTGGGGTCCGGGTCGATCCGGCCGGCAAAACAGCCAGGACCGAGGCCGGCGCAACGTGGGCGGACTTCAACCACGCCACACATGCCTTCGGGCTCGCGACCACAGGCGGCATCGTCGGCTCGACCGGGGTTTCCGGGCTAACCCTCGGCGGCGGCATCGGCTACCTTGACCGCAAGTACGGACTCAGCTGCGACAACCTCCTCTCGGCCGATGTGGTCACCGCCGAGGGCAAGTTCCTGACGGCCAGTGAGAGCGAGAACGAGGATCTCTTCTGGGCGCTGCGCGGCGGCGGCGGGAACTTCGGCGTCGTGACTTCGCTGGAATTCCGCCTGCACCCCGTGGACRTGGTCCACGCCGGCATTGTCATCTACCCCGCGGAGCACGCCGAAACGGTTGCGAAGTTCTATCGTGACCACATGGCGGCAGCGCCCGAAGAGTTCGGCGCGTTCCTCGCCTTCCACCAGGGGCCTCCGGTCCCGTTCCTCCCGGAGGAATGGCACGGGAAGCCCGTCTGCATTGTGGTCGGCATGTGGACGGGCGACCCGGCCGAGGGGCCGGCCCGCTGGCAACCATTCCTCGACGCTGCTCCGCTGGCAGGGTCCATGGTGGGGCCGATGCCCTATCCGGCCTTGAACTCGGCCTTCGACGGGATGTATCCCAAGGGGCTCTTGGCCTACTGGAAAGCGGCCTTCCTGACCGAACTCAACGACGGAGCCATCAGCGCCCATCTGGACTTCGGCCGCCGGGTGCCCACCGTCCAGACCGCCGTGCATATCTATCCGATCGACGGGGCCGTGCACCGGGTGGGGGCCACGGACACAGCGTTCCCCAACAGGAACGCCAGGTTCTCCCCGGTCATAGCGTGCCATTGGGAGGATGCAGGCGACACCGAGGCGAATATCGCCTGGGTCAGGGATTACGCGGCCGCGCTGCAGCCGTACTCAGAGACAGCGGGTTACATCAATTTCATGGACGGCGACGACCTGCCCCGGGTCGCGGAAAACTACGGACCGAACTACAAGCGGTTGAGGGAGGTCAAGGCCAAGTACGATCCGCAGAACCTCTTCCACGTGAACCAGAACATCCTGCCGGCGTAGCCTAGCGGGGTCCCGGCCCGTCATGGGTCCGGACGGAGCCGCGGAACCCCGTAAAGTCTTCGGCATGAGGTTGAACTGCTGATGGGCGCCGGACATTCACACGCTCCGCTTGGGCACACGGACCCGACGCCCCGGGCGCTCGCCGCACGGAAGAAAGCCAACCTCATCCTGGCCGCCGTCCTGATCCCGCTGACGCTGCTCACGCTCGTGGCCATGGCACTGCTGTGGCCCTCGGGCAGCAAGGAAGGCATCACACTGGCCAGCCCCTATGCGGCCGCGCCGGGGGTCACGTTCGATACCGGAAAGATCCAGCGCGTTGTCACCGGCAGCTGCATGGACGTCCAGCAGGGACAGGCCGGGGCGGACGCTGCAGCGCAGCAGGGGTCGCAGTGCACTTTTGCGTTCACTGACCCGGACAAGGGCGGCAATCCCGTCAAGGTGGTCATCAACCCCGACGTCGCCAAATCCCACGGTGTGAAGGCCGGCGACAACATCCGCTACCTGAACCTCTCCAAGGTCCAGGGCTCCGAAGCCCAGGGAACCCCCGCCTACGTCTTTGTGGACTTCGTCCGGACCCTGCCGATCATCTTCCTGGCCGTGCTCTACGCCGTCGTTGTGATCGCCGTGGCGCGCTGGCGCGGGCTGCGGGCCCTGATCGGGCTCGTTGGGGCCTACGGAGTGCTGGTGTCCTTCATGCTGCCGGGACTGGTGGAGGGCAAGCCGCCGCTGCTGCTGGCGCTGGTGGGGTCCACGGTGATCATGATCGGGGTGCTCTACTTCGCCCACGGATTCTCCGCCCGGACCTCGACGGCGCTGCTGGGCACCATGTTCGGCCTTGCCATCACCGCACTGCTGGCGGCCTGGGCCACCGACGCGGCCAACCTCGCCGGCGTCGGCAGCCACGACTCCGCCGCCCTCGCGAACGTCTCGGACAACATCTCCATCTCCGGCATCATCCTGTGCGGCCTCATCATCTCCGGCCTGGGCGTCCTCAACGACGTCACCATCACCCAGTCCTCCGCAGTGTGGGAACTCTGGGAACTGGCCCCGGAAACGACCGCCCGCCAGCTCTTCACCTCCGCCATGCGGATCGGCCGGGACCACATCGCCTCCACCGTCTACACCATCGCGTTCGCCTACGCCGGCGCGGCCCTTCCCGTGCTGATTCTGGTGATGCTCTACGAGCGGCCGCTCGGCGATGCCCTGACCAGCGCCGAACTCTCGGAGGAAGTGATCCGCACGCTCGTCGGCTCCGTCGGGCTGGTCCTGGCGATCCCGGTTACCACTCTGATCGCCGTGCTCGTCGTGAAGGCGACCGGGATCAAGGCACTGGGCGGCGTGGCCGGCGGCCGCAGGAACGCCGGGAGCGGGGACGATTCAGTCGGCAACACCGGCCGCCAGGCCGCCGGCAGCGCCGGCACCAGTGCTGCTGCGGACAATGGCAGCCGCTGGCTCGATGACGACGCCGACCGCCGGCTGGAGGACGACGTCGTCGCGCCCGCCGACGCCTTCGAATCGGCGCCGGCGGGACGCCGCGGACGCCGCGCCGCCCCGCGGGACTGACGCCGGATTTCCACATAGCTGGCGCGGATCCGGCCGATTTGCCCGGATTTGAGACAATGAACGGGTGACTGTTGTAGCTACCCCTCCCGCCCCCAAGCTGGAACTCCCGCCCCTGAAGCTGGGCCCCCTCACGGTGGACACCCCCGTGATCCTGGCTCCCATGGCGGGCATCACCAACTCCGCGTTCCGCAGGCTCTGCCGTGAATACGGCGGCGGCCTGTACGTCGCGGAGATGGTCACCTCCCGTGCCCTCGTGGAGCGCACCCCGGAATCGTTGCGGATCATTTCCCACGACGACGACGAGAAGGTCCGGTCCGTCCAGCTCTACGGCGTGGACCCCGTCACCGTCGGCCAGGCCGTCCGCATGCTCGTCGAGGAAGACCGCGCGGACCACATCGACCTCAACTTCGGCTGCCCCGTGCCCAAGGTGACCCGGCGCGGCGGCGGGTCCGCCCTGCCCTGGAAGATCGACCTGTTCACCTCGATCGTGCAGACCGCAGTCAAGGAAGCCTCCAAGGGCAACGTCCCGCTGACCATCAAGATGCGCAAGGGCATTGACGAGGACCACCTCACCTACCTCGACGCCGGCCGGATCGCCCGCGACTCCGGCGTCGCCGCCGTCGCCCTCCACGGCCGCACCGCCGCGCAGTTCTACTCCGGCCAGGCCGACTGGTCCGCGATCGCCCGGCTGCGTGAGGCGCTGCCGGACATTCCGGTTCTCGGCAACGGCGACATCTGGTCCGCCGAGGACGCCATCCGGATGGTCCGCGAGACCGGCGTCGACGGCGTTGTGGTGGGCCGCGGCTGCCAAGGCCGCCCGTGGCTCTTCGGCGACCTCATGGCCGCTTTCGAAGGCAGCGACGAGCGCCACAAACCGAGCCTGGGACAGGTGGCCGAAGGGGTGTACCGCCACGCCGAGCTGATGGTGGAGACCTTTGGCAACGATGAAGGCAAGGCGCTCCGGGAGATCCGCAAGCACATGGCCTGGTACTTCAAGGGCTACGTGGTCGGCAGCGAACTGCGGACCAAACTGGCGATGGTGACCAGCCTCGAAGTGCTCCGCGGGACGCTGGACCAGCTGGACCTTGACTCGCCGTACCCCGGCGTCGACGCCGAGGGCCCCCGCGGCCGGGCTGGCTCGCCCAAGAAACCCGCACTGCCCAAGGACTGGCTGCTGGACCGCAGCATGGACGCCGAGCAGTCGCGCGAGATCTGCCACGCGGAACTGGACGTGTCCGGTGGCTGAAACCAGGACCACCGCACCCGTGCTGGACGGCTACGTGGCCCGCGACTCCGCCCGCTGGGTGGAGGAACCGGCCAAGTCCACGTACCGCTCCGACTTCGAACGCGACCGCGCCCGGGTGCTGCATTCCTCGGCCCTGCGCCGGCTCGGCGCCAAAACCCAGGTCGTGGCCCCGGACACCGACGACTTCGTCCGGACCCGCCTGACCCACAGCCTCGAGGTGGCCCAGGTGGGCCGCGAACTGGGCCGCGCCCTGGGCTGCGACCCCGACGTCGTGGACACCGCCTGCCTCAGCCACGACCTCGGCCACCCGCCCTTCGGCCACAACGGCGAATCGGCCCTGAACGAGGTCGCGCACGCGATCGGCGGCTTCGAAGGCAACGCCCAGACGCTGCGTCTCCTGACGCGGCTGGAGCCCAAGGTCGTGACTGCCGACGGCCGGCCGGCCGGCCTGAACCTGACCCGGGCGAGCCTCGACGCTGCGGCGAAGTACCCGTGGTCGGCCGCGAACGCCCCCGTCATCCACGGCGAGCGGACCAGCAAGTTCGGCGCCTACGAGGACGACCTGCCGATCTTCGACTGGATCCGCGAGGACGCCCCGGAGCGCCGCTCCTGCCTGGAAGCGCAGGTCATGGACCTCGCCGACGACATCTCCTATTCCGTGCACGACGTCGAGGACGCGATCGTCGCCGGGCACTTCCAGCTCCGCTGGATGGACAACCCGGACCACCGCGCCCGCGTGGTCGGGTACGCCAAGCAGTGGTACCTGCCGCACAACGACCCCGCCGCGATTGATGCGGCCCTCGCCCGGCTCGAAGCCACCAGCGTCTGGGTGCGCGAGGCCGACGGCAGCCGCAAGTCGATGGCGGCGCTCAAGGACATGACCAGCCAGCTCATCGGCCGGTTCTGCCAGAGTGCGCTCGCGTCCACCCGCGCGGTCTACGGCCCGGAGAACCTGACCCGCTACAACGCGGAGCTGATCGTGCCGGACGAGACCGTGATGGAAATCGCCGTGATGAAGGGCCTGGCCACCACTTTCGTGATGACCACCGAACACCGGCAGCCCATCTACGAACGCCAGCGCGAGGTCCTGCACGCCCTCGTGACGGCCCTGAGCGCCACCGGCGACCGCCATCTGGAGCCGATGTTCGCGGCCGACTGGCGCGACGCCCCGGACGACGGCGCGCGGCTGCGCGTCGTGATCGACCAGGTCGCGTCGCTGACCGACGGCTCCGCGCTGGCCATGTACGAGCGGCTCGTGGGCAGCCTGCCGTCGCTGTGGTGACAGGCGCCATAACCGGCCCGGCGGCGTCGTACCCGGGTACTAGGATGGCACTGTGGCCGGCCTGATCAAACGCGAAGACATCGACGAAGTACGCCAGCGGACGGACATCAAGGAAGTCGTTGACGGCTACGTGACGCTCAAGGGCGCCGGGCTGGGCTCCTACAAGGGCCTGTGCCCGTTCCACGACGAGCGCTCGCCCTCGTTCACCGTCCGTCCCCAGGTAGGCAGGTACCACTGCTTCGGCTGCGGCGAGGACGGCGATGTCATCTCCTTCGTGCAGAAACTTGACCACACATCGTTCCACGAGGCCGTCGAAAAACTGGCCGCCCGCATCGGCTTCGAGCTCCGCTACGAGGACGGCGGCTCCGGCCCGAACCGCGAGGACGTGGGCCGGCGGCAGCGCCTGCTCGATGCCCACAAGCTCGCGGATGAGTTCTTCCGCGCCCAGCTGCTGACCCCGGGGGCCACCGAGGGCCGCAACTTCCTGCACGAACGCGGCTTCGACCGCGCGGCAGCCGACCAGTTCGGCGTCGGCTACGCCCCGCAGGGCTGGGACTCCCTGCTCAAGCACCTCCGCGGGAAGGGCTACACCGATCCCGAACTCAAGCTGACGGGCATGTTCTCCGAAGGCGGCCGGGGTATCTACGACCGGTTCCGCGGCCGGCTGATCTGGCCCATCCGGGACATCGCGGGGGACACGATCGGCTTCGGTGCCCGCAAGCTCTACGAGGACGACCAGGGTCCGAAGTACCTGAACACGCCGGAGACCGCGCTTTACAAGAAGTCGCAGGTTCTCTACGGGATCGACCTCGCCAAGCGCAACATCGCCAAGGACCGCCAGCTCGTGGTGGTGGAGGGCTACACCGACGTGATGGCCTGCCACCTCGCCGGGATCCCGACGGCGGTCGCCACCTGCGGCACGGCGTTCGGCACCGAGCACATCAAGATTGCCCGCCGCCTGCTCTCGGACGACGGCAGCGGCGGCGAGGTCATCTTCACGTTCGACGGCGACGCCGCCGGCCAGAAGGCGGCCCTGCGGGCCTTCGAAGAGGACCAGCGCTTCGTCGCGCAGACCTACGTGGCCGTGGAGCCCACTGGCGCGGACCCCTGCGAGCTGCGTCAGTCAAAGGGCGACGCCGCCGTCCGGGACCTGATCGGCTCCCGGCGTCCCTTGTTCGAATTCGCCATCCGGGCCTCCCTGAAGCGGCACAACCTGGACACGGTCGAGGGCCGCGTCGCCGCCCTGCGGGAGTCCGCCCCCGTGGTGGCCCAGATCCGCGACGCCGGGATCCGTCCTGCCTACGCCCGGGAACTGTCCGGCTGGCTGGGCATGCCCGTCGAGGAGGTCAGCCGGGCGGTGGGGGCGGCCGCCAAGCGTGCCGCCCAGCCGCCGTCGGGCAACGGCGGTTCCGGCCACTACCAGGGTCCGGGCAACGGCCAGGGCCGCAGCCAAGGGTCGGGGTACGGCGGGGGATCCGCGCCGGGGGTTGCGCCCTTGCCGCCGTCGCCCGTCCTGCCGTCCTTCAACCGGCCCGATCCGCGGGACCCTGTGGCAGCGATGGAACGGCAGGCCCTGGAGGTTGCCCTGCAACAGCCCGGGATGCTGGAAGGTGAGACGTGGCAGCGGTTCTCCGAGGCGAGGTTCTCGACGCCGGCGTACCTGGCTATCCATGAGGCCATCCGGGCCAACGGCCTGGCGCTCACGGGTGACCCCGTGCGCTGGGTGGAACAACTGCTGCAGGAGGTTCCCGAGCCGCTGCGTCCGCTCGTGTCCGAGCTGTCCGTGGTGCCGCTCCCGGCCAGCACCGCCGACGGCGTCCTGCGCTACTGCCGGGATATCCTGGCCCGCCTGTTCGAGCTGCAGATCACCAGGGTCAAGGCTGAAAAGATGGGACAGCTGCAGCGCCTGGATGCGTCATCCGACCCGGAGGAGTTCCAGCGGCTGAACCGCGAGCTCATGGAGCTCGAGATGCAGCGGCGCTCCCTTCGCTCGGAGGCCTGACAGTCCTGCGCTGGTGTCCGTGTTGTCCGGCGCTGGTGTCTCGTGTTCTCCCGCGCTGTTGTCCCGGGTGCTCCCGTCCGGGAGGCAATTTCACTTCCCGGCCGGGTGTTTGCTAGGCTTATATCCGCTTCATTCCTCCTTAGCTCAATTGGCAGAGCATTCGACTGTTAATCGAAGGGTTGCTGGTTCAAGTCCAGCAGGAGGAGCGCGCAGTCCYCGTTCCGGGTTACCGGGACGGGGACTTTTTTATACCCGGAGGGGGTATCTCCGGGATCCGGCCGGGAGGAAACGGGGCCGATTTCCTAAGCGGCAAAACCTTTGCTAATGTCATACCTGCTTCATTCCTCCTTAGCTCAATTGGCAGAGCATTCGACTGTTAATCGAAGGGTTGCTGGTTCAAGTCCAGCAGGAGGAGCGGACAGGTCCCGCAGCCAGCGAAAACCGGCTGCGGGACCTTTTTTATGCCCTCTTATGTCGTTTCAGGTTCGTTCTCAGACGAAGTACATCTCCACCTGCAGAAACCGCTCGGCCTCCGCCACGGCACCCTGGAAGGCTTCGAGCTCGGTGGGGGACTTGCGCGGCTCGCGGGGGTGCCACTCGTGCGGGGCGGAGTGGATCTGGGTGAAGCCGCCGCCAGCCGGGGCGTAGAAGATGCCGAAGCGCTGCACAGGCCACTCGGGGGAGGTCTCGGGGGCGACCAGAAGGGCCGAATCGAAGGCCGGGTTGTACCACTGCGCGATCGGGCGCCGCCGGTCCTCGGTAAACAATCCGGCCGCAAAGAGCGCCGCAGACTGCTGGCTGGTCTGACTGCACAAGCGATCCCACCACAGTGGCAGAATGCCGGCGTCGCACCGCTGCCACGTGGCCGGTAGGGGCGGATGATCCTGCCAGTGGGGCACATCTACAACTTTATCGCCCGGGGTGGGGCTGGAACAGGGCCGGGAGGCACCAGCGGCAGCACACCCCCAGGGACATGCCCCACGCTGAGGCTGGCACGTGGACATAGTCCCTATATGCCCGCCTCTGGCCGTGAGGACTGGACATGTCGTTCTGGGGGAGTCGCGCCGAGCCTTGCCTGGGCCTGCTGGAGGGGACATGCCCTATGGTGAGGCAGGCGCTTGGACATGGTCCCCATATGCCGCCCTTGGCCGCGACCACTGGACATGTCCTCCCGGAGAGTCTCAGCACACCTTGCCTGGGCTTGTTGGAGGCGACATGCCTCGCGTCCCAGGGCCCGACGCTCCTTCCCAGTTACTCCGGGGTGCATCAGTGGCCGCCCGCGACATTCCGGGGATAGTCCGGGTACGGGCGCGTTCTTAGAACGTGTAACTGGGCAGGAGCGCCTAGACCGGGCCGCGGCTCGATGTTCCCGCGCCCAGCCCTCCTCGGCCCGCCGGTGGACATGCCCCGCGCTGGGGTCGAAGCGTGGACATCGCGCCCATATGTCCACTCCTGTGCGGCCGGTGCCAACGGCGGCCTGCGGAAGCCGGGCTACTGGATCGGCGGGACGGTGCGGGGCCTGACGACCAGCCAGAGTGCAGCCGCGGCAAGGAAGATGCACGCGGCCTGGACGGCACCCATCGGGGTGGCGGAAGTGACGCCGAACCAGCCCACCACCGGTGAGATGAGACCTGCCATCAGGAAGGTGGCGGCACCCAGCAGGGAGGCAGCTGTGCCGGCCTGTGCGCCGTGCTTGGCCAGCGCCAGCACCTGGACGCAGGGGAACGTAAAGCCGGCGCCGAGGATATAGAACCACAGCGGCACCATGACGCCCCACAGCCCGAAGCCCAGCTGGTCGAAGACCACGATCAACAAGGCCATCAGGAACATCCACGCCGTGGAGCCGGCCAGGATCCACTGCGGCGGGACCCTCCGCACGAGCCTTGAGCTGGTCTGCACGCCCGCAACGATGCCCAGGGAATTCACGCCGAAGAGCAGGCCGTACTGCTGCGGGCTGAAACCGTAGACATCCTGGAAAAGGAACGGCGACGCGGACAGGTAGGTGAATAGGCCCGCGAAGTTCATCCCGCCCACCAGCAGCAGCCCGACGAAGATCCTGTCCGCGAACAGGACGCCATACCGCTGACGGGCAGTCATGCCGGTCTTTCCCCGCAGTTCCCGGGGGAGCGTCTCGCGCACCACGAACACCGCGGCAATAAGGACGCACGTCCCATAAGCGGCAAGGAAGAAGAAGATCCCCGGCCACGGCATAAACAGCAGCAGCTGCGAACCGATCACCGGCGCGAGGATCGGAGCCAGACCGTTCACCAGGGCCATCCGCGAGAACATCCGCACCATCGCGAATCCGCTGAAGAGGTCCCGAACCATCGCCATGGCCACCACGCCGCCTCCCGCAGCGCCAATGCCCATCAGCACGCGGAAGAAGCCCAGTGTCGTGATGTCGGTCGACAGGGCCGCCCCAAGGGAAGCCATGATGTGCACAGCAGTGGCCAGGATCAGCGGCATCCGCCGGCCGAACTTGTCGCTCAGCGGGCCAACCACGAGCTGGCCCAGGGCAAAGCCGATTGTGGTGCCGGTCAGCGTCAGTTGCACGGCCGCCTCGGAGACGCCCAGGCTCTCCTCCAGCGCGGGGAAGGCCGGAAGGTACAGGTCCACCGTGAACGGTCCCAGGGCGGTGAGCGCGCCGAGCATCAAGATGTAGAGGAGCTTGCGGCGGCGGCTCAGCGAATCGCCGGGATTGGTGGGTGTAGTCACAGAGGTCAATCCTAGGGCCCGCATTCAGTTGATCGGGTGTGCGGCAGGGGGCGCGCCACAGCCCGCCGCCGCGCCCCTGCCCGGAGCCTGAATGGTAGTTTTGACACCGGGGTGTGCGTGAAGCTGCGCAGACCGGCAAGCCCGCGAACGCGGAATCATGGATGTAACCAGTTAGGCGGGACCGATGAGCGGACGTCACACCGGCGGGACAAATGGGGTGCTGCGCATTTCCACGCTGCCCAGAACCCTCAAACTGATCTTCAAACTGGCTCCGCGGCAGCTCAACGACGAGATCGCTCTTGCCAAGGTTGAGCTCAAACGCAAGGGCATCGCGGTCGGCGTTGCCGCCGCGTTCCTCGCCGCCGCGCTGGTCTTTGCCGCTTTCCTGGTCGTCGGCCTCATCGTTGCCGCCATCATGGGCCTCGCCACGATCATGCCCGCCTGGCTCGCCGCCCTGCTGGTCAGTGCTGTCTTCCTRCTGATCGCCGCGATCGCGGGTCTGGTGGGGGTCGGCAAATTCAAGAAGGCCATGCCGCTGGTTCCCGAGGACACCATCCGTGGCCTCAAGTATGACCTCGGCATCGCCAAGGAGGGTTCCGCCTTCGATCCCGCCGTGCTGGACCCGGATTCCGAGCAGTACAAGGCAGCCAAGGCCGCCAAAGTGGAGGCCGAGGCCAAGGCCAAGGCTGAGAAGGAAGCCAAGAAGGCCGCCGAACCGGACCTCGGTCCGCCGCCCACCGAAGCTGAACTGCGACGCCGGCTGGACCAGCGCCGCACGCACCTCACCGGCGTCCGCGATGAACTCAACGAGGAACTCGACGTCAAGACCCAGGCCCAGGCGCTGCTGGCGGCTGCCCAGGTGAAGCTGCAGGACGGCAAGGAACAGCTCAGCGGCAAGGTCGCCGGCTTCCGCTCCTCGGCCGCGCGCGCCACGAAGCGTCCGTCGACGTCGGCCGGTGCCTCCAAGGCCGGTGCCGGCAGGGACAGCGCGGGCGTGACCGACCAGCTGAGCCAGCGGTGGAAGCCCCTCGTCGCTCTCACCGCCTCAGCCGCTGCCCTGGTGTTCCTGCTGCGCAGACTCTTCAAGGGCTAGGCAGCCTGCTGAACTGCAACGCCTACTCGTTGTCGGCCACGGAAAGGGGGACTGGATGAAGTTTATTGGCGCTGGTGCCCGGCCTGGTCAGGCTCAGATTCACCACGACAGGATCTTCACCGTCCCCAACGTCCTGACCGTAGTGAGGTTCCTCGGCGTACCGCTGTTCGTCTGGCTGGTCCTTGGGGTCCAGGAATACGGTTACGCCGCCCTTGTCCTGGCGGTCATGGGCAGCACCGACTGGGTGGACGGCTACGTCGCCCGCCGGTTCAACCAGATGTCCAACCTGGGCCGGGTCATGGATCCCATCGCCGACCGGCTGTCGCTGATCGCGGTTGCTGTCACGCTCGTAATCGCCGGCGTGGTCGAGTGGTGGTACCTCGCAGCGCTGCTGATCCCGGACGCCGTCCTGCTCGCCCTGTCGCTCTTCTACTTCCGCGGCCACCCCGACCTGCCTGTCAGCAGAATCGGTAAGATCCGGACCGCGCTGCTGTTGGTCGGCACGCCGTTGCTCGTCGTCTCGGCACTCCCGGTCCCGGGCGCCGATGTGTACTTAGTGGCCGCGTGGATTTTCCTGGGGCTGGGGCTCGTGGGGCATTGGATTGCCGCGTACAACTACGTTTGGGCCATCGTCCGCAAGGGCAAAATGATTAAGGGCAGCAAGTTCGACGTCGACGGCGGCACCCGCTGATGATGTGGTTCGCCGTTTTGCTGGCTGTACTTGGCGCGTTTTGCCTCGCGTTCGGCGCCCAGCGCCAGGGCAGTGCGGTCAAGGCGGACACCGGGGGACTGGCGCTCAGCAACCATGGCATGCTGCGCCTGATCCGCAATCCGCGTTGGGTGTTCGGTCTGCTGTTGCTGTGTGTGGGCATGGCGTTGAACTCCGTCGCCCTCGTGATGGCACCGCTCACGGTGGTGCAGCCGATCGGTGCGATCGCCCTTGTCATCACCACAATCGTCAACGCCAAGGACCAGGGACTGAGCATCAACCGGGCCACGGTGGTGGCCATCTCCGCCTGCGTCACGGGTTCGGCCCTGTTTGTGATTCTGGCGGTCAACGTGACCCAGGAGAACCACCAGGTCAGTGCCTCCGACGAGCTGACGGTTGTGCTTCTGCTGGCCCTGGCGGTCGGGCTGTTCGGGACGCTCGCCCTGGTGTTCCGGCACCGGATGAGCGCCTTCATCTACATCCTTGGCGCGGGGATCCTGTTCGGCTTCGTCGCCGTCCTGACCCGCATCATCGGCAAGCACCTGCTGGATCCCAATGGCCTGGGTGTGCTGAATGTGCCGTGGTATTCGGTGGTCGCGATTGTGGCCGCAGGCGTCCTTGGCTCGTGGTTCGTCCAGAACGCCTATTCCGGTGGCCCGCCGGACCTTGTGATTGCCGGGCTGACCGTGATCGACCCGATCGTGGGCATAGGAATCGGCATCACGATCCTCGGCGAGCTGCGCCCGGATGTCCACGCCGTCACCGCAATTGCGATGGGGGCGGCCGGTTTGCTTGCTATCGTGGGAGTGATCGCCTTGTCCAGGCACCACCCCGAAGTCACCAAGCGCAAGAAGGACGCGCGCAAGGCCGCGGGGCGGGTATCCCCGGACAAAACCAGACTTCAGCAGTAGGCCCGGTACGCCTGCGCCGAGGGCCAGCCGGCCACTACAGTTCCAGCTGACCGCACCGTGACCACCAGGAGTTCTCCCCGTGACCATGCCTGACCACCAGCACCCGCTGACCATCCTGATTGCCGCGGACACCTACCCGCCCCACGTCAACGGCGCTGCCATGTTCGGCTACCGCCTGGCCAAGGGAATGACGGCGCGCGGACACGATGTCCACGTTCTGGCCTGCCGCCCGGACAAGGGCAAGAGCTACACCGAGTTCTGCGAGGAAGGCACCGTCCACCGGATCCGCTCGCACTCAGTTCCCACGCACGAGTACTTCCGGATCACCTTCCCCTGGGAGATCAAGAAGGAAATCAGCCTGCTGTTCGACCGGATCCAGCCGGACGTCGTGCACATCCAGAGCCACTACATGATCGGCGAGCACGTGCTCTACGAAGCCGTCAAGCGCGGCATCCGGATCGTTGCGACCAACCACTTTATGCCTGAGAACCTGAACCCCTTCCTTCCGTTCCCGCAGTGGTTCAAAGACATCGTGGGGCGCATTTCCTGGAAGGACATGGGCAAGGTCATGGGCCAGGCCGACGTCGTCACGACGCCGACGCCGCTGGCGGCCAAAGCGATGCACCAGCACGCCTTCCTCCGCCAGGTACTGCCGCTCTCCAACGGCATTGACTCCGCCGCCTACGAACTCAAGCCCGGTGAGGAAGTGGCGCGCCACAGCAGCCCCACCGTCCTGTTCGCCGGCCGGCTCGCCGAAGAGAAGCATGTCGACGTGCTGATCGACGCCGTTGCCAAGACACCGAAGGAACTGGACGTCCATCTCGAAATCGTCGGTGGCGGCGAGGTGCGGCCTGGCCTCGAGGCCCAGGTCGAGCGGCTCGGCCTGCAGGCCCGGGTCAAGTTCCTGGGACTGGCGACCGACGCCGAACTCCGCCGCGCCTACATCGCGGCGGACCTGTTCTGCATGCCCGGCACGGCCGAGCTGCAGTCACTCGTGACGCTGGAAGCGATGTCTGCCTCCACGCCTGTGCTGCTGGCGGACGCCATGGCGCTGCCACACCTGGTGCGCGACGGCGAAAACGGCTACCTGTTCACGCCCAATGACAGCGACGACCTCGCGGCCAAGATGGTCAGCGTCCTGTCGCTCCCTGCGGCTGAGCTGGCGGCCATGGGCAAGGCGAGCCGGGGCATCGTGGAGAACCACAGCATCGAGCGCACCCTGCAGTCCTTCGAGGATCTCTACCGCGGCGCGAGCTACGACGACCTCGTGGTCTGAACCGGGCCACTACTATTGTTAGAGTGATTTTCGCCCGGAACCATCCGGCCCTGGTCGGGCCGGTTTTCCGGGTGCAAGGGGCTATAGCTCAGCTGGTTAGAGCGCGGGACTCATAATCCTAAGGTCCTCGGTTCAAGTCCGAGTAGCCCTACATTTTCGCGGAACCCTGCAGGGGACCCGCGTCCACGGGAGCCGTGGCCGATGTTCCGACGTCGGCCCGGCTCCCTTCTCGTTCCCCGGCTCCGCCGCCGGCGCACTGGGAACGTCCCGTGGGGAATCACGCCGGGATTGTGTCCTCCACATGGCCTCCGTCACTTGCAGTGTCCCTCCTGATTGCGATAAGTTACTGGTGAGTAACATCCCGTTGGCGCGAAGCGCGCGCCATTCTGGTCGCTGCTGATCACACGTGAAGGAACACCATGTCCAAAGCTGCCGTCGACATCAACAACCTCCCGTACGCCGATGGCGACTTCTACGCCTTCGAACAGCTGCTCAGCGGCAAGGAACAGGACAGGCTCGCGGAGGTCCGCGACTTTCTGGCCCGTGAGGTCAAGCCGATCGCCGTCGACTGCTGGAACCGCGGCGAGTTCCCTATGGACCTCATTCCCAAGCTCGCCGAGGTCGATCTGGTGAGCCCCGTCCGGAGGCAGGGCTACTCCAACGTCTTCGCGGGCATCATGCACGCCGAGGTGACCCGGGCGGACACATCCATTGCCACCTTCATGGGCGTCCACGACGGCCTCTTCACCGGCTCGATCGAGGCTCTCGCGTCGCAGGAGCAGCAGGAGGCGTGGCTACCGGACATCTACTCACTCAAGAAGATCGGCGCCTTCGGCCTCACCGAACCCCTGGGCGGTTCCGACGTCGCCGGCGGCACCCGCACGACTGCGCGCCGCGAGGGGGACAGCTGGATCCTCAACGGGGCCAAGCGCTGGATCGGCAACGCCACGTTCTCCGACTGGGTGGTCATCTACGCCCGGGATCTCGCCGACAACCAGGTCAAGGGCTTCCTTGTCGACACCAAAACCGAGGGCTACAGCGCTAGCAAGATCGAGAACAAGATCTCGCTTCGCACGGTGCAGAACGCTGACATCACCCTCGACAACGTCGTGGTGCCGGACTTCTTCAAGCTCGCAAACGCCAACAGCTTCCGCGACACGAACAAAGTCCTCAAGGTCACCCGGCTGGCCGTCGCCTGGCAGGCTGTCGGCCAGCAGCTCGCCGCCTTTGACGTCGCCCGCCGCTACGCTGTCGAACGCAGCCAGTTTGGCCGCCCGATCGCCTCCTTCCAGCTGGTGCAGGACCAGCTCGTACAGATCCTCGGCAACGCCGTCAGCTCGATGGGCATGATGGTCCGGCTCTCCCAGCTGGAGGACCTCGGCCAGGCCAAGGACGAGCAGTCCGCCCTGGCCAAGGCCTTCACCACCGCCCGGATGCGCGAAAGCGTTGCCCTGGGCCGCAGCATCCTCGGCGGCAACGGCATTGTGACCGACTTCGAAATGGCCAAGATCTTCTCGGACGCCGAGGCCATCTACTCCTACGAAGGCACCCACGAGATCAACACGCTCGTCACCGGCCGGGCAATCACCGGCATCTCCGCGATCGTCTAGCCGGCGGCGCCCGGCCGGGCACGCGGCCCTTCAGTCTGCCGTGCCATCCTCCTCTAGCCCCTACCCGGGTGCGGGGTCCAGGGGAGGGAGCAGGACGGAGGGCCGCAGGTCCGTCACGAAGCCCAGCGGATTGAGGTACTCCTCGCCGCGGCGGACTCCCCAGTGCAGGCAGGGTCCAGGTCCGCAATGGCCCGGCTGGATCCAGCCCAGGACGTCTCCCTCGGCGACGGCGGTGCCCGGCTTGTGTTCGCTGCGCACCGCCTCGAAGCTGCTCCTCAATCCGTTCCCGTGGTCAACGGTGATGACAGGACGGTCCACCACGACGCCGGCAAAGGTGACGGTCCCGGCCGCCGGTGAGGTGACCGGGGCGCCGTCGTGAGCTGCCCGAAGATCAACGCCGCGGTGGCCGCTGAGCCACGGCTTGGCCGGCGGGTCAAAGGCGCGCAGTACGGCGGGCCTCGGGTCCAGGGGCCAGCTCCACCCGCCGGCCGCCACGTCTGAGCCGGTATAGACACTGGACGCAACTGCCGCGCCGGGTCCCCCGGACGCCGCGGCGGGGGAGAAGGCCACGAGCAGGGCGGCAGCCATGACGTTCCTGATCGCCTGAGTTTTCATCCACCCAGCCTGCGGCTGCCGCCGGATCTGGTTAACCCCTACTCCGCGCTATGTGGATAGATCCCGGAGGGAGTGCCAGCCCTGCGAAGGTGCCCCGAAAATGCGGCCCAAAAAGTCACCTGCGCAGCCCTCGGCAAAACCCCTGCGCGCCAATCCGGCAGCCCCCGGAAACGGTCCATTCCCGTACGTGCCCTGTAGTACACTTGGTGGAGCAGTTTGCTGTGCCCTCACGCTTGATCATTCTCTTTGTGTACGTACTGTCTTTGTATAAGCAACGTAATTATCAGAGCCGGCACGCCTCATTCAGGGGTGCGGGGGAGCAGCAGCTGACTACGCGTATCCAGCCCTCCACATTGGAAGCCTCAACTCTTCAGCGTGCGGAGGACTGCGCCTCTTGCGGTCCGGCCCTTGTGGTCCGGATAAGAAGCGCAGTGGATGCCAGGAGCACCGCCCGCCTGGGTGTTGCTAATCAACCGTCAACTATTGGCAGGGTAAGACAGTCCATGGGCTGTCTCATGAATGACCTGCCGGAAGGAGCGTCGGCATGCCCGTCGTAACTATGCGCCAGCTGCTTGACAGCGGCGTCCACTTTGGACACCAGACCCGTCGTTGGAACCCGAAGATGAAGCGTTTCATCTTCACGGAGCGCAACGGCATCTACATCATTGACCTGCAGCAGTCGCTGTCCTACATCGACCGTGCCTACGAGTTCGTGAAGGCCACCGTTGCACACGGCGGCACCGTTCTCTTCGTCGGCACCAAGAAGCAGGCGCAGGAATCCATCGCCGAGCAGGCCACCCGCGTTGGCCAGCCGTACGTCAACCAGCGTTGGCTCGGCGGTATGCTGACCAACTTCCAGACGGTCTCCAAGCGCATCCAGCGCATGAAGGAACTCGAAGAGATCGACTTCGACGACGTCGCCGGTTCCGCTTACACCAAGAAGGAACTGCTGCTCCTTCGCCGCGAACTC
Source organism: Arthrobacter sp. YAF17 (assembly GCF_052113365.1). Classification (NCBI taxonomy): domain Bacteria; kingdom Bacillati; phylum Actinomycetota; class Actinomycetes; order Micrococcales; family Micrococcaceae; genus Arthrobacter; species Arthrobacter sp. YAF17. The sequence goes on along the minus strand of NZ_JBFRDB010000009.1, from coordinate 177,373 downwards.
ACCAAGCTGGAAACCAACCTCGGTGGTATCCGCAACCTGACCAAGGCGCCTTCCGCACTGTGGATCGTTGACACCAAGAAGGAACACCTTGCTGTCGACGAAGCCAAGAAGCTGAACATCCCGGTTGTTGCCATCCTGGACACCAACTGCGATCCGGACGAAGTCGACTTCCCGATCCCGGGTAACGACGACGCCATCCGCTCCGTCAACCTGCTGACCCGCGTTGTTGCTGACGCCGTTGCTGAGGGCCTCATCGCCCGCAACCAGCGCGCCACCGGCACCACGGAAGCTCCGGAAGAGCCGCTGGCCGAGTGGGAGCGCGAGCTCCTCGAAGGCAGCAAGACCGAAGAAGCCCCTGCCGCTCCGGCCGCAGAAGCTGCTCCGGCCGAGGCTGTTGAAGCACCCGCCGCTGCTGAGGAAGCTCCGGCTGCTGCTGAGGAAGCTCCGGCTGCCGACGACGCCGCAGGCGAATCCAAGTAGTCAGACACAACAGTCTGCTTTGCACAGCTGACAAATAAATCCGGATCTCCCCGCGCGGTCTCCGCGCAGGGGAACTGACAGGATGGCCGCTCACAAGGTGAGCTGCCGTCCTGTCAGTCCGTACACCACATAAAATTTCTAGACAGAGGGGTTCACATGGCGAACTACACTGCCGCTGATATCAAGGCTCTGCGCGAGCGCACGGGCGCCGGCATGATGGATGTCAAGAAGGCTCTTGACGAAGCCAACGGTGACGCCGAGAAGGCCATCGAAATCATCCGCATCAAGGGCCTCAAGGGCGCTACCAAGCGCGAAGGCCGCTCCACCGCTGAAGGCCTGGTTGCTGCCAAGGTCGACGGCGGCGTTGGCGTGATGATCGAAGTCAACTGCGAGACCGACTTCGTCGCGAAGGCTGACAAGTTCATCCAGCTCGCCGACAAGGTCCTGGCAATTGCAGTCGAGTCCGGCGCTGCCGACCTCGAGACCCTGCTGGCCACCGAGGTCGACGGCAAGCCGCTGTCCGAGGTCGTCGTCGAAGAGGGCGCGGTTCTGGGCGAGAAGGTTGTTGTCCGCCGCATCTCCCGCATCGAGGGCGCAACGGTCGACGCTTACCTGCACAAGACCTCCAAGGATCTCCCGGCCCAGGTCGGCGTCCTGTTCGCTGTTGACGGCGAAGGCGAAGCAGCTGCCACCGCAGCCCACGACGTCGCCGTCCACGTCGCCGCGATGTCCCCGAACTACCTCTCCCGCGAGGATGTTCCGTCCGAGCTCGTCGAGTCCGAGCGTCGCATCGCCGAGGAGACTGCCAAGGCTGAAGGCAAGCCTGAAGCAGCCATGACCAAGATCGTGGAAGGCCGCGTCACGGGCTTCTACAAGGGCGAGGTTCTCCTCGACCAGGCATTCGCCAAGGATGCCAAGAAGTCTGTCGCGCAGGTCCTCGAAGAGGCCGGCGTCAAGGGCACCGCATTCACGCGTTTCCGCGTCGGTTCCTAGTCAGACACCAGTCAGACATTAGTCAGACACGCTGAGGGGGTGGTCACTGCGGTGGCCACCCCTTTTGCATGCACCCGGGACGCAGTCCCGGGAAGTCCCGGGAAGATCGGGGCAGGCCGGGGGCCAGGCGGAATCACGCCTTTGGTCCCCGGCACGATAACCTAGCTCAGAGTTCACCAACGGGAAGGCACCATGGAAACCGTCACCAATTCAGCCCAGCCAAAGAAGAGCCGGCGCCGGGTCCTGTTGAAGCTTTCCGGCGAGGTCTTCGGCGGCGGGAAGCTGGGCGTCGACCCTGACACCGTCCGCGGCGTGGCCAAGCAGATCGCCGCGGCGGTCCCCGACGTCGAAGTCGCGATCGTGGTCGGCGGCGGAAACTTCTTCCGCGGCGCCGAGCTGTCCCAGAGCGGCATGGACCGTTCCCGCGCCGACTACATGGGCATGCTCGGCACGGTCATGAACTGCCTGGCGCTCCAGGACTTCCTGGAGCAGGCCGGCGTCGAAACCCGTGTGCAGAGCGCCATCACCATGGGCCAGGTCGCAGAGGCGTACATTCCGCGCCGCGCCATCCGCCACATGGAAAAGGGCCGCGTCGTCATCTTCGGCGCCGGCGCCGGACTCCCGTACTTCTCCACCGACACCGTCGCCGCCCAGCGCGCCATGGAGGTCCACGCCGACGTCGTCCTGATGGCCAAGAGCGGGGTCGACGGCGTCTACACCGCCGACCCGAAGAAGGACCCCACTGCCGAGAAGCTGCACCGCCTCAGCTACGACGACGCCCTTCGCCGAGACATCCGCGTGATGGACCAGACCGCCATGACCATGTGCAAGGACAACAACCTGACCATGGTGGTGTTCGGCATGGAAGGCGACGGCAACGTGACCCGGGCCATCCGCGGCGAGGACCTGGGCACCGTCGTCACGCCCTAGCAACGGCTAGGATGTTTTCAGGACATTTCCGCACTTCGAAGCCTGGGGCCAGCAGTCGGAACACCACCAAGACCGTGCAGTACCCGCCAGCGGCGGCTGCACCAAATTTCTGAGGAGAGATCGTGATCGAAGAAACCTTGCTCGAAGCCGGGGACAAGATGGACAAGGCGGTTGAAGTAGCCAAGGAAGACTTCGCCTCGATCCGCACCGGCCGCGCCAACCCGGGCCTCTACAACAAGGTCCTGGTGGACTACTACGGCTCGCCCACGCCCTTGCAGCAGCTGGCCTCCTTCGCCATCCCGGACGCCCGCACCATCCTGATTACGCCGTTCGACAAGACCGCCCTGCGGGACATCGAACGAGCCCTGAGCGACTCCGAGGTGGGCGCCAACCCCTCCAACGACGGCAACGTCATCCGGATCACCATCCCGGACCTCACGCAGGAGCGCCGCAAGGAGTACGTCAAGATCGTCAAGTCCAAGGGCGAGGATGCCAAGGTGTCCATCCGCAACATCCGCCGCAAGGCCAAGGAAACCCTGGACAAGCTGGTCAAGGACGGCGAAGCCGGCGAGGACGAGGGCAGCCGGGGCGAGAAGGAACTGGACGCCCTGACCAAGGCCCACGTCGACGGGATCGACGAGCTGCTCAAGCGCAAGGAAGCCGAGCTGCTCGAGGTCTAATGACGCAGGAACAGGGGGACCCCGGAGCACGCATCCGGGTGCGGGGGAAGCAGCGGCGGAACCCCACGCCCAAGGCCGGCAGGAACCTTCCCGCTGCGACCGCCGTGGGCCTCGGCATGCTCATCGTTGTGCTGGGCGGGCTGTTGTTCCTTCCGCTGGGGTTCGTGCTCATCGTCACCACGTTCGCGGTTTTCGGCGTCTGGGAAGTCTTCCGGGCCCTGGAAGCGTCGGGCACCAGGCTGCCGATCATCCCGGTGATGACCGGAACCGTTGCGATGCCGGCGGCCGCCTACTTCGGCGGCCCCGAAAGCCTCCTGTTCGCGATGATGCTCAGCAGCGTCGCGGTCCTGATCTGGCGGTCCCTGGAGGGCGCTGCAGGTTCCGCGCGCAGCATCTTCGCCGGTGTCTTCACCCTGGCCTGGATCCCGTTCCTCATCAGCTTCGCCGTGTTGCCGCTGCACACGTTCGCGGGGGAGACACCGGTGGGGCTGTGGCCCGACGGCGTTGTTCCCGCCGGAGCGTGGCAGATTGCCACCCTGCTGCTGCTGGTGGTCGCCAACGACACGTTCGGGTACCTCGTCGGGGCCTCGCTCGGCAAGCACCCGATGGCGCCGAAGATCAGCCCGAAGAAGAGCTGGGAGGGCTTCGCCGGCTCCATCGCCGGTGCCACCGCAGTGGGTGTGCTCGCCTCCGTCTTCCTGCTGGACAAACCCTGGTGGGTCGGCGTGGCCTTGGCCGTGGGCATGGTCGCCGCGGCCACCGCCGGAGACCTCTCCGAATCCATGGTGAAGCGTGAACTGGGGATCAAGGACATGAGCAGCATCCTGCCCGGCCACGGCGGGGTCATGGACCGGCTGGACTCGATCGTCTTCGCTTCCCCGGTGGCCTTCATCCTCTACTCGATCTTTGCCGGCGCGTAAGGCATCACGGCATTCACCCTGCGGCCCCTAGAATGGTGCCGGGCAGACCGGACAAACCGGACAGTCCGGCCGAACAGCATTGAAGGAACAAAAAGTTACAGTGGACATTCAACGGCAGATTCCTGCTTCCTTTGACCGTGTGCAGCGGAGCCAGTACGGCTACAACGCCAAGCAGGTCGACCAGTTCATGCAGCGCGCACGGGTGTCGTTCGAATCGCCACGGTCTGCCGCCCGGCCGGTCAAGAGCGCGGACGTCAGGTCGGTCTCCTTCGACCCCGTCAAGGGCGGGTATGTCGCGGCGGACGTGGATGCAGCCCTGGACCGCCTGGAGGACGCCCTTGCCCTGCGGGAACGCGACGAACTCGTCGCCGCACGCGGCGAGGACGCCTGGCTCCGCGAGATCGGCCGGCTCGCCGGCCTGCTCCGCGGACGGTTGCACCGCCCCGACGGCCAGCGGTTCCGGCGCCCGGCCAAGGCCAAAGCGCGCAGCTACAACACCACGGACGTGGACGACCTCTGCCACGACCTGATCGGCTACCTCGAAGAAGACAAGCCGCTGAGCGTGGACAATGTCCGCCGCGCTGTCTTCCGTCCCGCCGTCGGCAAGGACGGCTACGAGGAGAACCAGGTGGACGCCTTCCTGGACCGCGTCGTCGAACTTATGGCCGCCATAGACTGAGCGCGCTCAGCGCTCAGTGGCCAGCGGCCGCTCCGGAGTGTGCAGCCGGGTCATGAGCCGGGTGATGGTCCGCGGCACGCGGTCCCGGGTGGCCCGGGAAACCAGGACCATTACGGCAAACGCCGCCGGCACGGTCCAGGCCGCGGGCTGCGCCAGCCAGGACGGCGTTCCGGCGGCACTCAGGAAGGCTCCGGCCACCATCGCCCCGCCGCACAGCACGGCTCCGGTCACCATGCCGGCGATCGCCCCGGCGTCGGTCAGCCCGCGCCACCAGATGCCCAGCAGGAGCACCGGGCAGATCGTCGACGCGGTGAACGCGAACACCATCCCCACGCTGCCGGCCAGAGCAAGGGAACCCGTCATGGACGCGATGCCCAGCGGGACCACCGCCGAGATCACGGCCGCCCGCCGGAAGCCCTGGACGCTGCCGCCGAAGAGGTCCTGGCTGATCACACCGGCGAGCGAGACCACCAGCCCGGACGTCGTCGACAGGAACGCGGCAAACGCCCCGGCCACCACCAGTGCGGACAGCAGGTCACCTGCCGTCCCGCCCACCAGCTCCCCGGGGAGCAGCAGCACCAGCGCATCGGACTGCCCGCTCTGCGCCAGCTGCGGGGCGAACACCCGGCCGATCAGCCCGTACGCCGTGGGGAACAGGTAGAACACCGACAGCAGGCCCAGGACAATCAGGGTGGTCCGGCGGGCCGACTGCCCGTCCGGGTTCGTGTAGAAGCGCACCAGCACATGCGGCAGCCCCAGCGTCCCGAACAGCAGAGCCACCAGCAGGGAGACGTTCTGGTACATCCCGGCCGGTGCCGCTCCCGTCGGGTTCACGGACGCCTCGGCAGCGAGGGGAGTTCCGGAGTCTGCCAGCACGAAGAGAATGAACAGGATCGGCACGGCCAGCGCCGTCAGTTTCAGCCAGTACTGGAACGCCTGGACAAACGTGATGGACCGCATGCCGCCCGCCACCACGGTGACGCAGACAACCACCACCACCGCCACCATGCCCACCCACGCCGGCAGCCCGGTGGTGATCCGGATGGCCAGCGCCGCGCCGTGGAGCTGGGGGACAATGTAGAGCCAGCCGACCATCACGACGACGACACTCGTGACGCTGCGGACCACCCGCGAATCGAGCCGCGCCTCGGTGAAGTCGGGGATGGTGTAAGCGCCGGAGCGGCGGAGCGGCGCGGCAACGAAGAGCAGCAGCATCAGGTAGCCGGCCGTGTACCCCACCGGAAACCACAAGGCGTCCGTGCCGGAGAGCAGGATGAGCCCGGCGACGCCGAGGAAGCTCGCCGCCGAAAGGTACTCGCCGCCGATGGCCGAGGCGTTCCACCAGGGCCGGACCGTCCGTGAAGCCACGTAGAAATCCCCGGTGGTGCGGGAAATCCGCAGGCCGTAGAAACCGATGCCGGCCGTGGCCAGCGAGACGGCTACGAACGCTGCAATGCCGACGACCGGGTTCACGGGCGCCTCATTTGTCCCCGACGAGGTCCCGGTAGCGGGACTCGTTCCGGGCCGCCGTCCGGATGTACAGCCAGGCGCTGAGCCCGACCACCGGATAGATCCCGGCGCCCAGCAGCACCCAGTCGAACGGCAGCCCGGCGATCGTGGACTCCGCGAGCCCGGGGACCAGTCCCAGCATGAGCGGGAAGGCGGCAAGGATCAGCAGGAACCCCGCAGCCACCACCACCCCGAGCCGCAACTGAGAGCGAATCAGCGAGCGGACAAACACCTGGCCGGCGTCGGACTCCTCGGCGGCTTCGCGCGAGTCGGCGGCCGACCGCACAGCCGGGAGCGCGCTGCCACCCAGGGCGACACCGCCCGTCGCAGCGGCGCCTGAGTTGCCGCTCCGCGGCGCGGTGACGCGGACGCGGGTCATGCCTGCGGCCGGATCCGGGTGGCCTCAAGCTTCTCCCGGACGGACGGCAGGTGCCGCCGGCTGATCGGGAGTTCGGCCCCCGCCACGGTGACACTGGGCGCCGCGGCGGCAAGTTTCATGTGGCTGACGTGGTTCAGCGCGATGAGGTACGAACGATGGATGCGGATAAATCCGGCGTCCGCCCACTGCTGTTCCAGGTCGGCCAGCGGGACACGGATGAGGTAGCTCGCGTCGGCGGTGTGCAGCCTGGCGTAGTCGCCCTGGGCCTGGACGTAGGTGACATCCTCGCGGCGGATCATTTTCGTGGTGCCGCCAAGGTCCACCGTGATCATCTCCGGGGGCGGCGCGCCGTCCTTGAGCAGCTCGCAGATCCGGCCGACGGACTTCGCCAGCCGCTCAGCCCGGACGGGCTTCAGCAGGTAGTCCACGGCGGCCAGTTCAAAGGCTTCCAGGGCGCAGTCCTCATCGGCGGTGACAAACACGACGGCGGGCGGCTTGCTGCTGCGCGAGATGACCCGCGCGATGTCCAGGCCGGAGAGCGCCGGCATGTGGATGTCGAGGAAGACGGCGTCGACATTCTCGGCTTCGAGGGCCCGCAGCGCCTCGGCCCCGGAGGACGCGCGGTGGATGGTGCCGATCCGGTCATCCTTGCCGAGCAGGAAGGCCAGTTCCTCGACAGCGGGCAGCTCGTCGTCGGCGACGAGGACGTTAATCATGGATCAAGACTACTGCCGCAGGCGCTTCGGCCTGCCGCAGGCTCAGGCGTCGTGCCGGGGCTGCGACTTCGGGACGCGCATCGTAATCAGGGTGCCTTCGCCGGGCGCCGTCTCGATCACGAGGCCGGTGTCGTCGCCGTAGACCTGCCGCAGCCGGGCGTCGACGTTCCGCAGCCCGACGTGGTCGCCTTCCCCGTGCCCGGCGAGGACTGCCCGCAGCTGCTCCGGGTCCATGCCCACGCCGTCGTCCTCGATGGTGACCTCGGCGAAGGCGCCGGAGTCGTTGGCCGTGATGGTGATGTGGCCGGGACCCTCCTTGGCCTCGAGGCCATGCCGTACCGCGTTTTCCACGAGCGGCTGCAGGCTCAGGAACGGGATCACCGTGCTGAGCACCTCGGGGGCGATCCGCAGGCTCACCTGGACGCGGTCGCCGAACCGTGCCCGTTCCAGCAGCAGGTAGCGGTCGATGCAGCGCAGTTCCTCGGCGAGCGTGGTGAAGTCGCCGTGCCGGCGGAAGGAATAGCGGGTGAAGTCGGCGAACTCCACCACCAGCTCGCGCGCCCGGACCGGATCCGTGTTGATGAACGAGGCGATCGCGTTCAGGGAGTTGTAGATGAAGTGCGGGCTGATCTGTGCCCGGAGCGCACGCACCTCGGCCTCCATCAGGAGCGTGCGCGACGCATCCAGTTCCGCCAGCTCCACCTGCGTCGCCACCCAGTCGGCCACCTCGCTGGTGGCCCGGACCAGCCCGGCGCCGGCAGCCGGGGCGAAGGCGGCCACCACACCCACCACACGGGTCCCGGCCTTGATCGGGGCGATCACCGCGGCACGTTCCACATCCGTGCGGGTCGCGACGGCGCCTCGGCCCCGGGCGAGTTCCTGCACCTCGCCGGCCGGGATCACGGCGGTGTGGCCGCCGTCGAGCACTCCTGCCGACAGTTCCATCAGCAGCGGCGTGAGTTCCTCGCCGGCGCCGTCCCAGGCGAGCACGCCGGAGGCATCGGTGATCGCCAGCGCGTCGCAGCCCAGCAGGGTGCGCAGCTGGCGGCTCGCCTTGGCGGCCCCGGCCGGATTGAGCCCGGTCCGCAGGTGCTGGCCGGCGCGCGAGGCCGCGTGAAGCGTCTTGTAGGTGGCCCGCTCCGCGTCGGTGCCAAGCTCCCGGAAGGAGCGGAGCACCTTGAGCCCGACGGCGACGACGACGGCGATCGCCGCCGCGATCACGGCAACGGCGGCGGCGGTGAACAGGGGAGAGTCGGGCATGGGCCCAGCGTATCGCGGCACCTGCCGGACGGGGCCGAGGGTGCGCCCGCCTGCCTTTCAGGCACGGCTTCGGGCGCCGCTGAGCGCAGCATCGGGACCGTTGAGCGACGCAGGGCGCGGTAATTCTGGAATGTAACCCGCATCACGGGGGACAGTGATTGCAGTCACATTGGCCGGAGGGCTGTTCGGAGCAGGCCAGGGCAGCCGGTGTGGACACGCCAGTCTCAATGAGGAGGAACGATGGGTAACGATGCCCAAGAAACGGACGCTACGGCGGCCGTGGACTTCAAGGAAGTCCAGTCGACGCCGCGGTTCCAGGAACTGCGCAAACGTCACCGCAGCTTTGTCTTTCCGATGGCCATTGCATTCCTGCTCTGGTACTTCGCCTATGTCCTGCTGGCCGACTACGCGGTGGAGTTCATGTCCACCAAGGTCTGGGGCAACATCAACATCGGCCTGATCCTGGGCCTGCTCCAGTTCGTGACCACGTTCGCCATCACCGGCTGGTACGTCAGCTACTCGAACCGGAAGCTGGACCCCATTGCCGCCGAGATCCGCGACGAAATCGAAGGCCACGAGTTCGACACCCACGGTAATCCAGTGAGCGGATCGGCAAAATGACAACATTGATGGTTCCCGCGGTCAACGTCGCCGCCCTGAAAGACACCACCCTGCTGAACATGGGGATCTTTGCCCTGTTCGTGGCGGTCACCATGGTGATCGTCTTCCGCGCCAGCCGCAACAACAAGACGGCCGCCGACTACTACGCGGCCGGCCGCTCGTTCACCGGTTCGCAGAACGGCACCGCCATCGCCGGCGATTACCTGTCCGCTGCCTCGTTCCTGGGGATCACCGGGGCCATCGCCATCAACGGCTACGACGGCTTTATGTACTCCATCGGCTTCCTCGTCGCCTGGCTCGTCGCCCTGCTGCTCGTCGCCGAGCTCCTGCGCAACACGGGCAAGTTCACCATGGCCGATGTGCTCTCATTCCGGCTCAAGCAGCGCCCCGTGCGCATTGCCGCCGCCATCTCCACCCTTGCGGTCTGCTTCTTCTACCTCCTGGCCCAGATGGCCGGCGCCGGAAGCCTCATCTCCCTGCTGCTGGGCATCAGCGACTGGGGCGGACAGGCGCTGGTGATCATCGTCGTCGGCGCCCTGATGATCATGTACGTCCTGATCGGCGGCATGAAGGGCACCACCTGGGTCCAGATCATCAAGGCCATCCTGCTGATTGCCGGGGCCGCTGTCATGACCTTCTGGGTCCTGGCCATTTACGGCTTCAACCTCTCCTCCCTGCTGGGCGGCGCGGTGGAAACCGCGGGCAACCCGGCCATCCTCAACCCGGGACTGCAGTACGGCAAGTCCGAGACCTCCAAGCTCGACTTCCTGTCCCTCGGCCTGGCCCTGGTGCTCGGCACCGCGGCCCTGCCGCACGTGCTGATGCGCTTCTACACGGTCCCGACCGCCAAGGAAGCCCGCAAGTCCGTGGTCTGGTCCATCTGGCTGATCGGCCTGTTCTACCTGTTCACGCTGGTACTCGGCTACGGTGCCGCGGCACTGGTGGGCGCCGAGACCATCAAGGCCGCCCCGGGCGGCGTCAACTCGGCCGCTCCGCTGCTCGCGTTCCACCTCGGCGGACCGCTGCTGCTCGGCTTTATCTCCGCGGTGGCCTTCGCGACCATCCTTGCCGTCGTCGCCGGCCTCACCATCACCGCGGCGGCCTCGTTCGCCCACGACATCTACGCCAACGTCCTGGCGAAGGGCAAGGCCGACCCCGACACCGAGGTGAAGGTGGCGCGGAAGACCGTCGTTGTGATCGGTGTGCTGGCCATCATCGGCGGCATCTTCGCCAACGGGCAGAACGTCGCGTTCCTCGTGGCCCTGGCCTTTGCCGTGGCCGCCTCGGCCAACCTGCCCACCATCCTGTACTCGCTGTTCTGGCGCCGTTTCACCACCCAGGGCGCCGTCTGGAGCATGTACGGGGGCCTGGGCTCCGCGGTGATCCTGATCGCGCTGTCCCCGGTGGTCTCGGGTGCGAAGACGTCCATGATCCCGGGCGCCAACTTCGCGATCTTCCCGCTGAGCAACCCCGGCATCGTCTCCATCCCGCTCGCGTTCTTCCTGGGCTGGCTCGGCACGGTGCTGGACAAGAAACTGGAAGACACCACCAAGCAGGCCGAAATGGAAGTCCGCTCCCTGACGGGTGTGGGCGCCGAAAAGGCCACCAACCACTAAGAGGGTCGGCGGCCCCCCGCCCGCTCACACCGCAGGAGCCCCCATGCAACCGCATGGGGGCTCCTGCCGTGTAGACCGTCAGCCTTCGGCGGAGCCGCGTTCCAGCAGCGGCTGGATCCGGAACGGGATCATCTCGCTCATCGCCAGGGCGGTGTCCGTCCGGTCCACCCCGTCGCAGGACAGGATCTTGCCGTTGATCCGGAACAGGTCCTCGGCGTCGAGCGCCACCACCCGCAGCAGCAGGTCCGCCGAACCGGTGAGCCCGTAGCCCTCCAGAATCTCCGGGATGTCCGCCAGTTCCACCGCCAGCTGGCCGAGTTTCTGCTGCTGGACGTGCACCGAGATGAAGGCCATCAGCGGGTAGCCCAGCGAGGCCGGATTGATGCGGCGCTCGAAGGACAGGAAGACGTGTTTTTTCTCCAGCTGGGCCATCCGCGCCTGCACGGTATTCCGCGACAGGCCCAGCTTCTGGGCCAGCGCCACGACGGTCCGCCGCGGGTCGCGGGCCATGGCCGAAAGCAGGCGGGTGTCGGTGCCATCCAAGGGTTGCATAGTGCGCAAGATTAGCACGGTGCCAGGGTGCCGGACAGTGCAGAATGCTCAACTTTTCTGCAGGTGGTTGTACCCAATGGGCGTTGTGAGTAGGGTCACAACTATCCGGGGCAACGGCGCCCGGGCGGCCGGTGCGCGCCGGGATCACGAGTCCTGCGAGTATCGGTCAGACGACGTCAGAAGGTGCGGACAACTGTGTTTACCGACGACGCGGGCAAGGGCGGTATTTCCGCCGGGGGCCCCGGGAACAGTGCAGAATCAAACAGGCGGACGGGCGGGGACCTCGTCCAACTCATCACCCCCGGGGGTGAACGCGTAAGCCATCCCGAGTTCGATCCCTGGGTCCAGGACGTCAGCGACGAACAGCTCGGCGCGCTCTACGAGGACATGGTGGTCATCCGACGCATCGACGCCGAAGCCACCGCCCTGCAGCGCCAGGGCGAACTCGCCCTCTGGCCGCCGCTGCTGGGCCAGGAAGCCTCCCAGATCGGCTCGGCCCGGGCCCTTCGGGACGACGATTTCGTCTTCCCCAGCTACCGTGACAACGGCGTCGCCTACTGCCGCGGCGTCAACCCCGAGGACATCGTCAAAGCCTGGCGGGGCAACGCCCTGGCCGGCTGGGACCCCTACACGGTCAATGTCGCCACGCAGCAGATCATCATCGGCGCCCAGACCCTGCACGCCACCGGCTACGCGATGGGAATCCAGAACGACGGCGCCGATTCGGTCGCCGTGGCCTACTTCGGCGACGGCGCCACGAGCGAGGGCGATGTCAACGAGGCCCTGGTGTTCGCCGCCAGCTTCCAGTCCCCGGTGGTCTTCTTCTGCCAGAACAACCACTGGGCCATCTCCGAGCCCGTCCGGCTGCAGTCCCACATCCAGATCGCTGACCGCGCCGCAGGCTTCGGCATCCCCAGCATGCGCGTGGACGGCAACGACGTCCTGGCCGTGATGGCCGCAACCCGCATCGCCATCGACCGTGCACGCCGCGGCGGCGGCCCCACCTTCATCGAGGCCGTCACCTACCGCATGGGCCCGCACACGACGGCGGACGACCCCACCCGCTACCGCGACGCCAACGAGCTCGAGGACTGGGCCGCCAAGGACCCAATCGCCCGGCTGAAGTCGCTGCTGGAACGCAAGGGGCTCCTCACCGAGGACCTCGAAACCGCCGTCGCCGCCAAGGCGGACGCCGTCGCGAAGGCACTGCGGGCGGGCACCATCAACATGCCCGAACCGCAGCCGATGGACATCTTCAAACACGTCTACAGCACGCCCAATTCCTCGCTGGACCGCCAGCAGGACCACTATTCCCGTTACCTGGCTTCCTTCGGCGATCCCGCAGAAGCCGCTACTGAAGAAGGTGCACGCTGATGACGAAGATGACCTTCGCCCGAGCCATCAATTCGGGCCTGCGCAAGTCCCTCGAGAACGATCCCAAGGTGATCCTCATGGGCGAGGACATCGGCGCCCTCGGCGGTGTCTTCCGCGTCACCGACGGCCTGCAGAAGGACTTCGGCAAGCACCGCGTCGTGGACACCCCGCTCGCCGAGTCCGGCATCATGGGCACCGCCGTCGGACTCGCGTACCGCGGCTACCGCCCAGTGGTGGAGATCCAGTTCGACGGCTTCATATACCCGGCGTTCGACCAGATCGTCAGCCAGGTCGCCAAGATGCACTACCGCACCCAGGGCGCGGTCAAGATGCCCATCACCATCCGCGTCCCGTTCGGCGGCGGCATCGGTTCCCCGGAGCACCACTCGGAATCGCCCGAGGCCTACTTCACCCACACGTCGGGGCTGCGCGTCGTCAGCGTCTCCAACCCGCAGGACGCCTACACGATGATCCAGCAGGCCATCGCCTCCGATGATCCGGTGCTGTACTTCGAACCCAAGCGCCGCTACCACGACAAGGGCGAGGTGGACGAGACCCTTGACCTCGGCGCCGCCCTGTCCCTGGAGAAGGCCCGCGTCGTCACCGAAGGCAAGGACGTGACGCTCGTGGCCTACGGCCCGCTCGTCAAGACCGCCACGGACGCCGCGCTCGCCGCCGCCGACGAAGGCGTGTCGGTCGAGGTCATCGACCTGCGCTCGCTCGCCCCGCTGGACTTCGCGACGCTGGAAGCCTCGGTCCGGAAGACCGGCCGGCTCGTCATCACGCACGAGGCCTCCCAGACCGGCGGCATCGGCGCCGAAGTAGCCGCCAGCATCACCGAACGCTGCTTCTACCACCTTGAAACCGCACCGGTCCGGGTCACCGGCTTCGACGTCCCGTACCCGTACTCAAAGCTTGAAATGCACCACCTCCCGGGCCTGGACCGGATCCTGGACGGCGTCGACCGTGCCCTGGGCCGCCCCAACTCCCTGAGCGGGCTGGAAGGATGAGCGCCACCATGATCAAGGAATTCCGGCTGCCCGACCTCGGCGAAGGTCTCACCGAATCGGAAATCGTCGCCTGGAAGGTCGCGGTGGGGGACACCGTCGCGCTCAACCAGATCATCGCGGAAGTAGAAACGGCCAAGGCCGTCGTCGAGCTTCCCTCGCCGTTCGCCGGGGTAGTCGCTGCCCTGCACGAACAGCCCGGCACCGTCGTGGAGGTCGGCAAGCCGATCGTTTCCTTCGAGGTAGAGGGCGACGACGGCGCTCCCGCCGGCGGCTCTGGAACTGCCGGAGGTACCGGTGCGGACGCGCCCGCCAAACGTGAACCGAACCTCGTGGGCTACGGCGCCGTCCTGGAGAACTCCGGCCGACCGGCCCGCCGCACCCGCAGCTTCGCCGCTCCCGCGGCTTCGGCCGCCGCACCGGCCCCGGCCGCGCCGGCCACGGTGGTCGAACCGGTCGCGCCCGCCCCGGTGGCCGAACCCGCTGCCGCCGCGCACTCCGGGGACCGCCCGCGGTCCACGCCGCCCGTGCGCAAGCTGGCCAAGGATCTCGGCGTCGACCTCGCGGCCGTCGCCGGCACGGGCGAGTTCGGGCTCATCACCCGCGACGACGTCCGCAACTTCGTCGGCGGGGGAGACCTGCCGGTGGCACCCCGGGACCTGGCCGGCGTGCCCGTCCAGGCCCAGGCGCAGGGCGAGCGGGAAACCCGGACGCCCATCAAGGGCGTACGGAAGTTCACCGCCGCGGCCATGGTCTCCAGCGCCTTCACGGCGCCGCACGTCACGGAATTCCTGACCGTCGACGTCACCCCGACCATGGAACTGCTGGCGAAGCTCAAGGCCAGCCGCGCGTTTGCCGGCTACAAGCTGACCCCGCTGACCATCGTGTCCAAGGCTGTGCTCATCGCCCTGCGCAACCACCCCACGCTCAACACCCGCTGGGATGAGGCCAAGCAGGAGATCGTGCAGTACAACTACGTGAACCTGGGCATCGCGGCGGCCACCCCGCGCGGCCTCACCGTTCCGAACATCAAGGACGCCGACCGGATGTCCCTGCTGGAGCTCTCCACGGCGCTGACCGAACTGACGGACACGGCGCGGTCCGGCAAGACGGCCCCGGCCGAGCTTTCCGGCGGCACCATCTCCATCACCAACATCGGCGTCTTCGGCATCGATGCCGGCACACCCATCCTGAACCCGGGCGAGGCCGCCATCCTGGCCCTCGGTGCCGTGCGGAAGATGCCGTGGGAGTACCGGGACGAGGTGGCGCTGCGCCAGGTCATGACGCTCAGCCTGTCCTTCGACCACCGCCTGGTCGACGGCGAGCAGGGCTCACGCTTCCTGCAGGACCTCGGCGCCATGCTCTCCGACCCGGGCATGGCCCTCGCCATGGTCTAGGCCCCCAACGTCACGGCTGCCGGCTGCCCCCTCCCGGGGTGGCCGGCAGCTTTGTTGTGCGGCGGGTTGTCCGTCCGGGGGCACATTGGCCGGAAAGTTCGACGGCGGCGCCTTGGCAGTCGGCGTGTTCGCGCCAAAGGGCCCCCGGAGCGCGGGACGGCGTGAGCTGCGGGGCCGGGCGGCGTGGGCGGGACGGCGTGAGCCGCGGGGCCAGGGGGACCCGGCACGCGGGCAGGGACAGGTCAGTCGAGCGGGTCGGGAACGGCCGGGGCCATCAGGGCCGCCAGCGCCATGCTCTGGAGCAGGGGCCGTGCCCGCTTGACTGCGATCCGGCGCCCGTGGCTGCGGACCGAGTGCGGCGTGGAGTTGATCAGGCCGAACGTGGCGTGGGCGCGCATCCGGAGTTCAGTATCTTCGGTCTCGGGGTGCAGCCCGGCCAATACCTCGACCCAGAGCTCCACGTAGTTCCTTTGCAGCGTGCGGACCTGCGCCTGGTCGTCGTCGGCGAGGTTGCTGAAGTCCTGGTCCTGCACGCGGATGACGTCGGGGTTACTCAGCGCGAAGTCCACGTGGAACTCCACCAGCCGGCGCAGCGCAACGGCGGCGCCGTCGGAAGCGGCAATCACGCGCCGGCCGCCGTCGAACAGATCCTGGCTGACGCTGAGCAGCAGCGCCCCGAGGACTGCCTGCTTGCCGGAGAAGTGCCGGTACACCGCAGGGCCGCTGACGCCCGCCGCGGCGCCCAGATCCTCCAGCGAGACGCGGTTGAAGCCGTCGACGGCGAACAGCTCGGCGGCCGCGGACAGCAGGGCCTGCCGCCTGTTCTCCTTGGCCTGGCTGCGCTGGGTTGATGCGGGAGGTGTCGATGTAGGAGGCGTCGAACCGGAAGAGGCCGGAGGGGCCTGGGTTGTCTGGCTGGACTCGGTCACCGGCACGTCCCTCTTTTCGAATTCCACTTGACTGTGCAGCTGACTCTGCTGTCCTGTGTTGGACATCACAGTTAATAGAGACTAACCTAAATCTCAGTTATGCGGTACTAACCGAAGTGGCTGGAGCGGGTGCAATTGCAGCCCCCGGCATGAAGGCCCGGAACGGAAGCAGTCAATGGAGACAATCGCCAGCCAGGTGGACGCCACAAGCGCCGCCTTCGCCGCGAACCGCGAGGCCCAGCTGGGGCTGGCCCGCGAGCTGAACGAGCGCCTCGCCACGGCAGCCCTCGGCGGGCCGGAGAAGTCGCGGGAACGCCATGTGGCCCGCGGCAAACTCCTGCCGCGCGAACGCATCGACCACCTGCTCGATGACGGCAGCCCGTTCCTGGAGATCGCGCCGCTGGCCGCCAACGGCATGTACAACGACGATTCCCCCGGCGCCGGCGTGATTGCAGGGATCGGGCTGGTCCACGGCCGCCAGGTGCTGGTCATCTCCAACGACGCCACCGTCAAGGGCGGCACCTACTACCCGATGACGGTGAAGAAGCACCTCCGGGCCCAGGAAATCGCGCTGGAGAACCGGCTGCCGTGCATCTACCTTGTGGACTCGGGCGGGGCCTTCCTGCCCAAGCAGGACGAGGTCTTCCCGGACAGGGAACACTTCGGCCGGATCTTCTTCAACCAGGCCAAGATGTCCGCGGCCCGGATCCCGCAGATCGCCTCGGTGATGGGCTCCTGCACCGCCGGTGGCGCCTACGTTCCCGCGATGAGCGATGAAACCGTGATCGTCCGCAACCAGGGCACCATCTTCCTGGGCGGCCCGCCGCTGGTGAAGGCCGCCATCGGCGAGATCGTCACGGCCGAGGAACTCGGCGGCGGCGACGTGCATTCCAAGATCTCCGGCGTCACCGACCACCTCGCCGAAAACGACGAGCACGCCCTCCAGATCGTCCGCGACATCGTCTCCACGCTGCCGAAGCCGGCGGCCCCCGCCTGGGACATCGACACCGCCGTCGAACCCGTTGCCGACCCGGATGAGCTCTACGGTGCCGTCCCCACGGACGTCAACGCGCAGTACGACGTCCGCGAGGTGATTGCCCGGCTGGTGGACGGCAGCCGCTTCCACGAGTTCAAGAAGGACTACGGCACCACCCTGGTCACCGGCTTCGCGAAGCTGCACGGCCACCCCGTGGGCATCGTGGCGAACAACGGGGTGCTCTTCAGCGAGTCCTCGCTCAAGGGCGCGCACTTCATCGAACTCTGCGACCAGCGCGGCATTCCGCTGATCTTCCTGCAGAACCTCTCCGGCTTTATGGTCGGCAAGGACTACGAGCAGGGCGGCATCGCCAAGAACGGCGCCAAGATGGTCACCGCCGTCGCCACCGCCCGGGTTCCCAAACTGACTGTCGTGATCGGCGGGTCGTTCGGCGCCGGCAACTACTCGATGTGCGGCCGGGCCTACTCGCCGCGGTTCCTGTGGATGTGGCCGGCGTCCCGGATCTCGGTGATGGGCGGCAACCAGGCCTCCAGCGTGCTCGCCACCGTGAAGCGGGACCAGTACGAGGCCCGCGGCGAGGAATGGTCCGCCGCCGACGAGGAAGCCTTCAAGGCCCCGATCAAACAGCAGTACGAGGATCAGGGCAGCCCCTACTACTCCACCGCCCGCCTCTGGGACGACGGCGTGATCGACCCCGCGGACACCCGCACCGTCCTGGGACTGGCGCTCGACGTCGTCTCCCGCACCCCGCTGCCGGAGACCTCCTTCGGCCTGTTCCGGATGTGAGCCAGCCATGACTATTTCTTCCTCGAGTATTTCTTCGTCGACTACAACGTCGCCGACGCTGACGGGCGCCAAGCCTCTCTTCGGCACCGTGCTCGTCGCCAACCGCGGCGAGATCGCGTGCCGCGTGATCCGCACCCTGCGGGCGCTGGGCATCCGTTCGGTGGCCGTCTATTCCGACGCCGACGAAGACGCCCGGCACGTGCGGGAGGCCGACGTCGCCGTGCGGATCGGCCCTGCGGCCGCGGCCGAGAGCTACCTCAAGATCGAGGCGATCCTCCAGGCCTGCCGCGACACCGGCGCCGAAGCCGTGCACCCGGGCTACGGGTTCCTGAGCGAGAACGTGGACTTCGCCCGCGCGCTGGAGAAGGCCGGGATCACGTTCATCGGTCCCGGCGTCGAATCCCTCAACGTCATGGGCGACAAGATCCGCTCCAAAAACCACGTCACCGGCTACGGCGTTCCGGTGGTCCCCGGCATCGCCGAACCCGGCATGACGGACGCGCAGCTGATCGACGCCGCGGCCGGCGTCGGCTTCCCACTGCTGATCAAGCCCTCCGCCGGCGGCGGCGGCAAGGGCATGCACATCGTGGAACGCGCCGAGGAGTTGGAGGCAACCCTCGCCACCGCCCGCCGGGTCGCGGCCAGCGCCTTCGGCGACGACACCCTGTTCCTGGAGCGGCTCGTCCTGACCCCGCGGCACATCGAGGTCCAGGTCCTCGCCGACAACCACGGCAACGTCATCCACCTCGGGGAGCGCGAGTGCTCGCTGCAGCGCCGCCACCAGAAGGTCATCGAGGAAGCGCCGTCCCCGCTGCTCGACGCCCTGCCCGACGGCGCCGATATCCGGGCCCGCCTCGGTGAGGCCGCGTGCAACGCCGCGCGCAGCGTCAACTACAGCGGTGCCGGCACCGTGGAGTTCCTGGTTTCCGACAACGCCCCGGACGAGTTCTTCTTTATGGAGATGAACACCCGGCTGCAGGTCGAGCACCCCGTCACCGAAATGGTTACCGGCGTCGACCTCGTCGAATGGCAGGTGCGGATCGCCGCCGGCGAGGAACTCACCGTCCGGCAGGACGACGTCGTCCTCACCGGGCACTCGGTGGAAGCGCGTGTCTACGCGGAGATCCCGGAACGGAACTTCCTGCCCTCGGGCGGTGAGGTGCTGCTCCTGGATGAGCGAGGCGAGATCTTCACTGCGATGGACGACCTGGACGCCGTTAGCCCGGCCTCTGCTGATCCTGACATCCGGATCGATTCCTCGCTGCTGGAAGGCCTGGAAATCTCCAGCGACTACGACCCCATGGTCGCCAAGGTCATCGCCTGGGGCGTGGACCGCTCCGCGGCGCTGGACAAGCTCGACACGGCGCTCTCCCGGTACACGGCGCTGGGGATCGACACCAACGTCGAATACCTCCGCCTGCTGATCAACGACGCCGACGTCCGGGCGGGCCGGCTCGACACCGGCCTGATCGAGCGGAAGATGGACGGCTTCACCTTCCGCCGCGCCGGCGACGCCGAGCTGATCGCCGCGGCGATGCCGTTCTGGGTCCTGGCCGAGGCACCGGAAACGCTGAGCTCGCCGTGGGACACCACCACGGGCTGGCGCCTGGGGGCACCGGCCGCCTGGACCATGAGCTTCGGTGTTCCCGGTGGGGCCTTGGCTACTGTGGCCGTGACCTGGCTGAACTATTTGGACCTCGGCCACGCCACCGTCCGGGTCAACAACGGCCCGGCGCACGACGTGAAAGTCATCGGGCTGTCCAGTTCCAACGTATTTCTGGAGCTCGACGGCGGGGAACTCAGGTTCGCCCATGCGGGGTCCGGACAGGACCACCCGCGGGAGAACCCGCCGGAATTCGTTTATCTCGGCAACGACGGGTGGTCCTGCCGCCTCGAACCCCTCACCCGTGAGACCAAGCTCGCCCGGGTGCTGGCCGCCGTCGAACGCGTGGAAGGTGCCGCGGACCCCGCGGTGCGCTCGCCGATGCCGGGCACGGTGGTGTCCGTCTCCGTCAGCAACGGGGACGCCGTGACCGCCGGCCAGGTCCTGCTCTCCGTGGAGGCCATGAAGATGGAGCACCAGCTCGTGGCGCCGCTCGACGGGACCGTGCACATCAGCGCCGCCTCCGGCGACCTCGTGAAGGCAGACCAGATCCTGGCCACCATCCACCCTCCGGAACCCTCCGGAGCCGAAGACTCCATCGAGGAATCCGTCATCGCGATGGGCGCCGCGGACTAGATTCCACAGCTTCACCACCAGACCGCAATTCTCAGACAGCACCACCAACAGAATTTCCAGACAAAGGAGTCACCATGCCGGATTTTGAACTCAGCGAGGACTACCAGGACCTCAGCAACACCGTCCGCGAATTCGCCGATGAAGTAGTGGCTCCGGTCTCCGCCAAGCACGACGAGGAACACAGCTTCCCCTACGAGGTTGTCTCCCAGATGGCGGAAATGGGCCTGTTCGGCCTGCCGTTCCCGGAGGAATTCGGCGGCATGGGCGGCGACTACTTCGCCTTGGCCCTCGCCCTCGAACAGCTGGGCCGCGTGGACCAGTCCGTCGCCATCACCCTGGAGGCAGGCGTCTCCCTCGGTGCCATGCCGATCCACCGCTTCGGCAACGAGGCTCAGAAGCAGGAGTGGCTGCCGCTGCTGGCCTCCGGCAAGGCGCTCGCCGGCTTCGGCCTGACTGAGCCGGAAGCAGGCTCCGACGCCGGCGGCACCAAGACCACCGCCAAGCTCGGCGGCGGGGAATGGGTCATCAACGGCAACAAGGAGTTCATCACCAACTCCGGCACGGACATCACCAAGCTCGTCACCGTCACCGCGGTCACCGGCCAGGAGGAACGCCCGGACGGCAGCATCAAGAAGGAAATCTCCACCATCCTGGTGCCCACCGACACGCCCGGCTTCAAGGCGGAGAAGGCCTACAACAAGGTCGGCTGGAACGCCTCGGACACCCACCCGCTGACGCTGGACAACGTCCACGTCCCCGAGGAAAACCTGCTGGGCACCCGGGGCCGCGGCTACGCCAACTTCCTCTCAATCCTGGACGAGGGCCGGATCGCGATCGCGGCGCTGGCCGTCGGCGCGGCCCAGGGCTGCGTGGACCAGTCGGTGAAATACGCCAAGGAACGCAGCGCGTTCGGACAGAACATCGGCAAGTACCAGGCCATCGCGTTCAAGATAGCCCGGATGGAAGCGCGCGCCCACACTGCCCGGCTGGCCTACTACGACGCGGCCGCCCGGATGCTCGCCGGCAAGCCGTTCAAGACGCAGGCAGCCATCGCTAAGATGGTCGCAGGCGAGGCAGCCATGGACAACGCGCGGGACGCCACCCAGGTGTTCGGCGGCTATGGCTTCATCAACGAATTCACCGTGGCGCGCCACTACCGCGACTCCAAGATCCTTGAAGTCGGCGAGGGCACCACGGAGGTCCAGCTGATGCTGATCGCCCGCGAACTGGGGCTCTGACCGGCCCGCTGGCCGCAACCGTCGAGAGAGGGAATCAACGATGATTAACAAGGTTGTGGCCAGCGCTGCCGAGGCAGTTGCGGACATCCACGACGGCGCCTCGCTCGCCGTCGGCGGGTTCGGACTCTGCGGCATTCCGGTGGCCCTGATCGACGCGCTGCACGCGAGCGGCACCAAGAACCTGGAAACCGTCAGCAACAACTGCGGCGTCGACGACTGGGGGCTCGGAATCCTGCTCAAGGACGGCCGGATCCGCCGCACTATCAGCTCCTACGTGGGGGAGAACAAGGAGTTCGCCCGGCAGTACCTCGCCGGCGAGCTCGAGGTGATCCTCACCCCGCAGGGCACGCTGGCCGAGAAGCTGCGTGCCGGCGGGGCCGGCATCCCGGCGTTCTACACGCCTGCCGGCGTCGGCACCCAGGTGTCCGACGGCGGCCTGCCGCAGAAGTACGACGCCGACGGCAACATTGCGATTGCCTCGGCGGCGAAGGAGGTGCGCAGCTTCAACGGCGCCGACTTTGTCCTGGAGGAATCGCTGACCCCCGACTTCGGCCTCGTCCACGCATGGAAGGGCGACCGCCACGGCAACCTCGTCTTCCACGCCACCGCGATGAACTTCAACCCGCTCTGCGCCATGGCCGGGAAGGTCACGATCGCCGAGGTGGAGGAACTCGTGGAGCCGGGGGAGCTGGACCCCGAACACGTCCACATTCCCGGCATCTTCGTCCAGCGTGTGGTGCTCGCGCCCGGCGCTGAGAAGCGGATCGAGAAGCGGACGGTGGCGCTGGCCGCAGCGTCCGCCTCCGGCAGCGCACCTGCCGCCGCAGCTTCGAACCCTGCCGCCGCCGTCCCAGCAACAGTCCAGTCAGGAGCCTAGGCCATGGAATCCAACAGCCTGCCGGGTGCGCCGCCCCGTCCCGAAGCGGTCCGCCACGAATACCGGCCCCCCGCCGTCGGGCATCCCGCCGGTGTTGAGAGCAAAGGCTGGACGCGCAACGAACTGGCCGCGCGGGTGGCGCGGGAGCTGCACAACGGGCAGTACGTCAACCTTGGCATCGGGATGCCCACACTGATTCCCAACTACATCCCGGCTGGCGTCGAGGTGGTCCTGCATTCCGAGAACGGCATCCTCGGCGTCGGCCCGTACCCGGCCGAGGACGCGGTGGATCCGGACCTGATCAATGCCGGCAAGGAAACCGTCACCGTCAACAAGGGCGCCGCGTTCTTCGACTCCGCCTCCTCCTTCGGCATGATCCGCGGCGGCCACGTGGATGTCGCAGTGCTCGGCGCGATGGAAGTGGCCCGGAACGGTGACCTGGCCAACTGGATGATCCCGGGCAAGATGGTCAAAGGCATGGGCGGCGCCATGGACCTGGTGTTCGGTGCCAAGAAGGTGATCGTGATGATGGAGCACGTCGACCGGAACGGCCGGCCCAAGATCGTGGAACAGTGCACGCTGCCCCTGACCGGCAAGGGCTGCGTGGACCGCATCATCACGGACCTGGCGGTGATCGACGTCGTGACGGAGGGCGGCACGTCCCGGCTGGTACTGCGCGAACTTGCCCCCAACGTGACGGCGGAGGACGTGGCCGCTGCCACCGGCGCCGAACTCTTCGAGGAAGACCAGGAACTGACCGTATGACAACGAATTCCCAGCACGCGGCTGAACCCCGCGCCGTCGAGCCCCGCGTCATTGAACAGCGCGGACTCTACTTCGATGAACTCGAAGAGGATGTGGTCTACGCGCACCGGCCCGGCCGGACCGTGACCGAGGCGGACAACGTCCTCTTCACCACCATGACCATGAACACTCAGGCGCTGCACCTCGACGCCGCCTGGAGCGCGGAGCAGCCGTTCGGCCAGCGCCTGATGAACTCCATGTTCACCCTCGCCACGGTGGTGGGGCAGTCCGTGCCGCAGCTGACCCAGGGCACCATCATCGCCCAGCTGGGGCTCACGGACGTGTCCTTCCCGCACCCGATGTACCACGGCGACACGCTGTACACGGAGACGGTGGTGACCGGGAAAAGGCTGTCTTCCTCCCGCCCGGGCCAGGGGATTGTGACCATGAAGCACACCGGCCGGAACCAGAACGGCGACGTCGTCGCCCTCGCCACCCGCAGCTGCCTGATGTGGACACGGGATGCGCACTCCGAAGCCCAGAACGCGCGCAAAAGGGCAGAATAGATCCATGAGTTTCCTGATGGGCCCCGCCCTGCTGTTCTGCCCTGCCGACCGCCCTGAGCGCTACCAGAAGGCGGCCGAGCGCTCTGACGCCGTGATCGTGGACCTCGAGGACGCCGTCGCACCCGCGGACAAGCAGCGGGCCCGCGGCGCCATCCTCGCCCAGCTCGGCGCCACCGGGGACGTCCCCGAGCTGGACCCGAGCCGCACGATCGTCCGGATCAACCCTGCCGGCACGGAGGAGTTCGAGAAGGACCTGCACTGCCTCAAGCACACCCCCTACCGGCACATCATGCTGGCCAAGGCCGAGAGTGCTGCCCAACTCAAGGAGCTCGAGGGCTTCAGCGTGATTGCGCTTTGCGAGACAGCGCTGGGCGTTGTTAATGCCGCGGCCATCGCGGCCGAACCCAATGTGGTCGGGCTGATGTGGGGCGCCGAAGACCTGCTCGCCTCGCTCGGCGGCACGTCCAGCAGGACGGACGACGGCGCCTACCGTGCGGTTGCGCTGCACGCCCGCTCCACCGTGCTGCTGGCCGCCCGCGCGTTCGGCAAGGAAGCCGTCGACTCGGTCTACGTCAACATCCCGGACCTGGACGGCCTCGCCGTCGAAGCCCGCGACGCCGTCGCCTCGGGCTTCGGCTCCAAGGCCTGCATCCACCCGAACCAGGTGGCCGTGGTCCGCGGGGCCTACGCGCCGTCCGAAGCCGAGGTCGAGGCGGCCGCCGAACTGCTGGCCGCCGCCGCCGAGGCAGGTTCCGGTGTGTTCCAGTTCAACGGCAAGATGATCGACGGCCCCATCCTCAAGCACGCCGAATCCACGCTCCGGCGCGCCGGCCGCTAGCTTCTGGGGCTACGGCTTTCGTTTGTGGCGCGGCGTGTGGCTGCGGCCCGGTCTTGCGCGGCGTGGAACCTCGGCCATTCACCACGAATGGCCGCTTGGGCAGGTCGTTTAGCGGCCACTTGCGTCAGATGGGTGCACCTTGGGTGCGGAGCACGGGCCACCGGGCGTCCTGGCTTGTTCCGCGGGGGTGGTGTCCTAGGTTGAGCTGCTGGGCGGGGTGTGGTCCGCGGGTTCGAACCTCGTCGATACCACGAATGGCCGCTATGGCGGGTCGTTTAGCGGCCACTTGCGTCAAATGGGTGCCCCTCGGTGCGGAGCGCAGGCCACCGGGCGTCCTCGTTTGTTCTGCCGGATTGTCCTGGGTTGAGCTGCGGGGCGGGGTGTGGCCCATGGCGTGGAACGTCGTCGATTCGCCACGAGTGGCCGCTACGGCAGGTCGTTTAGCGGCCACTTGCGTCAAATGAGTGCACCTTTGGTGCGGAGCAAGGGCCACGGAGCGTCCTGGCTTGTTCTGCGGGAGTGTCCTGGGTTGAGCTGCGGGGCGGGGTGTGGGCCATCGGGTTGAACCTCGTCGATTCACCACGAATGGCCGCTATGGCGGGTCGTTTAGCGGCCGCTTGCGTCAGATGGGTGCCCCTTGGGTGCGGAGCAAGGGCCACGGAGCGTCCTGGCTTGTTCTGCCGGATTCTCCTGGGTTGAGCTGCGGGGCGGGGTGTGGCCCATGGGGTTGAACCTCGTCGATTCGCCACGATTGGCCGCTATGGCGGGTCGTTTAGCGGCCACTTGCGTCAGATGGTGTGCTCAATTGCATCGAGACCGGGTCCCGCGAGGGGTTTATTGGCGACGAATGGACATGCTCAGCGCTTCCACAAGTACCTGTTCTCCGGCCGGCCCGCGGCGCCGTAGCGGGGGGTGAGCCGGGCGAAGCCGTGGATGACCAGGTACTCGAGGTAGCGCCGGGCGCTGACCCTGGACAGCCCGAGCTGAAGCGCCATCCCGGCCGCCGAGACGTCCTCCGGGCTCGACTTGAGCGCCTCGATGACGGCGTCCAGCGTGGGCCGGGACAGCCCTTTCGGCAGCCTCGACATCGGCTCGGCAGCCGGGTCAGCCACCGGACCGGCCAAGGGGTCCCCGGCTGTGGCCCGGCGGGTCGGCGCCACGAGCCTGTCGATGCTGTCCTGGTCCAGCGGCCCCGCAGCCCCACCCGCGGCGAGTTCACGGCGGAGGAACAGGTACTCGTCGAGCCGTTCGTTGAGGGCCTGGGAGGTAAAGGGCTTCACCAGGTAGTGCAGCACCCCGCCGGCCATGGCGCCGCGGACCGTCTCCAGCTCCCGCGACGCCGTGATGACCAGGACGTCCAGGGCCTGCTGGCGGCCGCGGAGCTGCCGGAGCACGTCCAGGCCGGACATGTCCGGGAGATGGATATCCAGCAGGACCAGTTCCGGCCGCAGCTCCGCCGCCAGGTCGAGGCCCTGCTGTCCGGTGTGGGCCATGCTGACGACGTCGAAGCCGCCGCGGGCCAGCAGGAACCCGTGGTGGATCCCGGCGACTGCCACGTCATCATCAATGATGAGGGTGCGAATGGGGCTCATTGTTTTTGTAGTTCCGCCTCTTTTGTCCTGAGTACCACCGTAAAGCAGGCGCCGCCCAGCGCGGATTGCGACACCGACGCCCCGCCGCCCCGGCGCCGGGCCACCCGCTGGACCAGTGCCAGCCCAAAGCCGCGGCTGTTGATCCCCTCGGCTGCTTTGGTGGTGACGCCGGCCTCGAAGACGGCCGCCCACTCTGGCTCGGGGACGCCCGGACCGTCGTCCTCGACCGTGATCGTGCGGCCGCCGTCGGGGGACTCCTCCAACCGGACGGCGACGGTGCTGTCGTAGCCCGCCGCGTCCACCGCGTTGTCGATCAGGTTCCCCAGGGCCGTGATGACGTCGCCGGTCCCGTCCGGGGTGCACACCGAATCCGGGCTGACCAGAATCTCGATGCCGCGCTCGGCGCAGACCGTGGACTTGGCAATCAGCAGCGCCCGGACGTCGTGGTCGGTGATTCCAGCGGCCAGCGGGCGGCTGACGAAGGCGGCGTCGCTGTGGCTCCGGCCCAGGTACTGCACGGCTTTGTCCTGCTCGCCCAGCTCCAGGAGACCCGAGATCACATGCAGTTTGTTGGCGAATTCATGGGCCTGTGCCCGGAGCGCCTGCGTGACGTCCAGGGCGCCGTCGCGGTCGCGGAGGATCGTGTGGAGCTCCGTGCGGTCGCGAAGGATCAGCACCTTGCCTACCTCCCGGCCGTCCACGGTTGCGGCGTTGACCTTGCCCAGCAGGATCCGTTCCCCGGAGAGCACCAGCTCCTCGGTGACTGACCCGGCGGTCAGCATCCGGCGGATTCCGGGTTCCAGGCATTCGCTGGCGGGTTTCCCGGTGATCTCCTCGCCCAGTCCCAGCAGCCGGCGGGCTTCGTCGTTGACCAGCGCCACGGTCCCCGCCGCGTCGACGGCGACCAGCCCCTCGCCCAGGCCGTGCAGCATCGCGTCGCGGGTCTCGAGGAGCGCGGCGATCTCCTCCGGTTCCAGCTTGTAGATCCGCCGCCACACGAGCTTGGAGATGTACATCGCCCCCAGCGACCCGAGCAGCGCCGCCCCAAGGAGCCAGCCGAACAGCTGCGGCAGGTCCTCGTAGAGGTCCTGGGCCAGGGTGGTTTCGAGCACGCCCACCGAGGCCGAGCCGATCACAGTGCCGGTT
Source organism: Arthrobacter sp. YAF17 (assembly GCF_052113365.1). NCBI lineage: Bacteria > Bacillati > Actinomycetota > Actinomycetes > Micrococcales > Micrococcaceae > Arthrobacter > Arthrobacter sp. YAF17. The sequence continues at coordinate 150,308 of NZ_JBFRDB010000009.1, read as the reverse complement.
CCGTCAAAAATGGGAACCTTCACCCGCCAGGACTCACCCAGGGTTCCTGTCTGGGTGCCGACGTAGATCTCGCCGGAGAGCGGGACAGACGGATCGGTGGAAACGGGCCTGCCGATTTCCGCCGGGTTCGGGTGGGACTGCCGGACCCCGTTCCGGTCCGTCACCACCACATAGGTGACATTCGAGGCCTGCCGGATGACTTCGGCGATGGGCTGGATGATCTGGGCCGGATGCGGTGTCCCGAAAGCCTGCACCACCGAGGGCAGCCGGGCAACGCTTTCGGCGACGCCGATCAGCCTGCCTTTGTAGGCGTCCCGGAGCTGCTGTTCCTGCATCCGGATGGTCACGGCCCCCACCGCCGTCAGGACGGCCAGCACGATGGCGAGCTGCAGCGCCACCAGCTGGAAGCGTAAGGGAATCCTGTGAACCATGTCACAAGTTTCCCATCCGGCCACCGCCCCACCGGCCAAACGAGGGCTCCAGGCCGTGACCAATATGACCACTACTACCTCTATGGCCAAATTCTGGTCCCCGGGCCGGGGTGCTCCTAGTCTCTGGGAAGTGATTCCGATGACGTGCGTCACATTTCAACAAGGAGAAACCATGACCTCCCCTTCCAATTCCACGCGGTCCAGCTTCACCCGCCGGGCTGCGCTCGCTGCCGGGGCAGCCGGCGTCGTCCTCGCCATGTCGGCCTGTGCCGGTGGTGCGAGCGGCGCGGCGGCAGGCCAGAGCGGCGCGGCAGCCGACCCCATCAAGAAGCTGAGCATCATCGTTCCGGCCAACCCGGGCGGCGGCTGGGACCAGACCGGCCGTGCGATGCAGCAGGACCTGCAGACCAACAAACTCGTCACCTCCGCCCAGGTCAGCAACATCGGCGGCGGCGGCGGCACGAACGGCCTTGCCAAGCTCGCCACCGAAAAGGACGTCAACACCCTGATGGTGATGGGCTACGTCATGGTGGGCGCCGTGGAAACCAACGCCGCCAAGACCCGGCTGGAAGACACCACCCCCATTGCGCGCCTGACCGAAGAGCCGCTGGTCCTCGTGGTCCCGGCGTCGTCCAAGTACCAGTCCGTCAAGGACCTTGTGGACGACATCAAGGCCAACGGCAAGGGCGTGGCGATCACCGGCGGCTCGGCCGGCGGAGCGGACCACATCCTGGCCGGTCAGATCCTCAAGTCCCAGGGCGTCGAATCCGACAAGCTGAATTACATTGGCTACTCCGGCGGCGGTGAATCGATCGCGGCCCTGCTCGGCAACAAGGTCCAGGCCGGCATCTCCGGCGTGGGGGAGTACGCCGAGCAGGTCAAGGCCGGCAAGGTCCGGGCGCTCGCCGTCTCCGGCACGTCCGAGGCCCCGGCCCTGCCGGGCGTCAAGCCGCTCAAGGACCAGGGCATCGACGTCGTCCTGACCAACTGGCGCGGCGTCGTGGCACCGGGGTCCATCGACGATGCCCAGAAGGCAAAGCTGACCGAGGTTGTCACCAAGCTGCACGCCACGGAAGCCTGGAAGGCCACCCTGGCCAAGAACAACTGGGACGACGCCTTCCTCGCCGGCGACGGTTTCAAGACCTTCCTCACCGAGGACATCGCCAAGGTCAAGACCACGCTCACCGAGATTGGCCTGGTCAAGTAACAATGTCCGTTCAAGTCAGCACGCCCGCCAAGCAGCCCACGGGGGAGATCCTCTTCGCCCTGGTGTTCGTAAGCGTGGGCGCAGCCGGCCTCCTGACGGCGGGGTCCATTCCGATCCCGCCGTCAGAGACCGGCATCGGCCCGCGGGCCTTTCCGTACATCGTCTGCACCATGCTGGTGCTCGTGGGCACCGGCATCGTGGCGCAGGTGTTCCGCGGCAAGGTGGGCCAGGCCGAGGAAAGCGAAGACCTCGACGTCACCGCCAAGACAGACTGGGTGGCCCTGGCGAAACTCGTGGGCTTCGTGGTGCTCCACATCTTCCTGATCGAACCGGCCGGCTGGCCCATCGCCGCAGCTGTGCTGTTCAGCGGGGCGGCGTGGTCCTTGGAGGCCAAGCCGCTCTGGAAGGCGGTCATCATTTCCGTGGTGCTGGCGCTCGTGCTGCAGTACGTCTTCGGCGGGCTGCTAGGCGTCTCCCTGCCGCCGGGCCCGCTGCTTGAGGGGGTGCCGTTCTTCCATGGATAGCTTCATGTTGCTCCTGGAGGGCTTCTCGACGGCGCTGCAGCCGGTCTACCTGCTGTACGCCCTGGGCGGCGTCTTCGTCGGCACCGCCGTCGGCGTGCTGCCCGGCATCGGTCCGGCGATGACCGTCGCGCTGCTGATGCCCATCACCTACGCGCTGGATCCCGCGGCCGCGCTCATCGTGTTCGCCGGCATCTACTACGGCGGTATGTACGGCGGCTCCACCACGTCCATCCTGCTCAACACCCCGGGCGAATCGTCCTCGATCGTCACGGCGCTCGAGGGCAACAAGATGGCAAAGGCCGGCCGGGGCGCGGCGGCACTGGCGACGGCGGCGATCGGCTCGTTCATCGCCGGCACCATCGCGACTGTGCTGCTGTCCTTCCTGGCCCCCGTCGTCGCGGAACTGGCCGTCGGCCTGGGACCCGTGGACTACGTGGCGCTTATGGTGGTGGCGTTCCTCACCGTCGGTGCCCTGCTGGGCGCCTCCGTGCTCCGCGGCCTCGCATCGCTGGCCCTGGGGCTGTTCATCGGGATGATCGGCATCGACGACAGCACCGCGCAGCAGCGGTTCACCTTCGACAACCCCACCTTGGTGGACGGCATCGACATGGTCCTCGTGGCTGTGGGTCTCTTCGCCCTCGGCGAGGCCCTGTACGTGGCCTCGAAGCTGCGGCACGGCCCGGTCGAGGTCATCCCGGTCAGCAAGGGCAAGAACGCCTGGCTGTCCAAGGAGGACTGGAAACGGTCCTGGAAGCCGTGGCTGCGGGGCACCTTCATCGGGTTCCCGATCGGTACGGTGCCGGCAGGCGGGGCGGACGTCTCCACGTTCCTGTCCTACGCCGCGGAGCGGAAACTCGCCAAGGGCGAGAACAAGGCACAGTTCGGCAAGGGCGCCATCGAGGGCGTGGCCGGTCCGGAAGCGGCGAACAACGCCGCTGCCGCCGGCGTCCTGGTCCCGCTGCTGACGCTCGGAATTCCGACGACGGCGACCGCGGCCATGATGCTCACCGCGTTCCAGCGCTACCAGATCCAGCCCGGACCGCTCCTGTTCGAGAACCAGGGCGCGCTGGTGTGGACCCTGATCGCCTCGCTGTACGTCGGCAACCTGATGCTGCTGGTGCTGAACCTGCCGCTGGTCGGGCTCTGGGTGAAGATCCTGCAGATCCCGCGGCCCTACCTGTACGCAGGCATCCTCGTCTTCGCGGCCCTGGGCGCCTTCTCGGTGAACTTCGCGGCGGCCGACGTCGGCATCCTGCTGGTGGTCGGCATCCTGGGCTACTTCATGCGACGCTACGGCTATCCCGTGGCGCCCATGGTGGTGGCGATGATCCTCGGGCCGATGTTCGAAGTGCAGCTGCGGCGCTCGCTGCAGCTCTCCCAGAACGACCCCACGGCCCTGTTCTCCTCGCCGTTCGCTGTGGTGGTGTACGTGTCGATGGCACTGATCTTCGTGGGCTCCTGGTGGCTCCGCCGCCGGCAGTCGTCCCTGGAGGCTGCGCCGGTGAAGGACGAGCTGTCCGTCTAGCCAGAACGCTCTCCTGATTCGCCACAAATGGCCGGAATGGTGACCACCATTCCGGCCATTTGCGTCAGATCGGTGGTGCGGTGGGCCGCAGACCGTGCCCCGGGCCCCGGCAACGGGACTCAGTCCTCCGGCGGCAAGGATAGCGGCGGGATGGACTCGTACAGCGGGATCCGGATCCAGCGCTCGCCGGTGGCGCGGAATTCCTTCCGGGTGGCGAAGCGGTACAGGTAGCTGCGGGCCCGCACCCAGCGGGGCCGGGCGCCGTCGAACGGGTCATGGCGCAACAGGCGCAGGGTGGGGCGGTCGGCCTCCAGTAGTTTGGCCAGGAAGGCGTAGAACCACTGCTCGTGCACGGTGCGCAGGGGAAGGAACCACATCAGCCAGTCGAGGCGCAGGTGATACGGCGCCCACTGGCGCGGGATGCGGCGGACGTCGCCGGGCTTGCCGCGGAAGCCGTATTCCTGCCAGTCCGCAGTTTCGTCGGGTTCGGCGTCGAGGGTTCCCTCCACCGCGATTTCGATCCGCTGCTTCGTGACCGTGCCAAAGGCGCCGTAAGTGTTCCCCAACTGCCAGCGGTTGAAGGCGGCGTTCATCAGCTGGTCGTGGGAGAACAGGTTCTCGGCCGGGCGGTAGCTGAGCACCACGAGCAGCACGGTGGCGACCAGGACCACCACCAGCCACGGGACCGGCGCCTGGGTACCCGTCGCTGCCGCCCCGCCCGCCGTGGCAATTGCCCCGCCCGTGCCGGCCGCCGCGGTGTGCCAGTCGAGCGGAATCGCCGGGACCAGGGCATGCGCCACCGGGTCGCTGACGGCGGCGAAGGCGAGCAGGATCGCCATCCAGTTGAGCCACGCGAAGTTCCCGCTCGCCACCAGCCAGAGCTGCGTGAAAATGACGATTCCCGCCGCCACGCTGGCCAGCGGCTGCGGGGCAAAGAGGAAGAACGGCACCACCAGCTGCGCGAAATGGTTGCCCAGGACCTCCACCCGGTGCCACGCCTTGGGCAGCAGATGCGCCTGCCGGCTGAGCGGGCCCGGCATCGGCTGGGTCTCGTGGTGGTAGTACAGGGCGGTGAGGTCGCGCCACTCCCGGCCGCCGCGGATCTTGATCATGCCGGCCCCAAACTCGAGGCGGAACACCAGCCAGGCCAGCAGGATCAGGATGGTCCGCGGCGGGGGAGTCTGGTCGGAGCCGAGGAACGCCACAATGAAGCCGGCCTCCAGCAGCAGCATCTCCCAGCCAAAGCCGTAGAACGTCTGCCCCACATTGACGATCGACATGTACAGCAGCCAGAGCGCCAGAAACGCCAGCATCGGAACCCACGGAGGGCCCAGCTGTGGCAGGCCCAGGACGACCGTGGCGGCGATCGCCATACCGCCCCGGCAGACGGCCCGCAGCAGCCGGTCCGAGTAGCGCCAACTGAACAGGGTGGGCCGGCGGTACCGGCTGGAGCGTGCCACGAAATCCGGGACCGGCAACAGGCCGCGCTCGCCGAGGAGGGCCGGAAACTGGTTGTGCGAGGACAGGAACGCGACAAAGTAGATGATGGCGATGCCGCGCTGCAGCAGCTGCCGGGCGAACTCGTACTCCGGCGCGTCGAACCAGGCGGTCCACTCCACGATCCCCACGTTACGCCTGCGGTCCGCAGCGTCAACGGCGGCCGTCGAGTGGACACTTCGCGGCAATGTTCCGCGCGAACACTGCCGTGACATGCCAACTCGATGGGGAACCCGAGCACGAACGCGGTGCGGGATACTTGAACCATGCAGCCGCGCAAGATCGTCCTCCTCGGGTCCACCGGTTCCATCGGCACGCAGGCGATTGACGTCGTCGACGGCGCCCCGCACCTTTTCGAGGTCGTGGCGCTCAGCGCGGGCGGCGGCAACCTCGAACTCCTGGCCCGGCAGGCCGTCCACACCCGGGCCCGGGCCGTCGGCACCGCGTCCGGAGATGCGGGTGCCCTCCAGCACCTGATCGACGACGCCGCCGGGGCGGCGGGAGTGACCGGCTACCGGCCCGAGATCATCACCGGCCCGGACGCCTCCACCCGGATCGCCGAAATCGAGGCCGACGTGGTGCTCAACGGCATCACCGGCTCGATCGGCCTCGCCCCCACCCTGGCGGCGCTCAAGTCCGGGGCAACCCTGGCCCTGGCCAACAAGGAATCCCTGATTGTCGGCGGCGCCCTGGTCAAGGCCGCGGCCCGCGAAGGCCAGATCGTCCCGGTCGACTCCGAACACTCCGCCATCGCCCAGTGCCTGCGCTCCGGCTCCGCCGCCGAGGTGGACCGGCTGGTCCTCACGGCGTCCGGCGGTCCCTTCCGCGGCAAGACCAGGGAGCAGCTGCACGATGTCTCCCCGCAGGACGCCCTGGCGCACCCCACCTGGGACATGGGCCTTATGGTCACCACCAACTCCGCCAGCCTGGTCAACAAGGGACTGGAAGTGATCGAGGCGCACCTGCTCTTCGACATCCCGCTGGAGAAGATCGACGTCGTGGTCCACCCGCAGTCCGTGGTCCACTCGATGGTCCAGTTCATCGACGGCTCCACGATCGCCCAGGCCTCCCCGCCGGACATGCGCCTGCCCATCGCCCTGGGCCTCGGCTGGCCGGACCGCGTTCCGGGCTCGGCCCGGCCGTGCGACTGGACCCAGGCCACCAGCTGGACCTTCGAGCCGCTCGACACGGAGGCGTTTCCCGCCGTCGGGCTGGCGAAGGATGCCGCCAGGCAGGGGAGTACCTACCCGGCGGTCTTCAACGCCGCGAACGAGGAGGCCGTGATGGCGTTCCATGCCGGGCGGATCCGGTTCACCGACATCGTCGATACCATCGAAGCGGTGCTCAGCGAACACACAGGTTCCTCCGGGCTGACGGTGGAGTCCGTACTGGATGCTGAAAGATGGGCACGCGCCCGCACCCACGAACGTTTAGCCCTCAGAAGCGTCTAGGAAGCAGCAGATTCAAGCATGAGCCCCGTCCTCCTCTTTATCCTCGGTGTCGTCTTTGTGGCGATCGGCATCGCCGTGTCCATCGCCCTCCACGAGGTCGGCCACCTGCTGCCCGCCAAGCTCTTCAAGGTCCGCGTCACCAAGTACATGATCGGCTTCGGGCCCACACTCTGGTCCCGCAAAAAGGGCGAGACCGAATACGGTTTCAAGGCCATTCCGCTGGGCGGCTTCGTCTCCATGATCGGCATGTACCCGCCGAACAAGGAGGACGGCACCGTCCGGACCTCCAGCACCGGCATGTTCCAGTCGCTCGCCTCAGACGCCCGCTCCCTGGCGCACGAGGAAGTCGGTCCCGCCGACGCCAACCGCGTCTTCTACAAGCTGCCGGTCTGGAAGAAGATCATCATCATGCTCGGCGGCCCGGCCATGAACATGCTCATCGGACTCGCCCTGACGGCCGTGCTGCTGATGGGCTTCGGCATTGCCACCCAAACCACCACCATCGCCGACGTCTCCAAATGCCAGGTCAAGGCCGGCGAAACCGTGGACCCGAACTCGGCCGACTGCAAGCTCACGCCCGCCGCCACCGCGGGCCTGCTGCCCAACGACGTCATCACCTCCTTCGACGGCAAGGCCGTCACCAGCTGGGATCAACTCACCGGCTGGATCCGCGCCTCCGCGGACAAGCAGGTCAGCATCACGGTGGAGCGCGACGGCGTCCCGGTCACCACCACCGTCACCCCGGTCCTCTCCGCGCGGCCCGTGGTGGGCGACGACGGCCGGCAGGCCAAGAGCGCCGACGGCACCCTCCAGTACCAGGACGTCGGCTTCCTGGGCATCGGCGCGCAGACCGCGCTCGTGCCGCAGCCGGCGTCGACCGTCCTGCCAATGGCGGGCGAGAACATCAAACAGATCGCCGGCGTCGTCCTGAACCTTCCGGCCCGTGTGGCCGGTGTGGCGCAGGCAGCCTTCAGCGAGGAACCCCGCGACCCCAACGGACCCATCAGCGTGGTCGGCGTGGGGCGGGTGGCCGGCGAGGTCGCCGCCATGGAGCAGGTTCCGATGCAGTCCCGGGTGGCCACCCTGGTGGGGCTCCTGGCCGGGCTCAACTTCGCCCTGGCCGTCTTCAACCTCATCCCGCTGCTGCCGCTCGACGGCGGCCATGTGGCCGGCGCGCTGTACGAAGGGGCGCGCCGCAGGATTGCCAAGCTCTTCGGCCGCCCGGACCCCGGCGCGTTCGACATCGCCAAGCTGCTCCCCGTCACCTATGTGGTGGCAGTGCTGCTGATGGGCATGGGCGCCCTGCTGATCTACGCGGACATCGTCAAGCCGGTCAACCTCTTCGGCTGACACGGCGGCTTTCCGGCCTGCCGGGGCCGCCGTCGTTGTGTCGAAGTCGCGAAATCGCCGGAAAGCTGCCAGTTCGCCGACACTGTACGGCGATTTGGCAGCTTTCCGGCGACCTCGGAGGGCCGGGGGCCGCCCAATCCGCCCGGGCGAACCGGATTGCGATGATTTACTCTTATCAGCTTATTTCGTCTTATTTTCAGTAATCAGTTGAAAATGATTGATTCCCGTAGATCAGCCCTTTAGGGTGGGGCTATGTACGTGATGACGATCGACCAGCGCGGCAGCAGCGCCGACGTAGACCGTGTCCCCGGGCTCCTGGCGGAGTTGGCCGGCTTGTCCACCGCCGGGCGCTTCGAGCGCTCAGTGGGCGACGAGGTCCAGGGCGTCGTGGAGCGTCCGGACGAAGTCGTCGAGATTGCCCTGCACGCCCTGCGGAGCGGCCGCTGGTACGTGGGAATCGGAGTGGGCGCTGTGGACCTGCCGCTGCCGGCCAGCCCGAGGGAAGGTTCCGGTCCGGCCTTCGTGGCGGCGCGTGTGGCCGTCGAGAACGCAAAGTCCGGGTCAGCGCATGTTCCGTTCTCCGTCGTCTCCGGCGGGCTGCGCAGGGGAGAGGCGGCTCCCTCGCCCGCAGGATCAGCAGGCGCCCGCGCCTGCGCCAATGCCGAGGCGGTGCTGCGGCTGATCGGACGGCTCGTCCAAGACCGGACGGCCGCCCAGTGGAAGGTCGTGGATGCGCTGCGCTCGGTGCAGCAGGGCCACTCCGGCACGCACGGCACGCAGAAAATCGCTGCACAGGAACTGGGAATCACCGAACAATCGGTGAGCCGCGCACTGCTGCGCTCCGGTTGGCAGGAAGAATGGGCGGCGAGGCCGGCGGCGGAAATGCTGCTGTCCTTCGCCCACGGAACAATCACCGGCACCGGAAACGGCACCGGAAACGGCGACGCCGGCGGGCAGCCTGCGGACCGGGCCCGGGACGCGGGAGTGGCCCGGCAATCGGATTCCCGCCCGCGGGACAGCACAGAAGGAGATCGGTGGACGCCCTCTGGATCACCCTGACCCTGCTCGCTGCCGGCTTCGTCGGCTGGCCCGTCACCGCGCTGGTCTTCCGGCTCGCCCGGACCATCGACGACCGGGCCGACGCCGGCACCCGCGCTACGGACCCGGCCAACGATCCAGCGGCGGACGTCACCGTTGACCCCTCGGCCGCCGCTGATCCCACCGCAGCCACTCCAGCCGCCGGCACCGCGGCATTGGCAGCAGGCTCCGCGGGCGCCTCGGTGAACAGCGTCCGGATCCTGCGCGGCGGCGCGATCATCGGCGTGCTGGAACGGCTGGCGGTGTGCCTTGCGATCCTCGCCGGTGAACCGGTCGCTATCGCCTACGTGGTTGCGATCAAGGGCCTGGGCCGTTTTGCCGAGTTGAAGGAGACTCCGGTCGCCGCGGAGCGGTTCATCATCGGAACCCTCACGTCCCTGCTGTGGGCGGCTGGCGTCGCGGCCCTGGCCAAAGTGCTCTTCCTGAGCTGACGCCACCCCGACGCGGGCTGGCCGCCCCGTCGCCCCGCCACCCCGCCGCCCCGTCGCCGTCCCGCCGCGTGCGGGGCTCCGCGCGTCCCCGGCTGCGCCCCGGAGCGCGGCCCCGCACGGTGTCCCGGTGGGCGCCGGATGGGTACCGGGCCGGCAGGGCGATAGTGTATCCGTATGACTGTTTTTGCTGTTGAGTACGTATACGGCGCCGAATCCTCTGAGGTCCGCGACGCCACCCGCCCCGCACACCGCGAATGGACCGCAGGACTGGCCCAGGAGGGAACGCTGCTCGCCAGCGGTCCGTACGGTGACGGCGCCGGTGCCCTCCTCATCTTCAAGGCCGCCGACGAGCAGGCCCTGAACCAGCTCCTCAAGCAGGATCCTTTCGCCACCGCAGGCGCCATCTCCGGTACCCGCACGATGGTCTGGGCCCCCCTGACCGGCCTCCTCGCCGGTCACGCCGCCTGACCAACCCCGCCAGACCTACTTCGATACAAGGAGTCCATGTGACCTCGGTCAGCCTGGGAATGCCGTCAGCACCGCCCCCCGTCCTTGCGCCGCGCCGCAAGACCCGCCAGATCAAGGTGGGCTCGGTCGGCGTCGGCTCCGATTCGCCGATCAGCGTGCAGTCCATGACCACCACGCCCACCACGGACATCAACGCCACCCTGCAGCAGATCGCCGAGCTCACGGCGTCCGGCTGTGACATCGTGCGCGTCGCCTGCCCGTCCGCCGACGATGCCGAGGCGCTCCCGATCATCGCCAAGAAGTCCCAAATCCCCGTGATCGCGGACATCCACTTCCAGCCGAAGTACGTCTTCGCCGCCATCGAGGCAGGCTGCGCGGCGGTCCGGGTGAACCCCGGCAACATCCGCAAGTTCGACGACCAGGTCAAGGAAATCGCCCGCGCGGCGAAGGACCACGGCACCTCGATCCGGATCGGCATCAACGCCGGATCGCTGGAGCCCGGAATCCTGAAGAAGTACGGCAAGGCCACCCCCGAGGCCCTCGTGGAGTCCGCCGTCTGGGAAGCCTCACTGTTCGAAGAGCACGGCTTCAATGACTTCAAGATCTCGGTCAAGCACAATGACCCGGTCATCATGGTCGCTGCCTACGAGATGCTCGCCGAGCAGGGCGACTGGCCGCTGCACCTCGGCGTCACCGAAGCCGGACCGGCCTTCCAGGGCACCATCAAGTCGGCCACGGCCTTCGGTGCGCTGCTGTCCCGCGGCATCGGTGACACCATCCGCGTGTCACTTTCCGCCCCGCCGGTGGAGGAGATCAAGGTCGGCAACCAGATCCTGCAGTCGCTGAACCTGCGCCCGCGCAAGCTCGAGATCGTCTCCTGCCCGTCCTGCGGCCGCGCCCAGGTGGACGTGTACACGCTTGCTGAACAGGTCACGGCCGGTCTGGAAGGCATGGAGATCCCGCTGCGCGTTGCCGTCATGGGCTGCGTCGTCAACGGACCGGGCGAAGCCCGCGAAGCCGATCTGGGCGTCGCGTCGGGCAACGGCAAGGGCCAGATCTTTGTGAAGGGCGAGGTCATCAAGACTGTCCCCGAGAGCCAGATTGTTGAGACACTGATCGAAGAGGCCATGCGTATCGCTGAAGAGATGGGGGAGGCCGATGGCGAAGATGCTGTCAAGGGTAGCCCCGTGGTTAGCGTCTCGTAAGGACGGCGCCGCTCCCGGCGTCGCAGTCCGGGCCCTCGGGGGCCCGGACACTTCCCAGCTTGTGGACCTGGCCCGGCAGGACGCCGTCGCCAACGTCTTTATCCTGTCCCATCTGAAGACCGCCGGTTCGGCGGCCCCCACTGCCGGCGGCGCCAGCATCCTTGGCGTGTTCGACGGCGGCATCCTCCTGGGGGCGTGYTGGGCCGGCGCCAACCTGGTGCCGGTGCAGCTGGACCCGGAGCTTGCCGGCATGGTGGCGGTGGCCGCACACAGCACGGGCCGCCGGTACGCCTCGATCTTCGGTCCGGCGGAGTCGGTCCTGGCCCTGTATGCCGGGCTGGAACAGTTCGGCCAGGCGGCCCATGAAATCCGCGACGACCAGCCGCTGATGACGATTTCCGGCCCGCCCGCCGTGGCGCCGAATCCGCGGCTGGGCTTTGGCCAGCTGGCCGACTTCGACAAGATCCTGCCTGCGTGCGCGGCGATGTTCGAAGAGGAAGTGGGCTATTCGCCGTACCTGGGCGGCCGGGAGTACTACAGCCGCCGGGTCAAGGGCCTCATTCGCGAGGGGCATTCGCTGGTCCACCTGGACGCCGCGGGCGAGGTGGTCTTCAAAGCCGAACTCGGCGCGGTCACTCCGGAGGTGACGCAGGTGCAGGGTGTCTGGATGAACCCGGCCCTCCGCGGACAGGGCCTCAGCGCCGGGTACATGGCCGCCGTCGTCGTTCTGGCCCAAACCCGGGCCCCGGTGACCAGCCTTTACGTGAACAGTTTCAACTCCCGGGCGCGCGCCACCTACGAACGAGTGGGCTTCCGCCAGGCGGGCACCTTCGCCACAGTTCTTTTTTGACGCCAGTTCTTTTTAGCGGCAATCCTTTCTTGACTGCAGTGGCTTTTTGGCCGTCGGGTTACGCGACGATTAACAGCAGTATTCTCCCGCCCCAGCAGTAACACGTGGCTTCCTGAAAAATATCTGGATGCGGACTCTTGTTTTCGTGCCCCGCGTCACATAAGTTCGAGCTAGCCGTGTCGCATGGGCACGTGTTTCCCCGGGAGTACCAGCCGGGGTAGCAGACGCCCTTGAGGGCAACACCAGGGGCCCACAGCCAGAGATTTGGCGGTATTGGGGGCCGCAGAGCCACGTCATGACAGGATGACCAGCCGGATTCGGCCAGGGGCTTCCACCGGTCATGACGTGGCTCTTCTGCGTCCGGGCGGACGGTAGATTAGTATCTAGGCTTTTGCGCCGGTCACTCCGGCTCTCCTGATCCACAGCCTAAGTTCACAGCTTCGCTGATTTTCCCGCACCTTCCCAGAAACGGATAGATACCCAGTGGTCCTTCGACTCTCCAAGTTGTTCCTGCGCACCCTGCGTGAAGATCCCGCCGACGCCGAGGTGGCCAGCCACCGGCTCCTGGTCCGCGCCGGGTACATCCGCCGCGCCGCTCCGGGCATCTACACCTGGCTTCCGCTGGGACTGAGCGTGCTGCGCAAGGTGGAGACGGTCATCCGCGAGGAAATGTCCGCCATCGGAGCCCAGGAAGTGCACTTCCCGGCCCTGCTGCCCAAGGAACCCTACGAGGCCACCAACCGCTGGACCGAGTACGGCGAAGGCATCTTCCGGCTCAAGGACCGCAAGGGCAACGACTACCTGCTGGCCCCCACGCACGAGGAAATGTTCACCCTGCTGGTCAAGGACCTGTACTCCTCGTACAAGGACCTGCCGCTGAGCATCTACCAGATCCAGAACAAGTACCGCGACGAGGCACGTCCCCGGGCAGGCCTGCTGCGCGGCCGCGAATTCATCATGAAGGACTCCTACTCCTTCGACGTCGACGACGCCGGCCTGGACGCCAGCTACGAGGCACACCGCGGCGCCTACCTGAAGATCTTCGAGCGCCTGGGCCTCGAGGTCGTTCCGGTGTCCGCCACCGCCGGCGCCATGGGCGGCTCCAAGAGCGAGGAATTCCTGCACCCGACGGAGATCGGCGAGGACACCTTCGTCCGTTCCGCCGGCGGCTACGCGGCCAACGTCGAGGCCGTCACCACGGTGGTCCCCGCGGACATCGACTTCAGCAACGCCCCTGCCGCCGAGGTCCGGGACACCCCGGACACCCCCACCATCGACACGCTCGTGGACGCCGCCAACGTCCTGGTGCCCCGTGCCGAGGCCGACGGCGGCGCCTGGACGGCCGCCGACACCCTCAAGAACGTCGTCCTCGCCGTCACCCTGCCCACCGGGGAACGCCAGCTCGTCGTCATCGGCGTTCCGGGCGACCGCGGCGTGGACCTCAAGCGCGTGGAAGCGAACATCGGGTCTTTCCTGCCCATCGCCGGCGAAATCACGCTCGAGGCCGCCAACGAGGAGGACCTCAAGAAGCAGCCCCTCATCGTCAAGGGCTACCTCGGACCGGGCATGTCCCTGGACGCGCCCCTGCTCGGCGCCGAGGGTGCCGCCAAGCTGCTCTACCTCGTGGACCCGCGCGTCGTCAGCGGTTCCGCCTGGGTGACCGGCGCCAACGAGGCCGGCAAACACGTCTTCGGACTGGTCGCCGGCCGCGACTTCGGCTGGGACGGCGTCATCGAAGCCACCGAGGTGCGCGCCGGCGACGAGGCCCCCGACGGCTCCGGCCCGCTGGAAACCGCCCGCGGCATCGAAATGGGCCACATCTTCCAGCTCGGCCGCAAGTACGCCGAAGCCCTCGAGCTCAAGGTCCTGGACCAGAACGGCAAGCAGGTCGTGGTGACCATGGGCTCCTACGGCGTCGGCGTCACCCGCGCCGTCGCGGCCCTGGCCGAATCCAACCACGACGACAAGGGCCTCGTCTGGCCGCGCGCCGTCGCCCCGGCCGACGTCCACGTCGTCGCCGTTGGCCGCGGCGAGGAAATCTTCGCCGCCGCGGAGAAGCTGGCCCTCGAGCTCGAAGCCGCCGGCCTCGACGTGATCTACGACGACCGCCCCAAGGTTTCCCCGGGCGTGAAGTTCGGCGACGCCGAGCTCGTCGGCGTCCCGACCATCCTCGCCGTCGGGCGCGGCCTGGTGGACGGGGTCGTCGAGATCAAGGACCGCCGAAGCGGCGAAGCCGAGAACATCGCCGTTGAGAAGGCCGTCGACTTCTGTGTCGACGCCGTCCGCAACCACTAACCCGCTGAACCTGCGGGCGTGGTTTCCGGACTCGAATCAATCGAGCTCAGCACCCTCATACTGATCGTCGTCGCCGGCTTCGCCGCGGGCTGGGTCGATGCCGTCGTCGGGGGCGGGGGACTGATCCAGCTCCCGGCGATGCTGCTGGTGCCGGGCATCAGCCCGGTGCAGGCGCTGGCGACGAACAAGATGGGGTCGATTTTCGGCACCACCACCAGCGCCGCCACGTACTACGGCCGGGTGCGGCCGGATCTCCGCACGGCGCTGCCCATGGCGGTGATCGCCATGGCCGGGAGTTACGGCGGGGCGGTCCTCGCGGCGAACCTGCCGGCGAGTGTGTTCAAGCCCATCATCCTGGTGGCGCTCGTCGCCGTCGCGCTGTTCACTGCCTTCCAGCCCAGCGTCGGCCAGCTGACCAAGCTGCGCCACGAGGGTCACCGGCACTACGTCGTGGCCTGCCTGATCGGCGGCGTGATCGGCTTCTATGACGGGCTGATCGGCCCCGGGACCGGATCCTTCCTGATCATCGCGCTCGTCTCGGCGATGGGCTACGCCTTCCTCGAGGCAAGCGCCAAGGCCAAGATCGTGAACATGGCCACCAATGCAGGCGCCCTGCTGTTCTTCGTCCCGCACGGTGCCGTGCTGTGGGGACTCGGGCTGGTCCTTGGCGCCTCGAACATGGCCGGCGGCTACCTCGGCGCCCGGACGGCCGTGAAGCAGGGGAGCAGGTTCATCCGTATCGTGTTCCTGGCCGTGGTCGGGGCGCTCATCGTCAAACTCGGCTCGGACATCTGGCAGGACAGCTTCGCCTAGCAGCCGCTCCCGCCGGCCAGCACTTCGGACCTAACGGCCGGTGGCTTCGGCGGTTTGGTGTTCTGTCACGAAGGGACCGAGCAGCGTCCTGAGGTGGGAGTGGACTCGTTCAAGCGTTTGCCCGGATTCGAGCATTCGCGTGCCGGCGTGAACGACGGAGTTGATCAACTCTGCCAGCGACTCGGGGTCCGCAACCCCAAGCTCCCTAAGCGTCTCTATGAGCGGTTCCTGAAGCTGCCGGTGCATCAGGGTGGCTTGCTCGTCGAGTTCGGCACCCGGGGCCAGCGCGGCCAACGCTGCCCCGACGGCGTGAGCTCCTTCGGCCACAAGATCCACATTGGCCGTAGCGTAGGCCAGGATACGGTCCGCTTTGGTGGGGGCATCGGCCATGGCGCCGGTCACGCGCTCGGTCCAGCGTGGGAAAATGTCGCGGACCAGGGCCTGGAGCAGGTCCTGCCGGGAGTCGAAGTACTGGTAGACGCTGGGTCTCGAAAGTCCGGCCCGCGCGGCCACGTCGGTCATGGTCGGCGCTTCCGAAGTTTCCTGCAGGAGTTCGTGGGCAGCGTCCAGCAGTGCGCGCTCCTGTGCGGCGCGGTGCTCCGCGACGGTGGCGGCACTGATTCTGGGCATTGCGGGATCCTTTGACACTGACTGACGTACGCATCAAGGATACGGTGCGAGACGGCGGCCTGCTGGGCAGGCCGCCGTCGTCGTACGCGGGGTGGTGCGTGTTAGCGGACCGGGGCAGGGGCCCCTAAGTGGCCGTCCACCATTTCGACGACGCGGTTGCAGTAGCCGAGGACGTCGTGGTCGTGGGTGACCATGACGGTTGCGACGCCGTGCTCGCGGCTCTGCCGGGCGAGGAGTTCTACGACTTCGCGGCTGCGCGCCCGGTCCAGGGACGCGGTCGGTTCATCCACGAGTAGCAGTTTCGCCCCGGAGACGAGGGCCCGCGCAATGCCGACGCGCTGCCGTTCGCCTCCGGAGAGCTGGCCGGGACGGTTGGTCGCACGGTGGGCCATGCCGACTGATTCCAGCAGGGCAATCGGGTCGAAGGCCCTCGATCCGCCCGCGAGACGGTTGACCAGCCTGAGCTGATCCGCTGCGGTCAGTGCAGGGATGAGGTTGCCGGACTGGAAGACGAAGCCAATATTGGCCAGCCGGAACGCAGCGCGTTTGCCCTGGCGCAGTTGGGAAAGGTCCTGGCCGTTCACCGTGACCGTTCCGGAATCAGGGGCTGCCAGGGCGCCGGCGACGGCGAGCAGTGAGGATTTGCCGGAACCGGACGGCCCGACAATGGCCAGGAACTCGCCGGGGGCAACATCGAGGCTGACGTCATCCAGGGCTCTCACCCGGGTGTCGCCGTCGCCGAGTTCCATCACCGCGTGGCGGATGGACAGGCCGGTGGTTTGGAGTGTGTCAGCGGGGCTTGCGCCGGCTGCCGGGAACATGGGGTTGGTCATCGCTGTCCTCCAAGGGCGTTGAGCGGGTCGATCCGGGAAATGCGCACCACGGCCACGGCGGCACCGATCAGGCCAAGGCCAATGGTGAGAGCTGTGGCGATGGCGATCGATGCGGCCTCGAGAGCGAACGGCATGGCGTCCGGCATGGCGGCGCCCAGGCCCAATCCGGCGGCCACGCCCAGCGCGGTGAATCCCACCAACAGGATGGCGGCCTGGGCCAGCCCGTCCCGCAGCAGGTAGCCGGTCGAGGCCCCGATGGCCCGCAGCACCGAGATTTCGTGCTTGCGTTGGATCGTCCACACGGTAAAGAACGCGCCGACCACCAAAGCGCAGATCGCGTAAAGGAACACCTGGATCATGCTGAGGGTCATGGTCTCGGCCTCATAGCCGGGAGATGCATTGAAGGCAGCGGACAGGGATTTGCTGGACGTTCCGGCGGCACTGTCTCCGGCCGCAAGGTCCGGCTTGGCGCCGGGCTTGGCCTGGACGGCAACGACGCTGGCGGTATCAAAATCAATTGCGGACAGCTGCGCGGCGCTTGGGGCTCCGGCTGCGGCCTGGCCGGAGGCGATCAGCTGCCAGGTTTTCAGGGGCAGGTAGGCCACATCGACGTGTCCGAACGTTGCCTGCCCATCGGTGAAGCCAACAACTCTAAGCTTCGTGCCAATCCGGTCCAGCGTCACCACCGTGCCGAGGTTGATGCCTTCAGCCTTTGCGGTCGAGGACACGACAATGCCGTCAGTATCGCCGAGACCGGTACCTGCAGAGCGGGACGGTTCCAGGAAGGATCCGGGCTCGATGCCGAAAAGCGTGAGGTCAATCTGCCTGCCGGAATCGGTGGTGGCATTGGCCATACCAACGCCCATCTTCTCGGCGGCGGCAACGCCCTCGATGCCGCGCCAGGCGATGAGCTGCTGGTCATCGATCACGGAGCGGGAGAAGGCGTTGTCGGTCTTGGTGCCCTCGTCGAAGGCGAAAGCGGTCACGGGCATCGATTTGAGGCCGGACACGCCGTCGTTGACGAGGCCCGAGGACAGGCCGGAGAGCATCACCATCAGGACGGCGATGAGTGYAATCACGCCGCCCATCAGGCTGAAGCGGCCACGCGCGAAGATCAATTCGCGGAGTGCAAGGAACATTGGGAGTCCTAGGTTTAGGGATGAACGGGTAAGGTTGCTGACACGATGTCGACATCTTGCCGACAGCTTGTCAGGAAAAGGCCATTCGTTCAAATCCACGGCGCCGGACGGCACTTTGGACGCCACCCCCCAGCTTCATCCGAACCGGTTCGACGAAGGTTCGAACAGCCCTGCCCGTCGCATCGCCGCGGGCGTAGCATGCAGCTATGTCAGCATCTGAAGAACGCTACGAAGGTGCCCTGGAGGCTGCGGCCCGGCATGCACGGCAGTGGCTGGAGAGCCAGGAAACCCGGCACGTCGGCCCCAGCGTGACCGCGGCGGACCTGGCGGCAGTCTTCGGCGGTCCGCTGCCCCAGGACGGAATGCCGGCCGCAGAAGTGGTGGACTACCTGGCGACGAAGGCTGAACCCGGGTTGATGGCCATGCCCTCCGGACGGTTCTTCGGCTGGGTCATCGGCGGGACCCTTCCGGCCGCGCTGGCCGCGGACTGGCTGGTCAGCGCCTGGGACCAGAACGCCGGATTGCGGTTCGCCACGCCCGCGACGGCGGCCATCGAAGAAGCCGCCGGCAAATGGCTCCTCGAGCTGCTGGGCCTCCCCGAGGAGTCCGACGTCGGGTTCGCCACTGGTGCCACCATGGCGAACTTCACCGGCCTGGCAGCGGCGCGTTGGCGGCTGATGGCCGACTCCGGCTGGGACCTCGACGGCGACGGCCTCGCCGGCGCGCCCCGGATCCGCTGCTTCGTGGGCCAGGAACGGCACGACACCATCGATCTCGGACTGCGGTATCTCGGGCTGGGGCGGCCTGACGTTGTCCCTGCGGACCGGCAGGGCCGCATCGACCCGTGGGAACTTGACCGTGCCCTGGGCCGCGCTGTTGAACAGGCGTCGGCCGCGGGATCGCGCCCGGCGCCATTGCTGGTCTGCCTGCAGGCTGGAAACCTGCATTCCGGAGCCTTCGATCCGTTCGTGGAGGCAATCGCCGTCGCAAAGGCGCGGGGTGCCTGGGTCCACGTGGATGGCGCGTTCGGGCTCTGGGCCGCGGCCGTCCCGGAGCTCGCCGCCCTGACCGCCGGGCTGCAGGGGGCCGATTCGTGGGGCACTGACGCGCATAAGACCCTCAACGTCCCGTACGACTGCGGGATCGCAGTGGTCCGTGACGCTCGGGCCCTGCGCGCAGCCATGGGCGTCCACACCAGCTACCTGATCCAGGACGCGGACGGCGCGGCGGACCCCTTCGAGACCGTTCCCGAGCTGTCCCGCCGGGCCCGCGGGGTGCCGGTCTGGGCCGCGCTGAAATCGCTGGGCCGGGACGGCGTCACGGGCCAGGTCCGCGGGCTCGTGCTGCGCGCCCGGCAGCTCGCGGATTGGCTGTCCGCGCTGGACGGCGTCGAGGTGCTTAACGACGTCGACTACACCCAGGTGTCGCTGGCCTTCGGCGACGACGCCACCACCCGCGCGGTGACGGCGCGGATCATCGGCGACGGGCGGGTCTGGATGTCCGGTTCCCGCTGGCAGGACAGGGATATCCTGCGGATCTCCGTCAGTAACTGGAGCACCGACGACGCCGACGTTGCAGTCGCCGTCGACGCTGTCCGGGATGYACTGGCTGCGGTCCGCAGGCAGCATCTTTAGCCGGCGGCGTCCCCAGGTGCCGGCAGTTCGTGCGGTGCGGGAAGCCCCGGCAGGGTCCGGCCGGCCARCGTGCTGGCCACCCAGAGCGAACGGGCGAGGTCGCCCTTGTGGCGTGGTTTGGCGGCGTACCAGAGGGCGTTTTCCACCTCGCGGGCCAGGCTCCACTGCCGGGCGACGTCGGCGTCGAGGCCGGCGGCACTGCTGAAGTCGTGGCAGCGCTCCCGCAGGCCCCGTGCGGGATCGGCCCGCGGAAGCTCCTGGATCCGGTTCCACAGCAACGGCGCCACCGCGAACTCCGCCTCGCCGATCATGGGCTGCGGATCGATCGCGGCCCAGCCGCCGGCCGGTTCACCGCCGGGGTCCGGTTCGTCGCGGGGGAGCCGGGCAAGGATGTTCAGATAGTGCAGGTCGGTATGGACCAGCACGTCCTTGCCGGAGCGGCGGCCGACGGCGCCTCGGGTCTGGCAGACCTCCAGCGCGGCTTCCAGCAGCCAGCGCGGGAAGGGCCGGCCCAGCCGTTCCCAGGTCTCCGGCAGCTCATCGCTCCATTGTTCGGCCCGGGCCGCAACGTGTCCGAACTCCGCCCAGTCCGGCTGTCCGTCCGGGACCAGGCTCAGCCGGCGGACCAGTGCGGCCCACACCGGGACTGCCACGTCCATCGGCGCGTCCTGTAGCGAGCGGTCGGCGTCCAGACGCTCCAGCAGCAGCGCGCCGGCCCCGGCATCATGGGCCAGCAGCCGGACAGCCCCGTGCCCGTTCCAGAGGGACAGGGCATACGGCTCCACGAGGGCTTCGTCGTGCGGATAGGCGATCTTCAAGACCGCGGGTTCACCGGTGCGGGAGCCGGCAACGGCGCCGGCCGGATGGCGCACCGGGACAACGATGGCGCCGTGTCCGTTCCAGGGCAGCTCACCGGGAGCGAGGTCAAGCTCGAGCTGCCACCGGTCGAGGGACTGCTCGATCAGCCGGGGGAGTGACGCCAGCCAGTCGCGGCCGGTGGCGCTGCCGCAGTAGCGGCGGCTGAGGTCGGGTGGGATCGGGACGTCTGCGGTCTGGCTCATCGGATCCAGCGTAGTTGCTGCCGGGCGCTTGGTAGCCGCTGACGCCGCCTGATCCGGCCTGCGGGACGGTGGCAGTTGGGCGCGGCAGGGGTTAGTCGAGCCGGCGGGACCAACCGGCCCGCCAAGCCAGACCGGCCGAAACATGGTTGTCAGACGATGATGCCGCTGGCGCCGAGCCAGCTGCCGATGAGGAAGGTCGCGATGAGCGCCGCCGCGCCGCCGATGACCACGCGCACGGCCGCCTTCGTCTTCGAGCCGCCGCCGATCCACGCGCCGATGGCGCCGGTCAGGGCGAGGGCGACCAGCACGGCCACGAAGGTCAGCGGAACACGGATGTTCTCGGGCGGCAGCAGGATGGCAAGCATGGGGAGGACCGCGCCGATGAGGAACGCCGCGGCGGAGGCGAACGCTGCGTGCCACGGGCTGACAATGTCCGTCTCGTCAATGTGCAGTTCCGCGGAGAGGTGGGCGGCGAGGGCATCGTGGGCCGTGAGCTCCTTGGCTACGGTGCGCGCCGTATCAGCGCTGAGGCCCTTGCCCTGGTAGATCGCGGCGAGCTCCTCGAGTTCCTCCTCGGGCTGCTCGGCCAGCTCCCGGCGTTCCTTCTCGATCAGCGCCTTCTGGCTGTCCTTCTGGCTGCTCACGGAGACGTATTCGCCCAGGGCCATCGAGATTGCCCCGCCTACGACGCCGGCGGCACCGGCGACGAGGATGGGGCCGGAATCCGTGGTGACGCCGGCAACGCCGACCACAATCGCGGCGACGGAGACGATGCCGTCGTTGGCGCCCAGCACACCGGCGCGAAGCCAGTTAAGGCGGTGCGCAATGTCGTTGTGGTGGGGCTCGTTCTCGTGCTGCGTGGGGGCGGCTTGGCTGTCCATGACTACAGCAAAGCACCGGTGGTCGCGGCTGGCCAGCATGACAAGCCTAAGCAAGGTAAGCCGCAGCTACCCCGGCCCGGGGGGATTTCCTTGCCCATCAACCCGTGGCGTGCCAGCGCAGCGGGGGCACATTGACACGGACACGCCGCGCTCAGGGCCGGAATCCTGGCCCACGGACGCCAAAGTTGCCCCGCACGGCCGCGGGCGAGTGCCAACCCCGCGGGCGAGTGCGGACAGGCATGGACCCGGAAGGAGGAAATCCGGGGGCGAGAGACCAGCCGGTTAGGGACCGGGCATCACCGACGGAGCCGGCAGCGGCGGGAACGTCTCCGGGTCTGCGGCCAGGCCGGGGACGGCGCCGGTGTCAGCGCCCCAGAGGGCGGACCGCCGGGCGGCCCCCACGAGTCCGGAGATCGCCCACTGGCGGGTCTGGCCCTCGCTCAGGGCCACCAGGTCGCCGTAGGCCGTCAGCGCAGAGGTTTCCAGGCCGCCGAGGCCGGTGGCGGGCGAGGCTAGGAACGCCGGGGCCATGGTGTACCCGGCTTCCCGGGCCGGAGCCGCGGCGCAGTGCATCCTGCTGAGGGCTTCGGCGCCGGAAGCGAGGGCTTCATGCCGGGCGAGCTGCTGCGACGCCGAGGCGGCCGCGTCGCCGGAGAGCCGGGTCAGCGCCACCTGGTAGCCGTACACCGTTTCCAGCTCGGTCCGCACGATGGCTGCCAGCGCTCCGGGCAGGGTAGCGGTGCCAGTGTCCCGGCCCGCCGAAGCAGCAGCCCCGGAGGACGCCGGCGCGGACGACGGCGACGCAGGGGCACTCGGGCACGCCCCGAACAGTGACGGTGCGGCCGGGTCGGGCACGGCAGGGGCCGGTGCGCCGGCCGCCGCGGCGAGGGAGGACGCCTGAAGCAGCTGCGCGGTCCCGACGGCGGCCAGCAACCGGGCCATGCCGCCGTCGGCCATGGCAGCGTCGGCGAGCCGTTGCGAGGCGCTGGCCGCCAGCTCGGTCGCGAGGGCGGCGGCGGTAGCGGGCAGGGGAGGGGATGACGGCGACGCGGACGGGGTAGCACTTGAGGGCGCACCCTCCGCCGGAGGGGATTCCGGGCTGTCCTGGCCCGGCAGCAGGAGGGCCCTGGCCTGGCTTGTCAGCAAACTCACAGTCCGCGCCACAGCCGGTTGCCCGCCGCTTGCGATGGACCGCCCAAGTTCCTCGCCGGCGGCCCGCAGCCGCATGGTTTCCGTCAGCGCGGCGGACCTCGCCTGCTCGGAAAACGGCGGTTCGGCGGGCTCTTTGGGGATGCCGGGACTGAACGCCATGCCCAGGCTGACGACCACCAGGGCGAGGCAGGCCAGAAGTGCGATGCGGGGAATGAGGCCCCGCCGCCGCTTTTGCCTGGTGTCGTCTTTCACAACAGACCATGTTGTCATGCCGGCCACTAACTCCGTGCACCACGTCGCCCGGAAAATCGCTAGGCTAGTACACACAACATCATCTAGCGGGAGGCGGCCGGCATCATGACCAACGCAGAAGCCACGACTTCAACAGACCGGACCGGGACGGGGAAGGCTGAAGCCGCACCCGCTCACAACTTCGAGGCCGAGCGGCTGCATGCCCTCCTGGAGCCCGAGGTACTGGCAAACCGGCTGTACCTGGAGGACGTTTCCATTCACGTCGCCGGAGCCAACCGGGTGGTCCACGTAGTGGTGGACCTGCCGCAGGAGGAGACCGGGGGAGTCGGCCTCGACGTCATCGCGGAGATCTCCAAGACCCTCTCCGACACCCTGGACAACGATCCCAGCACCGACTCCCGCCCCTACGAGCTCGAAGTTTCCTCGCCCGGCGTCGGCCGTCCGCTCACCGAAGAGCGGCACTGGTACCGCGCCCGGGGCCGCATGGTCAAGGTCAACGTCCTGCAGGGCGAGAACGTCACCGGCCGGGTCCAGTCCGTCGACGACGGCGGCGTGACGCTGGTCCCGGAGATCACCGTGAAGAAGGGTATGAAGCCCAAGCAGGGCGAGCCCGTCAAGCTTCCTTTCGACAGGATCCGCAGTGGAAAAGTCGAGATAGAGTTCAGCCACCTCGAAGAGGCCGGCCTGGAGAACGCAAACAATGGACCTTCTGAGGAGGCCTAATGGATATTGACATGAGCGCACTGAGACTCCTGGAGCGTGAGCGTGAAATCCCGCTGGATCTCCTGATTCCGACCATCGAGCAGGCCCTGCTGGTGGCCTACCACAAGACGCCGGGCGCCTTCGAGAAGGCCCGGGCCGAGCTGGACCGCAAGAGCGGCCACGTCACCATCTGGGCCACCGAGATCGACGACGACGGCGCCCCGGTCGGCGAATTCGAGGACACGCCCGCGGGCTTCGGACGCATCGCGGCAAGCACCGCACGGCAGATCATCCTGCAGCGCCTCCGGGACGCTGAGGACGACAACGTCTTGGGCCAGTTCAAGGGCCGCGAGGGCGAGCTGGTGGCCGGCACCATCCAGCAGGGCAACAACCCGCACATGATCCAGGTCAACCTGGGCACGGTGGAGGCACTGCTGCCGCCGCCCGAGCAGGTGCCGGGGGAGAAGTACACCCACGGCAACCGTCTCCGCGCCTTCGTGATCGACGTGCACCGCGGTACCAAGGGTCCGTCCATCACGCTGTCCCGGTCCCACCCGGGTCTCGTCCGGAAGCTCTTCGAAATGGAAGTTCCGGAAATTGCGGACCGCTCCGTGGAAATCGTTGCCCTGGCCCGCGAGGCCGGTCACCGCACCAAGATGGCCGTTAAGGCCAACAACCCCGGCATCAACGCCAAGGGCGCCTGCATCGGCGAAATGGGCTCGCGCGTCCGGGCAGTCATGAACGAACTCAACGACGAGAAGATCGACATTGTCGACTACAGCGACGATCCGGCGACGTTCATCGCCAGCGCGCTCTCCCCGTCGCGGGTGAATTCGGTCACCATCACGGACGAGGCAACCCGCTCGGCCCGCGTGGTGGTCCCGGACTACCAGCTCTCCCTCGCCATCGGCAAGGAGGGCCAGAATGCCCGCCTCGCCGCCAAGCTCACCGGCTGGCGGATCGACATCGTCTCCGACGCCGCGGTCACCCGCGACAAATAGGCTCCAACGAAGCAGGCCTGACCGCCGCGGGCCCCACACCGGGGTCCCGGCTCAGGCCCCCGCCGCCGGCGTCCGGGTTCCCGCAAGTTCGGGGGCCGGGCGCTTGAGGGGCTAGAATAGACATGACCGCGCCTAACGGCCGGTATCCGCGTGTCCTCGACGCGTCCGGGTGAGTCCGGCGAAGCTGTTGTCCGCAACATCCTCGCCAGGCAAGCGCCGGAAGCCCGGGGCGGCAGATATGTACTGGCAGGAAGATACTCGTAAGTGGCACACGTGCAACACCTCGAGAATCAGCCGCAGCGTACCTGCATCGGATGCCGGAAAAAAGGGTCGCGGTCGGAGCTACTCCGGCTCGTCGCCGACGGCAGCGGTTCATCCGCCGTCGTAGTGGATGAACGACGCCGGATGGCTGGCAGGGGTGCATGGCTGCACCCCAGCGAAAAGTGCCTGGCACTGGCGGTCAAACGTCGAGCGTTCGGTCGCGCCCTCAACGGCGCTGCCGGAACGGCCGACGTCGAGCGCCGGATCATGGCAGGCACGCAAGCCGTGGACACCCCGGTGGCCGCAGCAACAACCGTCCAACCTGAAAGCGGGTCAGAAAACTGATGGAAACCCGATGAGTTCCCAGCGATGAGTGCGCAACGATGACAACTTTGTTGCGCTCTGCAATGGACCTTTCAGCTGCACTCGCGGCGGAGGTCCGCAGTAAGAAGTAGACGGTTCGTGCCTGGCTCGGTGCGGACCGAGACAGGAGAAATGTGGCCAAGGTCCGCGTACATGAGCTTGCTAAAGAGCTCGGTATTACTTCCAAAGATGCAGTAACCAAACTGCAGGAACTGGGCGAATTCGTTCGCTCTGCCTCTTCCACCATTGAGGCCCCCGTTGTGCGTAAACTCCGCAACGCGTTCCCCGACGCAGCAGCAGCTTCGAAGTCTGAAGCGCCCGCGTCCGCCCCCAAGGCACCCGCCAGCCCCTCGGCTAACCGTCCGGCGCCCGCGCCGGCCGCCCCGAAGGCTGCGGAAACCAAGACTGAAGCTCCGGCGCCGGCAGCAGCTGCTCCGGTACCCGCTGCTGCCCCGGCAGCCCCCGCCGCAGCGGCAGCACCCGCTGCCCAGGCTCCGGCGGCGCCGTCGACGGGCATCAAGCCCGGCGCGCGTCCGGCACCCAAGGCTGAAACCCCGGCTGCTCCGGCACGCCAGGGCTCGGCACCCCGCCCGGGCGGTCCCCGTCCCGGCAACAACCCGTTCGCCACGTCCCAGGGCATGCCCCGCGGCCGCGGCGGCGACAACGAACGTCCGTCGCGTCCGGGTAACAACCCGTTCGCTCCTTCCCAGGGCATGCCGCGTCCGGGCGGAAGCCGTACCGAGGGCGAACGCCCCGGCGGCCCGCGTCCCGCAGCAGGCGCCGGCGGTCCCCGTCCGGGTGCTCCCCGCACGGGCGGCGCTCCGGGTGCACGTCCGGGTGCTCCGCGTCCGGCTGGCGCAGCTGGTGCCGGCCGTCCGGCAGGAGCCGGCGGAAACCGTCCGACTCCCGGCATGATGCCTAACCGCACCGAACGTCCCGCACCCGCTGGTGCAGGCCGTCCCGGCGGCGGAGCCCGCGGCCCGGGCCGTCCGGGCGGCGCTCCAGGTACCGGTGCTCCCGGTGCCGGTGGCGGCGCTCCGGCCGGCGGTGGCTTCGGCAAGGGTGGCCGCGGTCGCGGTGGCACCCAGGGTGCTTTCGGTAAGGGCGGCGCAGGCCGTGGCAAGCAGCGCAAGTCGAAGCGTGCCAAGCGCCAGGAACTCGAGCAGATGAGTGCCCCGTCACTGGGTGGCGTAAGTGTGCCCCGCGGCGACGGCAACACCGTAGTCCGGCTCCGCCGTGGCTCGTCCATCACGGACTTTGCCGACAAGATCGAGGCGAACCCCGCCGCACTGGTGACCGTGCTCTTCCACCTCGGCGAAATGGCTACGGCCACGCAGTCGCTGGACGAAGAGACCTTCGCCCTGCTCGGCGAGGAGCTTGGCTACAAGCTCCAGGTCGTGTCCCCGGAGGACGAGGAGCGCGAGCTGCTCTCCGGCTTCGACATCGACTTCGAAGCCGAGCTGGAAGCCGAAGGCGACGAGGACCTCGAGGCGCGTCCTCCGGTTGTCACCGTCATGGGTCACGTTGACCACGGTAAGACCCGCCTGCTCGATGCCATCCGCAAGTCCGACGTTATGGCGGGCGAGCACGGCGGCATCACGCAGCACATCGGTGCTTACCAGGTCACGCACCAGCACGAAGGCACCGATCGCAAGATCACCTTCATCGATACTCCG
Source organism: Arthrobacter sp. YAF17 (assembly GCF_052113365.1). Taxonomy (NCBI): domain Bacteria; kingdom Bacillati; phylum Actinomycetota; class Actinomycetes; order Micrococcales; family Micrococcaceae; genus Arthrobacter; species Arthrobacter sp. YAF17. The sequence continues at coordinate 123,578 of NZ_JBFRDB010000009.1, read as the reverse complement.
GGCCACGAGGCGTTCACCGCCATGCGTGCCCGTGGTGCGAAGGTCACCGACATCGCCATCCTGGTGGTCGCAGCGGACGACGGCGTTATGCCGCAGACCGTTGAAGCCCTCAACCACGCCCAGGCGGCCAACGTGCCGATCGTCGTGGCCGTGAACAAGATCGACAAGGAAGGCGCCAACCCGGAGAAGGTCCGCGGCCAGCTGACCGAGTACGGACTGGTTCCGGAAGAATACGGTGGCGACACCATGTTCGTGGAGGTCTCTGCCCGCCAGAACCTGCACATCGACGAGCTGCTCGAGGCTGTCCTGCTCACCGCAGACGCCGCCCTGGACATGCGCGCCAACCCGAACAAGGACGCCCGCGGTATCGCGATTGAAGCCAACCTGGACAAGGGCCGCGGTTCCGTGGCCACCGTCCTGGTTCAGTCCGGCACCCTGCACGTCGGCGACACCATCGTGGCAGGCACGGCCCACGGCCGCGTCCGTGCGATGTTCGACGACGACGGCAGCGCCCTGACCGAGGCCGGCCCGTCCCGCCCCGTGCAGGTCCTGGGTCTGTCCAACGTCCCGCGCGCCGGCGACACCTTCTTCGTGACCGCTGACGAGCGCACCGCCCGCCAGATCGCCGAGAAGCGTGAAGCTGCGGACCGCAACGCCGCACTGGCCAAGCGCCGCAAGCGCATCAGCCTGGAAGACTTCGACCAGGCCGTCGCCGATGGCAAGATCGACACCCTCAACCTCATCCTCAAGGGTGACGTGTCCGGTGCCGTGGAAGCCCTCGAAGACGCGCTGCTCAAGATCGACGTCGGCGAGGGTGTCCAGCTCCGCGTTATCCACCGCGGTGTCGGTGCGATCACGCAGAACGACGTCAACCTGGCAACGGTCGACAGCGCCGTCATCATCGGCTTCAACGTCAAGCCCGCCGAGCGGGTTGCCGAACTGGCAGACCGCGAAGGCGTGGACATGCGCTTCTACTCCGTCATCTACGCAGCAATCGATGACATTGAGGCAGCCCTCAAGGGCATGCTCAAGCCGGAGTACGAGGAGCACCAGCTTGGCACCGCCGAGGTCCGCGAAGTGTTCCGTTCCTCCAAGTTCGGCAACATTGCAGGCTCGATCGTGCGCTCGGGTGTTATCCGACGCAACGCCAAGGCCCGCATCAGCCGCGACGGCAAGATCATCGGGGACAACCTCTCCGTTGAGACGCTCAAGCGCTTCAAGGACGACGCCACCGAGGTCCGCACGGACTTCGAGTGTGGTATCGGTCTTGGATCGTTCAACGACATCACCGAGGGCGACATCATCGAGACGTCTTACGACGTCGGCCACCCAGCTCCGGCAGGCCCGATGCCACTCCCGGGCCCCCTCCACGGCTCCAAAGGGCCGCCGGAAGAATCCAACGGGGGTCCGTCGTAGACTCGCTTTAGGCGCGTGGCATGAAAACCCAACAGGTGTACGTAAGCCGCTAACGCGCCGTCGTACATCCAAATTTTTAGGAGTGAAAATGGCTGATCCCGCACGGGCTGCCAAGTTGGCGCAGCGGATTAAGGTTGTTGTTGCTGAGGCGTTGGGCCGGAGGGTTAAGGATCCGCGGCTTGAGGGCGTTACTGTTACCGATGCGCGTGTGACCAACGATCTTCAGCATGCCACGGTCTACTACACGGTGTTCGGTGACCAGCTGGTCCAGGCCGAGGCTGCCAAGGGGCTTGAGAAGGCCAAGGGTGTGCTGCGCCAGGAAGTCGGGCGGAACATCACCGTGCGGCTGACCCCGACGCTGGAGTTCGTGGCGGACCAGATTCCGGTCAACGCCTCGAACCTCGAGGAGCTGCTCCGCGCCGCGAAGAAGCGCGACGCCGAGGTGGCCGCACTCGCCGCCAGCGCCAAGCACGCCGGCGACGCCGACCCCTACAAGAGCGACACTCCGCAGGACGTGGAGCTCGACGAGGACGACTTCGACGAAGAGGACCTGGACCTCATCGACGAAGACGACGTCGACGAGGACAGCAACAAGTAGTCCAGCGTCGTTGCAGTCCTGAACAAAGCGTTTTGCACTAGGAAATGGCCGGCCCCCTTTTGGGGGACCGGCCATTTCTGTCTGGCTTCAGGGTCGATCAGTGGCTGTGCAGCTCCACATACACGACCTGGCCGTCGGGCGGGCCATCGGGTCCGGGCAGTGCGTTGGCGGTGGCGTAGACGGTGTTTCCGCGGAGGTCCACGTCGGCGGTGGAACCGGCAGCGAGTACCACTGTCTGGTCGCCCGAGTCCGGGTCGATCCTCAGGACGCCGTCGCCGAAGAGCGAGGCAACGTACATGTCGCCGTTGTCGGCCAGGGCGAGTCCCGTGGGCGACATGATGTCCTCGGCCACGAGCTCAACCTCGTCCCCGTCCGGGCTCACCTTGAAGATCGCGCCGCGGGCGCCGAGCGCCGGATCCTCCGGTCCTCCCGGGAGCGTGGTGACGTACAGCCAGCCGTCATGCCCGACGGCGACATCGGTCGGGACGGGCTCGAAGTCGTACGTCGATCCCACGACACAGTCCGGCAGGCCATTGGAAGCGGCAGCATCCGCGGTGATCTTGTAGGGCCGCGGCGGGAGTACCGCGACGGTCTTGGTCTTGCCGTTCCCGGCGTCGACGGAGACCACACTGTTGGCGCCGGCGTCCGCGACGTAGATGGTTTCCTCGGTGAGGGCGATGCCGTACGGGTGCGAATCAATTTCACCCTTGTAGGTCTCGGGCATGTCTGCGGGTAGTTGCGCCGCGCAGCCGTCCGGCAGACTCCGGAAGCCGTACCGGTTTGTCTGGTCGGCGTTGTGCTCCGTCTCCAAAGCGGCAAAATCGCCGAGGGTCCGCTGGTGGCCTTCTTCGTCGATGATTCGGATGTGGCCGGCCAGCTCGGCAGGGTCGGGACCGGCGCCCTGGCTCTCCAGGAAATACACCGAACCGTCCCGCTGGGCGTTGCCCGCCACGCTCCAGTCAGGGTTTTCGTAGAGAACTTGCTGGCTCCCCGCGGAGTCGACCCTGGTCAGCCGGCCGGCGAAGGACTCGCTCACCGTCACGGAGCCGTGGCGCCCGGCACTGAGGTGGAGCGGACCCACCAGCCCGCCGGTGAGCACAACGGGTTCCTTACCGCCGCTGTTCCCGGCGGTATTTCCGCCGGCATTCCCTCCAGGGGCTGCGCCGGCGGCCGTCCCTGTCGAGAGGAACACGGCTGCCGTGGCGGCCGTGGCTAGCAATGACAAACTCTTTCTCATGGTTGGCTCCCGTGGCGAGTGATGAAGTATCCACATCGTTGAGACCACTGAGACCGGTACTTTGGCGGCCGGAGAATTCACGGCGGCCCCCTAAAGCGGATATTAGGCCCTCGGCGGCGCAAAGTCGATGGCCCCTCGGCGAGCCAGGGTCGCCCCCAACCGACGGTGTTGCTGGCTATGATCGGACCATGGCCACGCCTCCCTCAGCTCCGGACATCAATCGCTTCCTGGATCAGGCGATCCGGCTCGCCGCAGGGAGTGTGGCTGCGGGCGGCGGACCGTTCGGGGCGCTGGTGGTCACTGCCGACGGGCGCATCCATGAGGGCGTCAACCGGGTCACGCGGGACAACGATCCCACGGCGCACGCCGAAGTGGTGGCCATCCGCACGGCAGCGGCGGCGTCCGCCAACTTCGACCTCAGCGGCGCCGTGCTGTATGCCAGCTGTGAACCGTGCCCGCTGTGCCTCGCCGCGGCCCTCTGGGCCCGTGTGGGCACGGTCTACTTCGCCGCCGACCGCCACGCGGCCGCCGCCGCCGGCTTCGACGACGCGCTGTTCTATGAGTATTTCGACGGGACCAGGCCGGACCTGATGCCGGTGCTCCAAACGGCTGTCCCGGCGTCGGACGCTCCCTTCCAGGCCTGGCGCAACAACCCGGACCGCATCGAGTACTGAGGCGGCGCCAGCGGGCAGCCGGGGACTTTGGACCCTATGCCCGCCCTGCGCAGGGGCGTCCCATGGAACCATGACTGCGGGGACTCGGGAAAGCGGCGGGCCGTGGCCTCCAGCCTGATCAAGTGCCCCCATTGCGGGAAGACCAACCGGATTCCCGCGGCGGCGGCCGGCCACCCGCGCTGCGGCAACTGCCGCCAGGACCTGCCCTGGATCGTCGACGCCGGCGATGCCGACTTCGCGGTCGTCGCCGAGCAGTCCTCGACTCCCGCCCTGATCGACTTCTGGGCCGCCTGGTGCGGACCTTGCCGCATGGTCAGCCCCGTGCTCGACAAGCTGGCCCAGGAACGCGCCGGCCGGGTCAAACTCGTCAAGGTCGACGTCGACAAATCACCGGCGCTCTCACAGCGCTTCGACATCCAGGCCATACCGACCATGATGCTGATCAGGGACGGCAAAGTTGTGGCCCGCCAGACGGGCGCTCCGCCGGCGGCGGCCCTGCGCCAATGGCTCGACGGCGCGCTGGCGCCGGGCCGCCCGTGACTGACCCAACGGTACGGAGACGGTGAGATGGCGAGAAGGAGGAGCTATGACGGAAATACTGCGCTATGAAGTGGGTTCCGGGACCGTGCTGGTCGAAGCCGCGGACAACAGCTTCGGCGTCGAACGGCCTGCACGGAACGAACAGGGGATCACGGACGCCGGGCGGCGGCTTGAAGATGCCCTTTCCGCCGTCCGGCCGGCGGCCACCGCGGCGGCGGAGGTCCTGAAGGAAGTCGGTGCGGAGCGCCTGGAGGTTCAGTTCGGCGTGAAGCTGGCCGGTCAGGCCGGGGCAATCATCGCGCAGAACTGCTCCGAGGCCCACTTCGTCGTCACGATGTCCTTCTCACACGCGCCCGCCGCGGCGCATCTGGCGCACGTGGCGCCGGAGGACGAGATCATGCTGTGACGCGCTGCGGGCCTGGAGGCGGTGCCTTCAGCGGCGCTTGCTCCGCGCTCCCCGGGCTCCCAGGCCGCCCAGGAACGGCGAGCCCACGCCCAACAGGAAGCCGAAGTCGTACCAGTTGCCCGCGCGGGCCGAGTTGTAGAACGGGAACTCGCTCCACTGCCCGAAGACGTGGACGATCAGCACGATCCACGCAGTGAGCCCGTTCCAGATGCCCCATAACAAGTCCTGCCACCACATATGAACCTCTCTGACCGAACCCGGAAACTCCAGTCCCGGCATGTCCCGGGACGGCACGCGAAGCGCACGCGTTGCGCTCAGGGTAGGCGCTGCGGGCCCCCGGCGGTAGGGGACTGGGGCCCGCCGGTCCCCGGCCTCAGGCCAGCCGGGCCGGGAGCCGGCCGAGGCCTTCCACCAGCTCAGCCTGGCTGCTGCACAGCGCAATCCGGATCCAGCCCTCGCCGATCGAGCCGAACGCGGTGCCGGGGGCGAAAGCCACCCCGGAGTCGGCCAGGAAGCGGCGGACCCACGAGCGGACGTCCCCGCCGCTGACGTGGGACACATCGGCCCAGAGGTAAAAGGCGCCCTGCGCCGTGAGGAACGGGATCCCCTTGGACTCCAACACCGCAGAGGCGGCGTCCCGGTTGGCCCGATAGTGCGCGTGGGCGTGGCTGACATAGTCCTGCGGGCCCGTGAGCGCGGCCAGCGCCGCGTACTGCGAAGGCGAGGCGACACAGGAGACAATCGCCTCCATCACGTTGTTCATCTTCTGCTCCAGGCCCGGCGGGCAGATCAGGGCACCGATGCGCAGGCCGGTGAGGCCGTAGGTCTTGGAGAGCGTGAGCGAGGTGAACACGCGGGCTTCGCCGGGGACGTCGCTGTCGAAGCGGGCCGGGCTCACATGCGGAACGTCGTAGGTGAACGCCTCGTAGCATTCGTCGGAGATGATCCACAGATCGTGGCGGACGGCCAGTTCAACGAGGCTGCGAGTGAGCTCCTCGCCCAGGACGGCGCCCAGCGGGTTGGACGGCGAGTTGAGGATCAGCACCTTGGTCCGCGGGGTGATGAGCTCCTCGATGTCCGCGATCCGGGGCTGGAAGTCGTGCCCGGGGTAGAGCGGATACTGCACCGGGACGGCGTGGAGCAGGCTGCTGGTCATGGCGAACGTGGGATAGCCCGGATTGGGGATCAGGATTTCGTCGCCGGGGGAGAGCAGCAGGCTCATCGCGAAGTGCAGGCCCTGCTGGGCGCCGTCGACGACGTACACGCGGTCCGCCCCGACCGGCGTCGCATTGTGCTCGCGGAACCTCGCGGCGAACGCCTCGCGCAGGGCCGGGATGCCCGCGTTGGGGGTGTAGTTCGTTTCGTCGCGGTCCAGGCAGGCCATCCCGGCCTCGAGGATGTGGCGGGGGACGGCGAACCCCGGTTCCCCGATGCTCAGGACGATGGCGCCGGGAGTTCCCCAGGCGGCTTCGGTGATCTCGCGGATCTGGTTGATGGGGACGTCGCGGACGTGGGCGGCAAGCTCGGGCATGTCTGCCATCCTAGCCGCCGTGGCCAGCGGCGGCGGGGGACGTGCGCGGCCCCCGCGCAGGGGGCGGCTCCGGCGCAGATATACTGGGGAGCGTGCTTTCTGGACTGGTAATAGTGGACAAGCCGCAAGGCTGGACCAGCCACGATGTGGTTGGACGGATGCGGCGGCTCGCCGGTACCCGAAAGGTGGGCCACGCCGGAACGCTGGACCCCATGGCCACGGGCGTCCTTGTGGTGGGCATCAACAAGGCCACCCGGCTGCTCACCTACATCGTGGGCACCTCAAAGACCTATACGGCCACCATCCGCCTGGGCGAATCAACTGTCACCGACGACGCCGAGGGCGAGGTCACGGCCACCCGCAGCGCCGCCTCGGTCACCGAGGAAGCGGTGCGCGCCGGCGTCGCGGCCCTGACCGGGGAGATCGAACAGGTTCCCAGCAGCGTCAGCGCCATCAAGGTCAACGGCGAGCGCGCCTATGCGCGGGTCCGGTCCGGCGAAGAGGTCAAGCTGGCCGCCCGGCCGGTCACCATCCACCGCTTCGAGGTGCACGGGCTCCGTCCGGAGCGCGGCGGTGAGGCACTGGACGTGGATGTCCTCGATGTGGATGTCACCGTGGAGTGCTCTTCGGGCACGTATATCCGGGCGCTAGCCCGCGACCTTGGCGAGGCGCTCGGCGTCGGCGGCCACCTGACGGCGCTGCGCCGGACCCAGGTGGGCCCTTACACGATTGACCAGGCCCACACCCTCGAACAGCTCGCCGAAGAGCTGGACGTGCTGGAAATGTCCCAGGCCGCCCGGGCGCTGATGCCCAACCGAGAACTCAGCGACGAAGAGACCACGGAGATTTCCTTCGGCCGCAGGATCGCCGCCGGCGCGGCCGCGGGGACTCCCGGTGCAGCCACGCCGGAGAATCCGGCCGCCGGCTTCGCCCCGGACGGGACTCTTGTGGCGCTGCTCGCTGACAAGGGCAGCTACGCCAAACCGGTGCTGGTCTTCGCGCCGGACAACGAGAAGCGCGCTCCGAAACCCCCGACAGCGGAACAGCAGGCCGGGCAGTAGTGGACGCGTATTTTTACATCATTTTGGTGGTCGGGCTGGTCTCCACCGTCATCTGCCTGGCCGCGGGCATCCTTAAGAAGGCGCCGAACGACACAACCATCCTCTCGGTGGCCGCCGTCGAACTGTCACTGCTGGTGTACCTCGTCGGTTCAATCGTGCGGGTCGCGGCCGGGGAGCAGATCGCGGGGGAGCCGTGGGAGTTCTGGGGCTACCTGTTGACCGCGCTGCTGCTGCCGGTCGGGGCGGTGTACTGGGCCATCCTGGAACGCACCCGGTGGAGCAACTTCGTGCTGGCCGCCGTCGGCGTCACCGCCCTGGTGATGGCGGCCCGGATGAATCAGATTTGGTACTGACGTGGAAGAGGCAAAGAACGTGACGGCGAAACCTTCGAACGAGGACATCGGAACGACGCCGGGAGCGGTTGCGCCGGACAACGGCTCTGCCGGCGTCCCTGGCGCCGCCAACGTCTCCGGGTCCGGAACTGTCGGTTCCGACGCTGCCGGGTCCGGAACTGTCGGCGCCAACGCCGCCGGTTCCGACACTGCCGGTTCCGACACCGCCGGTTCCGGAGCGGTCGGCGCCAACGCCGCCAGTTCCGGCACGGCCGGTTCCGGAACTGTCGGTTCTGGCCCGGCCGCGACTCCGGCAAGCGCTTCGGCGGCGCGGGACACGCGCAACACCGGCCCCGGCCGGCTCCTGATCGCCGTCTACGCCGTGTTCGCGATCTCGGCGACAGCGCGGGCGGGATACCAGATCCTCACCAAGTTCTCCGAAGCCCCCCTGGCCTACCTGCTGTCGGCGTTCGCCGCCGTCGTCTATCTCGTGGCGACAGTGTCCCTCGCGAAGTCCGGCCGCACATGGTTCAAGGTGTCCGTCGCGGCTGTGCTCGTGGAACTCGTGGGCGTGCTGGTGGTCGGGGCGCTCAGCGTGTTCGACTCCGTGAACTTCCCGCATGAGACCGTCTGGTCCTTGTTCGGCCGCGGTTATGCGTTCATCCCGCTGCTGCTGCCGATCCTGGGCCTGATCTGGCTGTACCGCCGTCGTCCCGCCCCGAAGCAGGCCTAAGCGTCCTCGTCCGCACGCTCGTCCGCGAGCTGGTCCAGTTCCTGGAACAGCGTGATTTGGAGCCCGGCAGGGCCTTTCAGCCGTGCGTTCAGCGAGCGCCACGGTGTTTCCCGCGGCTTCGCGATCAGTGTGCCGCCTGCTTCCACGAGGTCCCGTGCCGCTGATGCCGCGTCGTCAACTTCGAAGGCAACCCGGATCCGGGCGCTCGGCTGACCGTCAGCTTCCACCTGGTCGATGTATTTGACCTGCGCGGGGTTGGAGAGCTCCAGAGTGGCCCGGCCCGCGTCCAGGATCGTGGTGCGTGCGTCCCCCTCGCTGGGGACCACCTCACGTTCCACGAGTCCGAGGACATCCCGGTAGAAGGTCTGGGCGGCGTCGAAGTCCTCTGTTTCGACGACGAGGCGCAGTTGCCGGACGGGAGGCGGGGCGTGATTTTCGGTGGTCATACCGGAACCTTAGGACGGATGATTCCTGTGCGGAATGCCCGCTTTCCCTCGCTGCCGCCCGGGCGGATGTTTGGGCTCAGTCCGTCCCGGCGTCAGACCCGGTGAGTCTGCGGCGAAGGCCCGGCCAGGCCGCGCCGAAACCGGGGTGCAGCTCCTTGCCGGCGACGTGCTCCACCGGAACCCACTGCAACTCCAGGCTTTCCGGGTCGCTGATTTCCGGGTCGAACGCTTCCACAACTTCGACGGCGACAGTCGTGTAGGTCCAGTAGCCGACGTCGAACACCGACGTGAACAAGACCCGGACGTTTTCCGGCGGGACGGCAGCTTCTTCCTTCGCCTCGCGCAAGGCGCCGTGGACCGCTTCTTCGCCTTGGTGCAGGGCGCCGCCGGGGAGTCCCCAGGTGCCGCCCTGATCGCTCCACAGGGCACGGTGCTGCAGCAAAATGCCCTTCCTGGGGTCGTGAACCAGCAGCCCCGCCGAGCCGAAGCGCCCCCAGAACCGTCCGCGGTCGCCCTCGACCCAGGCATCACCGGGGTCACGGGGACCGAGGGGACGGCGCAGCTCCACAGGAAGCTCCGTGGAATGAGCTGCGCCGGGTCGAGAGGTTTGGGGGAGCGCGTCGTCGGGTAGGGCCGCGCTGGAGGTCGGGGCAACAGAGCTGTCCATGCCCTCAGTGTGCCACGGGCACTGCTCGTCCTTGGAGAAGTGTGACCCCGCGGGACTGGCCATCAAACGGGTCGCGCGCGGGGTGGGCGCGGCGGCGGCCGTCCGCCAGCAGCGGGCGGATTCCTGATTTCGGCGTGCGATGGTTCTTCCCACAAATCATCCACCCATGTGTCGAAGGCCTCCTTCGAATAGAAGTGGAGGCAATTCCGAGAGGCGTTGGATTGTCCCGGGACCTCCGGTGCCCTCCCGGTTGAGAGGGATGGATGGCAGTCCGGCGTTCCGGGGTCGGCGCTGGTCGCTCAGCCCGCATTGCTTGCCGAATCCAGGCCTATCGACATCTGCGCCGCCGCTCCGGTCGGGGTTCGCAGCGGAAAATCCAGGTCCATCCATTGAGTTATCCACATAGGGGAATTAACTGCAGTCACCAGCGCTGGAACCGGGAATCATTGGGAGTAGCCCCACGAGCCAGGGCAGCGGATCACGCACCGGAGCCCGGTGATGGCAGCTTCTGATCACGCGAATATCTATTGGAATAACTGCCAGTTCCGGCCTCCCGGAACGTTGCAGCCTCAAGGAAGGACTCGGCCGTGACAGCCAGTGAAGATGTGATCCTTCCACGCGAGGCGGTTGCCGTGGACCGCGCTCTGGAGACTGCCCTTGCCCTGCTGCGCTCTTGCACCGCGACGGCCCTGCCGGATGCAGCGCTGTTCGGGGTGACCGAAGCCGCGGACTTTGCCGGCCGCGTGGAGGAGCTGTCGCGCGTGGCCGACTTCCTGCAGCTTGTGGCCGCTGGGGCGGTCGACCGGACCCGGAGCCAGGCAGCTGCCGGAGCGAGGACCGCCGCTGCGACGTTTGGTACGGACGCGCCCGCCGGCTGGTTGACGGGCTGGAACACCGCACCGGGCAAGCCTGCGGGAGTCGCGCCGGACTCGACCTGGAACGAGCAGGAAGTCATGGATCCTTCGCCGGGATGGGTGGACGACGGATACCGGAACACCGCAGAATTCCTGCGGGCGCGGCTGCGGATCAGCTCCGTGGAAGCCAGGCGCCGCCTCGCCCTTGCCGCGGATGTTCTGCCGCGCACCGGCATGTCAGGCCAGCCCCTGCCTGCCGCGAGGGAAGAACTCGCCGCGGGTGTTGCCGCCGGGGACATCGCCTCACGTGCAGCGTCGATCATCTGCCTGTCCCTGGAACGGGTCCGGCATGTGTGCCCACCCGAAGCAATAGCCAGCATGGAGCATGCCATAACCCGGACAGCGGTAGAGAACGACCAGGACTTCCTGACCAGGATGTCCCAGCGCTGGACGGACGCCTTAGACCAGGACGGCGCGGAACCCAGCGAGCAGGAGTTGCGCCAGCGCCAGGGCGCCTTCATCCGACGGGCACGTCGTGGACTGCACCACGTGGAAATCTTCGCCACAACAGACCAGCTCGAACAGTTGGTCACGGTCATGAACGTAGCCACCAACCCGCGGACCGGCGCCCTATCCCGTTCCGACGCGGGCTCGGACGCGGCGGCCGCTGCCTCAACCGGGTCCGATGCCGCCGCCGATACGGACGCCGCCGCCGCAACCGGGACCGATGCCGGATACGCGGACGCCGCCGCCGCAACCGGGACCGATGCCCGGTACGATGCCGAAGCTGATGCCGCCGTCGACAGCGCTGCTGAGGCCGCCCCAGCCGAACGTCTGGATCAGCGCACCCGGCCCCAGCGGCTCCTTGACGGCCTTGTCGGAGCCTGCAAGGCAGCCCTCGCAGCCGGAGACCTGCCGGCCGCGGGAGGCTTGCGTCCGCAGGTAATGGTCACCATTGACTACCGCGACCTGCTGGAACGGGTCGGAGGAACCGAGGCGGAAGCCCGCGGTCCGGGCTCCAACGTAGGAACGCTGATGTTCACCGGCCCTGTCACCGCCTCGACAGTGCGCAAGATCGCCTGCGACGCCGACCTCATCCCTATTGTGCTGGGCGGACAAGGCCGGATCCTCGACATCGGCCGCACGTCGCGGGTCTTCCCGCCGCACATCCGTAAGGCCATCACGGCGCGTGACCGGGGCTGCGTCTTTCCCCAGTGCACCATCCCGGCGCCCTGGTGCGAGGCCCACCACATCGACTATTGGTCCCGCGGCGGGAGCACCGGGACCGGCAACGGAGCGCTGCTCTGCTCGCATCACCACCACTTGATACACAAAGAGCAGTGGACCATTCAGCTGCGAAGCGGCGTTCCATGGGTTGTCCCGCCACCGCACGTTGATCCGAGCCAGGTGCCGCGGCGGAACCGGTTCTTCCGGCTTGAGTGAGGCCGTCGGTGCGAGAAACAGTCGGGCGGTGTCAGCCAGTTGGGGTGGAGGCTCTGAAGGGGAGCGGCTCGCCGACGCCGAATGGAACCGCACCCTGCGCCGGACTTTGGGTCAGCCAGCCGTTCTCGTGCTTGCCGGCGTAAATCAGCATCCGCTGGCTCCGCCGAAGCCGATCGCCGTCCGGTTAGGAAACTCCTGCGGAGCACGTCACCGGCGTGGATGCGATGCGGACCGGTGCTGGACCGGGATCACCTTTGAGGACGGTCTCGACCTCCAGGACATGGTCGTTCGCCTTGTAGCCGTAGATGAGTGTCTCGCCGTCCACCCGAACGGGCTTGCCGATCAGGACGAGGGCAGCCTGATCGACCTGCGCCTGAGGCGTCCCGAAGTGGATCCAATCGACGCAAGTCTCGGACGTTGTGGGCAGCAGAGCGCAACCACCCACCAGGCCGCACGTCAGAAGTCCCACGCTCGCCGCTTGCCAAGGTCTTCGCATGCCCAGAACATATCCGTCGTGGCAACCGCGGTCTACGGGAGAGCTGATTCGTGCACGGGGAGGACGAACGCGGGCGGCGGGCTCAACCTGGACTAGCGGAACTGCGCAAAGACTCTTATCGGTTCGGGGCGGAAATCGGAGCCCTCGATGAAGCCGAGGGCCTCATAGAAGGCGCGCTGTCCGGGCTCGTTGTCCGTGAGCAGCACCATTTGCCGGACGTGCCCGTAACGCGCCCGCACAGCTTCCAGCAGCGCGCGGCCGGCACCGGATTTCTGGAATGCCGGATCCACCAGGATGTCCTGCACGTAACAGATCGTCGCGTCGTCCGAGACCGCACGGGCCAGCCCAACCAGCCCGCCGTCGGGAGCCCGGACCGTGACAACGAAGGAAGATCCCCGGATTGCGCTGACGAGCACATCGGGTTCCCGGGTGTAGGCGGTCCAGCCCACGGACTCGTACAGCGACAGCACCTCGGAATCGGAATCAGGTGGACCGGCAAGGACCGTGAACTCTGGCATCGGATCAGTGTCGCACACAGGCATTCCCGACAACCCGGGCGGAAGGTGCTAGCGTATCGCCGATGCGCTAGACGGGGCCGGGCCTGCGTGGCGCCAAATCCAGGGGGACGAACCATGAACACATCCGTGAACGCCGCCGTGAGTATCCGCCGGTGCACGGCGGCCGATCTTGCGGCGCTGGACCTGCACGAACCTCCGAACGCGAGGATCGCCGCAGGCTTCCTGGACCGTCAGACTGCCGGGGATCTGATCTATGCCACGGCGTGGACCGGAGAGACCCCGCACGGCGGGGCGGTGCTGGATTTTTGTGCCGGACCAGTCCCTGAGCTCAAGAATCTCTTCGTGTATTCCGGGAGCAGGAGAGCGGGGATCGGCCGGGCGCTTTGCCTCTGGCTCGAGGAACAGGCGAGGCTGGCAGGACGCAGCGGCGTCATCCTCGGTGTCGAGCCCGGCAATACAGCAGCCCGGAATCTCTACGAGGACCTTGGCTACCGGGCCACCGGCGACGTCTCGACTCATTCGTATGAATATCTGGATTCGGCAGGCTACCGAAATGTCGCCACGGAAACGGCTGAAATGTATCTCAAACCACTGGCAACCCCCAGGGAAGCTGCCGCTCCCGGGGAAGCTGACGCTCCCGCGGCGTTTGACGCCCCGGTGGCTGCTGACGCTCCCGGGGAAGCTGACGTTCCCGGGGAAGCTAACGTTCCCGCGGCGTTTGATGCCCCGGTGGCTGCTGACGCTCCCGCGGCGTTTGACGCTCCCGGGGAAGCTGACGCTCTCGCGGCCGTTGACGCCCCTGAGGAAGTTGGTGCTCCCGCGGCCGTTGGCGCTCCCACTGCCTCCAAACCAACCCAGGCCGCACCTTCCCGGGTCCTCTTCTACGGCGTGACGGGCAGCGGCAAGTCGTCCGCCGCCCGCGCCTACGCGCAGGCCACGGGACTGCCTGAATTCTCGGCGGACGATGACATCGGCTGGCTGCCCGGGTGGCAGCAGCGCACTGTCGAGGAGCAGAGGGACATCGCCGCCGCGATTGCGTCCAAGGACCGCTGGGTGCTGGACAGCGCCTACGGGGTCTGGCGGGACGTTGTGCTGCCGCGGGCGGAGCTCGTCGTCGGCCTGGATTATCCGCGTTGGCTCTCGCTGACCAGGCTGGTCCGCCGCTCGCTCCGGCGGGCTTGGACCCGCGAACCCGTCTGCAACGGCAATTCCGAAACCGTGGCCCGGCTCTTCGCCGAAGACTCGATTATCCGCTGGCATTTCCGGTCGTTCGCTAGGAAGCGGCAGGTCATGCGGGGCCTCGAGGTCAACGCCGATATGCCGCCGGCGATCCTCTTCCGCCATCCCCGGCAGCTTGACGCGTGGCTCGCGCAGTTGCCGGAGCAGTGGCCCGCCGAGTCTGCGGGTGCCGGGCGGGCCGAAAGCCTCTGACCGCACGACGGCGGAGGGTGGCTACGCTGGATTCATGGCTGGACTCAAGGCTCCACGCGGCCTGCCGGAGGATGAACGAGCTTCCCTGCTAAGGGCCGTGAAAGCATTCCACACCTTTGCGTGGTTCACCATTGAGGCCTGCATGGTCTACGTCCTGTATGCCGGTGCCCGCGGCCGCACCGACCGGAGAGTGGGTCTGGCAGCCGGCGTCGTGACCGCCGAGACCCTCGTCTTTGCCGCCAACGGTTTTCACTGCCCGCTGACCGCCGTGGCCAAGGACCTGGGCGACGAGACGGGCTCTGTCACCGATATCTACCTGCCGCGGTGGCTTGCCAAGAACCTCCCGGGCATCCACGTTCCACTGATTCTGGCAGCCGTGCTGCTGCACTGGCGCAACTACCGGGCGGGCAGCGGCGCCACTGCGAGGAAGGTCCCCGGCGCCGCACGCGTCAGCCCCGGCGGTGCGCCCGAAGCGGCCGGGTACAGCTAGAGCAGAGGGTTACCGTTGAGATCGACGCGGAAGTCCTCGATCACCTTGTTTGTGGCCGTATCGATGATGATCACGGAGTCTGCAGGCCAGGACGGGTCGGGAACGACGGTGTAAGGAACATCCGGAATCAGGGTCGCCCGCCCGGTGTCGTTGATCTTCCGGCTGAAGGCATCCACTACCTTGTTGGTCCGGGTGTTGATGGACACTGTTTCCTGGGGGAGGCCCGCAGTGTTGCCGCTGGCCGGCGTTGCGTTCCACCAGCCTTCATAGCCGCCCACGGCCGATTCCGACGACGCCGTCGTGGACGTGGGTGTGGACTCCGGCAGAGTTCCGGCTGCTTTAGCCGAGCCGCCGCAGGCGCTCAGCGACACCCCGGCCGCAAGAATCACACCAACGGCGCCAAGGCGCCGTGCTCCAGCTTTGTATCCCAAAATGATGTCCCCCAACATCGTTCGCCGCCGGAGATCCCCGGCGCGGATGGGGACGACCCTACCAGCCCTGTCACCTCACGGAGCGTGCACAGGAACCGTGGCCCGGGCCAGGTATCAGCCCGGCGACCGCCCGCGATCGGCCGGCGGCTGCCCGCGACCGGCGCCGCCGTGACCGCCAGGCGACCGCCCGGCGACCGCGACCGACGCCGCCGTGACTGCTCGGCGACTGACGCCCAGTGCCCGCCCTACTTCTTGCCGAACAGACCGCCCAGGATCCCGCCGAATCCGTCAGGGCCCTCGTCCTCATTCTTACGCTCCGCCGGCTGGCTCTCGGGGAGGTCGACGTCGATCACCTCACCGGGGCGGCGCGTCGCCAGTCGGCTGGCCCTGCGGGTAGGCCGGAGGCTCCAGCGGCGAATCCTGTCCGGCGTCCGGAACGGCCGCCTGCGAGGACGGCTGGCCCCCGCCGAACAGCCCGCCCAGCAGGTCTCCGAGCCCGCCCATCCCGCCGGCGCCGCCGGCAGCAGCGCCGCCGCCCAGGATCCCGCCCAGAATTCCGCCGAGGTCAATGCCACCCGCCCCGGCCTCACCGGCGCCCCCAGCCCCAGCCCCGGACGACTGCCCACGGCCGCCGAGGACCTTGTTGGCGAGGTAGGACATCACGATCGGGGCCAGGATCGGCAGCAGCTTCTTGATCAGGTCGCCACCCACGCCGCCGCCCACGCCGCCCAACTGGGACGTCCCGGCCAGTTGGCTTGCCACCTGGTCCTGCTGCCCGCCGAAGACGTGGCTCACGATCTTCTCGCCGTCCGCTGTATCCACTTGAGAGACATCCACCCCGCCCTCCAACAGCCCGTCCTGGTGCTGGCTGAGCGCTGACTCCAGCGAGGCGGCGCCGTCGGAGGCCTGCGCGTTGTTCTGCATACCGGCCAGCAGCGTGGGCACGGCTGCCTCCACAGCGGTCTGGGCGGTCTGCCGGTCGGTGCCGAGCAGTCCGGCAATCTGGTCCATCGGAATCTGCCGCAGGATGTCTTGGAGCTCGCTCATGGGTACTCCTTCAGCCGCAGCTCAGTGCGGCCTCGCTGGAAGCGGCGCCTGCACAGACGCCGTCGGACGGTTGCCCTTGCATCGTAGTCCGGCTGTCCCCGACGCGAAAGGACGCTGCCGGGGCCGGGCAGCGCCCGTCGGGGGCAGGCCGCGATTGCGGGTAATCTAGGAGAGTTCCGGGGCCGACTGGGTTCGCCGGAAGAGCACATGGCAGGAAGCAAAAAGGCGAGGTTGATGGTCCACATCTGGAACGATCCGTCCGAAGTCCCAGCGGACTTTGGTCCCTCCGTCGTTACCTTTGGCAACTTCGACGGTGTGCACCGGGGACACCAGCAGGTGCTCTCGCAGCTCATCCGGGTCGCCCGCCTGAACCACGCCCGGGCCGTCGCCATCACCTTCGACCCGCACCCCGCGCAGGTCCACCGCCCCGAATCCGCCCCCGAACTGATCATGGGCCTGGAAGACAAACTGGCGGCTCTCGGCGAGCTGGGCCTCGACGCCGTGCTCGTAATGAAGTACTCCCTTGAACTGGCCAGCCTCACTCCCGAAGAATTCGTCGCCGACGTCCTGGTCGGCAGCCTCAAGGCAAGCCACGTGGTGATCGGCCACGACGCCCGGTTCGGCCGGGGCAACTCCGGCGACCTGGAGACCATGCAGGAACTCGGCAAGAAGCTCGGCTTCGAAGTGCTGGTGATCAGCGAGTTCGGCTCCGAAGGCTTTCCCATCCACGGTGAACTGCACGACGACGGCGGCAAGGACCGCCGCTGTTCCTCCACGTGGGTGCGCGAGGCACTGCGGGAGGGCGACGTCGCCACTGCCGCCGCCGTCCTGGGCCGGGCCCACCGGATGCGCGGAGAGGTGGTCCACGGCGCCGCGCGCGGCCGCGACCTCGGCTTCCCGACCGCCAACCTCGCCGCCGACGCCAGCGGCTACATCCCGGCGGACGGCATCTATGCCGGCTGGCTCGTGGACGCGGCTGGCACGCGATGGCCCGCCGCCATCTCCGTCGGCTCCAACCCCACGTTCTACGGCGTCAGCCGGCAGGTGGAAGCCCACGTGATCGACCGCCCGGAAGAGGCGGTCGAGGACTTCGATCTGTACGGCCAGACAGTAGTCGTGGAATTCGTCGCCCGGCTGCGGGGGATGGTGGCGTACCGTGGCCCTGAGGCGTTGGTGGACCAGATGCGCCTGGACGTGGTCCAGGCCCACAACATCCTGTTCGCGCGCTAAACCGCGGGGCCGGGCCCCATAGCTGGACCGCTGTACCAAACCGTTGGGCGTCACCGCTGAGATGATTCAACGGCCGGGTTCGCAGGCCGGTCCGCGCAGAGATTCACAGCCATTTGGCAAGGAAGGCAAGACTGTGACCATTGAGAAGAATACAAGGGAGCTGGACAAGGAAATTGTCCGCGACTTCAGTTCCCGGATGAGCTACGCGTCCTACCTGCAGCTGCCGACCCTGCTGAGCGCCCAGCAGCCGGTCAGCACCCCGGAGCACCACGACGAGATGCTGTTCATCATCCAGCACCAGACCACGGAACTGTGGCTCAAGCTGGTCCTGCACGAGCTCCGCAGCGCCGCCGCCTGGCTCCGCTCCGACGACCTCGGGTCCGCCCTGAAGGCCATCGCGCGGGTCAAGCACATCCAGAAGACCCTCACCGAGCAGTGGTCCGTGCTGGCCACCCTCACACCCACCGAGTACTCACAGTTCCGTGGCTTCCTGGGCAATTCGTCGGGCTTCCAGTCCAGCCAGTACCGCGCGGTCGAGTTCCTGCTCGGCAACAAGAACCGCAAGATGCTGCCGGTGTTCGAATCCGACCCCGAGGCCCACGCCATGCTGTTGGAGCTCCTCGAATCCCCGAGCATCTACGACGACTTCCTCGCCTACCTCAAACGCCAGGGCTTCGACGTTCCCGCGTCGCTGCTGGAGCGGGACGTCACCCAGGCGCACGAGTTCTGCGCCGAACTGGTGCCGGTGTTCAAGTACATTTATGAGAACGCGGCCGACAACTGGGGCGCCTACGAAGCCTGCGAGGAACTCGTGGACCTCGAGGACAACTTCCAGCTCTGGCGCTTCCGGCACCTGCGCACGGTGCAACGCACCATCGGCATGAAGTCCGGCACCGGCGGCTCCAACGGCGCTGCCTTCCTGCAGAAGGCACTCGAGCTGACCTTCTTCCCCGAGCTTTTCGCAGTCCGGACGGAGATCGGCCAGTGAGCGCGCTGACCCCGCAGACGGCAGGCACCGCCGAAAACAACAACAACAACAACAACACCGACGCCCTGCTGCAGCGCGCCCGGGAACTCGACGCCGCCGATCCGCTGGCCGCCTACCGGGACCACTTCATCGGCTCGGACACGGAGCTGTCCTATCTGGACGGAAACTCCCTCGGGCGGCCGCTCAAGCGCACCGTCACCGATGTCGGCACCTTCATCCAGGACAGCTGGGGCGGGAGGCTGATCCGCGGCTGGGACGAGGAATGGCTGGAACTCCCGCAGGCCATCGGTGACCAGCTCGGCAGGGCCGTCCTCGGCGCCGCTCCGGGGCAGACCATCATCGCCGACTCCACCACCGTGGTGCTCTACAAACTGATCCGCGCCGCCCTCGCCGCGGTGACGGACCCGGCCCGCACCGAAATCGTCCTGGACACGGACAATTTCCCCACCGACCGCTACCTCGTCGAGGGCATCGCCCGCGAAGAGGGCCTCACGCTGCGCTGGATCGACGCCGACCCCGCCTCCGGCGTCACCGTCGAGCAGGTCCGGGCCGCCACCGGCCCGGCCACCGCCGTCGTCGTCCTCAGCCAGATCGCCTACCGGTCAGGGTTCCTCGCGGACCTTCCCGCGATCACCGCCGCCATCCACGACGCCGGCGCCCTGGTGGTGTGGGACCTGTGCCATTCCGCCGGTTCGGTGGAAATCGCCCTGGACRCTGCCGACGTCGACTTTGCCGCCGGCTGCACCTACAAGTACCTCAAYGGGGGACCGGGCTCGCCCGCCTTCGCCTACGTGAACGCCCGGCACCTGCCGGGCCTGCAGCAGCCGATCTGGGGCTGGATGGGCCGCAAGGACGCCTTCGAGATGGGGCCCGGCTATGAGGCCGCTGCCGGAATCCGCGGCTTCCTCAGCGGGACCCCGGCGATCTTCGGGATGCTCGCCATGCGCGGCACCCTGGACCTGCTGGAGGAAGTGGGCATGGCCGCAGTCCGGGAGAAATCGCGGTTGCTGACCGCGTTCGCCGTCGAACTCCACGACGCCTGGCTCGCGCCGGCGGGCGTTGAACTCTCAACGCCGCGGGATCCAGAACTGCGCGGCAGCCACATCACGGTGGACCACCCGGCGTTCCGGGAGATGACCGCGGCGCTGTGGGAACAGGATGTCATTCCGGATTTCCGGGCGCCGCAAGGCATCCGGATCGGGCTGTCCCCGCTGAGCACGTCCTTCGCCGAGCTGTACCGCGGCGTGGCCGCCATCCGCGAACGGCTGGCGGACGGCGCGTCCGGGCAGCCGTAAGGCCCGCCGTTTCGACAAGTTCAGCGGCGTGCCGGTAAACTAAAGGTTGGATCCGGCTGCAGTCCGTGGCGGCTGGCTCTTGTTGTGCACGGGAAAGGTTCTCCTTGGAGGGCGGACCCGGCGCGGCACCCCCGGCAGTGAGTTACTGATTCGGGCCTCACGGCACATCTCTAGGAGTTATCGTGGCACTTGAAGCCGCTGTAAAGCAGTCCATCATTCAGGATTTCGCAACGTCCGAGGGCGACACCGGTTCGCCGGAGGTCCAGGTTGCAGTCCTGACTCAGCGGATCAAGGATCTCACTGAGCACATGAAGGTGCACAAGCACGATTACCACACCCAGCGCGGTCTGCTGGCCATGGTTGGTCGTCGCAAGCGCATGCTGACCTACCTCAAGAACACTGACATCACCCGCTACCGTAAGCTCATCGAGCGCCTCGGCCTGCGCCGCTAGTCAGCTCTAAGGGGCGGCCCCTTCCGGACCGGAAGGGCCGCCTCCTTCAAATAAAACTCAACAGGAGGATCAACCGCATCACGCATTCGCGGTCCTCGGTAGTGATCCCCGGGAACGGCTTCAAGGAACGAAGCCTTGGCCCGTGGGTCTCGATCGATGACCGGGTGCAGTGCAGGCCAGTAGACAGATGCTGGGCTGGGTTGATGCGGCTGGGCTCCGTGAACCATGAAACGGAGGTGACTCTCTATGGAGGGTCCCGAAATCCAGTTCTCAGAAGCAGTCATTGACAATGGCCGCTTCGGCAAGCGTGTAATCCGCTTTGAAACCGGCCGCCTTGCCAAGCAGGCAGCCGGCGCAGCGATGGTCTACATCGACGAAGAGACCGCGCTGCTGTCCGCAACCACCGCCGGCAAGCACCCGCGTGAAGGTTTCGACTTCTTCCCGCTGACCGTCGACGTCGAAGAGCGCATGTACGCCGCCGGCCGCATCCCGGGCTCGTTCTTCCGCCGCGAAGGCCGTCCCTCCACGGAAGCCATCCTGGCCTGCCGCCTCATGGACCGCCCGCTGCGCCCCGCGTTCGTCAAGGGCCTGCGCAACGAGGTCCAGATCGTCGTCACCGTGCTGTCCATCAACCCGGACGAGCTCTACGACGTGGTCGCGATCAACGCTTCCTCGATGTCCACCCAGCTCTCCGGCCTGCCCTTCTCCGGCCCGATCGGCGGCGTCCGCGTTGCCCTCGTCGCTGACGAGAACGGCTCGCAGTGGGTTGCGTTCCCGAAGCACTCCCAGCTTGAGAACGCCGTCTTCAACATGGTTGTTGCCGGCCGTGTTGCAGGTGACGACGTCGCCATCATGATGGTTGAAGCCGAAGCCACCGACAACTCCTGGAACCTCATCAAGGAACAGGGCGCCACCGCCCCGACCGAAGAGGTTGTCTCCGAGGGCCTCGAGGCTGCCAAGCCGTTCATCAAGGCACTCTGCGAAGCACAGTCCGACCTGGCAGCCCGCGCCGCCAAGCCGACCGTCGAGTTCCCGGTCTTCCTGGACTACCAGGACGACGTCTACGCCGCCGTGGAGTCCGCTGCCGCCGACAAACTGGCCGCTGTCTTCCAGATCGCCGACAAGCAGGAGCGCGACACCGCCTCCGACGAGCTCAAGGACGAGGTCACCTCTTCCCTGGCCGGCCAGTTCGAAGGCCGCGAGAAGGAGCTGTCCGCAGCGTTCCGCTCCGTCACCAAGCAGGTTGTGCGCCAGCGCATCCTCAAGGACCAGATCCGCATCGACGGCCGTGGCCTGACGGACATCCGCCAGCTCACCGCCGAGGTTGAGGTTCTGCCCCGCGTCCACGGCTCGGCCATCTTCGAGCGCGGCGAGACCCAGATCATGGGTGTCACCACGCTGAACATGCTCAAGATGGAACAGCAGATCGACTCGCTGTCTCCCGTGACGCGCAAGCGCTACATGCACAACTACAACTTCCCGCCGTACTCCACCGGCGAGACCGGCCGCGTCGGTTCCCCGAAGCGCCGCGAAATCGGCCACGGTGCCCTCGCAGAGCGCGCCATCATGCCGGTGCTGCCGAGCCGCGAGGAATTCCCCTACGCCATCCGCCAGGTGTCTGAGGCTCTCAGCTCCAACGGTTCGACGTCGATGGGTTCCGTCTGCGCCTCCACGCTGTCCCTGCTCAACGCAGGTGTGCCGCTGAAGGCCGCTGTTGCCGGTATCGCCATGGGCCTGGTCTCCGACCAGGTTGACGGCCAGACCCGTTACGCCGCCCTGACCGATATCCTCGGCGCCGAAGATGCCTTCGGTGACATGGACTTCAAGGTTGCCGGTACCTCCGAGTTCGTCACGGCCATACAGCTGGACACCAAGCTCGACGGCATCCCGGCCTCCGTCCTGGCGGCCGCCCTGAAGCAGGCCCGCGAAGCCCGCCTGCACATCCTGGACGTCCTGAACTCCGCGATCGACACCCCGGACGAGCTCTCCGAGTTCGCGCCGCGCGTCATCGCGGTCAAGATCCCGGTAGACAAGATCGGCGAGGTCATCGGCCCGAAGGGCAAGATGATCAACCAGATCCAGGAAGACACCGGAGCCGACATCTCGATCGAGGACGACGGAACTGTCTACATTGGCGCCACCAACGGCCCGTCTGCCGACGCAGCACGGTCCGCGATCAACGCCATCGCCAACCCGCAGATCCCGGAAATCGGCGAGCGCTACCTAGGCACGGTCGTCAAGACCACGACCTTCGGCGCCTTCGTTTCCCTGACCCCGGGCAAGGACGGCCTCCTGCACATCTCCGAGCTGCGCAAGATCGCCGGCGGCAAGCGCGTGGACAACGTCGATGACGTCGTCTCCGTCGGACAGAAGATCCAGGTGGAAATCACCAAGATCGACGACCGCGGCAAGCTCTCCCTGTCGCCCGTTGTGGCTGACGAGGCGGGTTCTGAAAGTGCTGACGACGCTGAGGTCTCCCTGGAGTCCGCAGAGTAGTCTTTCCTGACCCAAGCAGCGGGGCCGGTGGATCATCCACCGGCCCCGCTGCCGTTAAAGGCAGGTAGGATTGCAGGCAGATTTGGCACGTTTCCCGGAACGGATTTATTGAAAGGCCTTGATGACTGTCGTCCCCCTGCCGCTTGAGCAGAACCAGCACGCTGACACCCTGATCCACGGAGCCGACGGCGGTTCCGAGGTACGCCGTTCGGTCCTGCCCGGCGGCGTCCGTGTGCTGACCGAGGCGATGCCCGGCCAGCGCTCGGCCACCATCGGCTTCTGGGTGGCCGTAGGCTCCCGCGACGAGGCGCCCGGGCAGCACGGCTCCACCCACTTCCTGGAGCACCTCCTGTTCAAGGGCACGCAGCGGCGCACGGCACTCGAGATCGCCTCGGCCTTTGACGAGGTGGGCGGGGAATCCAACGCCGCCACGGCGAAGGAGAGCACCTGCTACTTCGCCCGCGTGCTGGACACCGACCTTCCCATGGCGATCGACGTCATCGCGGACATGATCACCGGCGCCGTGCTGGACCCGCAGGAGATGGAGCAGGAACGCGACGTCATCCTCGAGGAAATCGCGATGGACAGCGACGACCCCACCGACGTCGCCCACGAACACTTCGTGGCCGCGGTGCTGGGCACCCACCCGCTGGGCCGCCCGATCGGCGGCACCCCGGACGCTATCCGCGCCGTCGCGCGGGACTCGGTCTGGGACCACTACCGCCGCTACTACCGCCCGGACGAGCTCGTTATCACCGCCGCCGGGGGACTGGACCACGACGTCGTCTGCGGACTTGTGGTGGACGCCCTGCACTCCGCGGGCTGGAGCCTGGAGCCCGACGCCGCCCCGGTACAGCGCCGCTCCACGGACCGGGCCGCCATCACCGGCACCGCCGGCCTGCACGTGGTCAAGCGCCCGGTGGAACAGGCCAACATCATCATGGGCTGCCCCACGATCGTCGCCACCGATGACCGCCGCTTTGTCATGAGCGTGCTCAACGCCGTGCTCGGCGGCGGCATGTCCTCCCGGCTGTTCCAGGAAGTCCGCGAGAAGCGCGGCCTGGTGTACTCGACCTACTCCTTCGCTTCCTCCTACGCCGATGCCGGCTACTTCGGTATGTACGCCGGCTGCACCCCGACCAAGGTCCGCCAGGTCCTTGAGCTGCTTGGCGCCGAACTCGACAAGCTGGCTGAAGGCGGCATCTCCGACGAGGAACTGCGCAAAGCCGTCGGGCAGCTGTGCGGCGGAATCGTGCTGGCGCTGGAGGACACCGGCTCCCGGATGTCCCGGCTGGGCCGCGCCGAACTGGTCTCCGGCGAATACCAGGACATCGACGAGACCCTGCGCCAGATCAAGGCCGTGACCGCAGCGGAGGTCCAGGAGCTCGCCCGCGAGCTCGCGGCTGCACCGCGGACCGTCACCGTGGTGGGCCCCTTCGAGGAAACCGAGACGTTCGGCCTCTGACGCCCGGCCCCCCCGCAGGCCCGTACCGGCCCGGTGGCCAAGCCCCCGCACCGGCCCGGTTGCCAGGCCCGCTCCGGCTGTCAGGCCCGCACCGGCCCGGGCGCCCGGCCGGGCGCAGGTGGGCCAGCCCGCACCTAGCCCGCGCGCCCGGCCAGGCCCGGGGTGACGGGCCCGCACCTAGACACGGCAGGCGGCGCCGCGTGATGATGGGGACGGGCTCACTCGGGAGGATCTCCACTGGGGAGGACCCTGGAAGGAAGACATGGACCGGCCGCTGCCAGGCAGTGCACACGAGGCGCTCGAGGCGTTCCTGGGGCGCTGGACTGGAACCACGCAGTGGCAGGCCACGGCCTGGGGGCCGGCGCGGGCCGCCGACGTCGAACTGACTTTCGCCCGTGCCGCCGCGGGGCTGGCCGTCACCCACAGCTACCGGCATACGGAGGCTGACGGCGCCCGGTCAGAGGGCCACGGGGTGTTCACCATGGACCCGGACCACCCCGACACGCTCTGGTACCACGTCAACAGCATGGGCCTGCCCCCGGAAGCGCCGGCGCGCGCGAGCTGGCTGGAGGGCACCCTCACCATGGAACGCCGCAGCGACCGCGGCACGTCCCGGCATACCTTCCGGGTGGACGACGGCGTGCTGACGCACAGCGCCGGGCTCCGGCTGGGGGCCGCGAGCGAATTCACACCCTTCATGACCTCGGTCTGCCGGCGCGCAGCCGCGGAGGCAACCGTCCCCGCCTGAGGTTCCCAACACGCGCCGTGGCCCGACTCGTTAGAACACGGGGAACTAGCGGGTCCCTTCCGCCTCGAAGCGTGGGGGACGCGACACGGACAAATCCACCGGGCGTGAGTCTGGTGTCCACTATGCACTCAGTGTATAGATTGAACTGTGAACAATTCCCTCACCCTGCTGGGCCTACTGAGCCGCGAGCCGAGCTACGGCTACGACCTCAAGCACTCCTATGACCGCTACTTCGGAGCCGGAAAAGCCTTGGCCTTCGGGCAGGTGTATTCCACGCTGGCCCGAATGGTCCGTGACGAACTGATCCAAGCCCTGGGCGAAGAATCCGGCGGCGGTCCGGACCGCAAGAAATACGAGATCACCCTGGCCGGCCAGGCCAGGGTGCGCGAGTGGCTGTTCACCCCCGACGTCCCGTCGGAGTCCCTGCAAAGTGAGCTGTTTGCCAAGACGGTGGTCGCCCTGCTGCTCAATGACGACGCCGACCGGCTGCTCGATGTGCAGCGCGGTGAACACATGGCCCGGATGCGTGAACTGACCCGGCTGAAGAAGGACGCGGACCTGCTGCGGGTCCTGATGTGCGACCACGGCCTGTTCCACATCGAAGCCGACCTGCGCTGGATCGACCTCACCAGCGCCCGCCTGACCCAACTCAAGAAGGAGCTCCAGAGCCCATGAGTACAACTGACACCGCTGCACCCGTCCTCAGTGCCCGCGGCCTGCACCACTCCTTCGGGCAGACCGAGGCATTGCGGGGCGTCGACCTCGACGTCCGCGCAGGGGAGGTGCTTGCCGTCATGGGCCCGTCCGGATCCGGCAAGTCCACGCTGCTGCACTGCCTGGCCGGTGTTCTGGTTCCCGACGGCGGATCGGTGACCTACCGTCCGCCCGGGCGGCCCGCAGTGGAGACCAGTAGCCTCGGGGAGCCACAACGGGCCCGGCTGCGGCTGACCGACTTCGGGTTCGTCTTTCAGTTCGGCCAGCTGCTGCCTGAGCTCACGGCGGCGGATAACGTCAGCATCCCGCTGCTGCTGGCCGGGACACGGCGGCCGGAGGCGCTGCGCCGGTCCAGGGAGCTCCTGGACCGCCTCGGTCTGGACGGGCTGGGCGCCAAGCTGCCCGGCGAACTGTCCGGAGGACAGGCCCAGCGCGTCGCCGTCGCGCGGGCGATGGTGACGTCGCCAGCCGTGCTGTTCGCCGACGAGCCCACCGGTTCGCTGGATTCCCTCGCATCAGAGAACGTGCTGACGCTTATGCTCGAGCTGGTCCGCGAGGCGGGCACCACCGTCGTGATGATCACCCACGATGCCCGTACCGCCGCCTATGCGGACCGGGAAGTCATCGTGCGGGACGGCGCCATCGGCGCCGGCTATCGGGTCTCCGCGTGAATCCCGGCCTGCTCAAACTGGCAGTCGTCGGCAGCCGGTCCGCCTACGGCAGGCTTGCCAGCATCGCTGGTGGGGTCGCCGTCGGAGTCTGCCTGTTGTTGTTGCTGTGGGGCGGCGCCAACGGCCTGAGCGCACGTGATGACCGCGGTGCCTGGCTGCGGGAGTCCGGACGCCCCTCCGTGGCAGCCCCCTTGGCGACGGACGGTCCGGTCACTTCAGGGCCGGGGACACCGGTGCCGCTGACCGCCGACACGGTGCTCATAGAGGCGAACCCGGGGGAGGTCTTCCGCGACCAACTCATTAGCCGCCGCGACGTTGCCGCCCTCGGTTCCACTAATTTCAGGATCCCCGGGATCGGCAAACCTCCGGCTCCTGGCAGCTACTACGCGTCCCCGGCGCTGCAGCGGCTGATCGAGGCAACGCCGCGGAACGAGCTTGGCGACCGCTTCGGGACGTTTGCCGGCACGATTGACGATGCCGCCTTACCCGGACCGGATTCGCTGATCGTCGTCGCGGGAGCCACGGAAGCCGAACTCCGCCAGAACGGCAGGGCCTTCCTGGTGTCAGACTTCACGACCAACCCGTATGGTGGCAGCGCTGCCGCCTACAACACGGTGCTGTCCATCGGGGCCATTGCGGTGTTCTTCCCCGTGCTGCTCCTGATCAGCATTGTCACCGGACTGGGGGCTGCCCAGCGCCGGGAGCGCTTCGCGACACTGCGCCTCATCGGCGCATCCCCGCAGGTTGTCTCCCGGATCGCTGCCGTCGAAACCGCCGTCCCCAGCCTGATCGGTGCAATGCTGGGCGTCGTGCTGGCCCTTGTGCTGAGGCCGGCGGTCGCGCAGATACCGGTCAACGGCACCAGGACGTTCGCCGCCGATCTGACCACCGGCTGGGTGGCGGCCGCCGCGGTCGTCGCCGGGGTGGTCGCGGCGTCGGCCCTCGTGGCCGCGCACCGGACCGCCCGCGCAGGCATTGGCCCCCTGGGCGTGACGCGGGCCGTGCACGAAAAGCCACCCACCCTATGGCGGACTGTGCCCTTGCTCGCGGGTCTGGCAGCCATGATCACGGCTGTAATAATGATCCGGGTAGTGGAGGTGGGGCTGCCGTGGCTGGAATCACCGCTGCTTATCGTCGGCTTTGCGCTGATCCTTGTGGGCATCGTGGTTATCGGTCCCTGGCTGACCCGCATGGTGAGCCGGGTGGGACTGCGCCGGGCGCGGAGCGCGGCCGGAGTCATTGCCGCCAGCCGGATCCAAAAGACGCCGGTGGCGACCTTCCGATCCGTGTCAGGACTCGTGATCGCCGTGTTTGTCGTCTCCGTCTTCGCCGGAGGATCAAGCATCATCGAATCCACCGAGGCGCCTCCGGCCGGGCCCGGTCTGCTTCAGCCCACGAGCCTCCACGCCACCGTGAGTGCCGGACACACCCCGGCCCAGGCCGCGGAGGCCGCCCGCCGGGCCAGCGAACTGCCCGGAATCCGGGGCGCCACGGTCGGCTACGGGCCGGACGTCCTCTCCGGACCCGATGCCGGCCCCGAAATCTACCTTCGCGCCGCTGACGCTGGCGGCCTCGGGTTCGAGGACATCCCGGCAACAGAGGTGGTCACTGTGGATACCTCGTTCCTCTACTTCTGGACGACGCAGCCACTGGCTCTGACCCCGGCGCCCGCCACCAGCCTGGATGCAATGGTCCCGGTCGTGATGGTGCTCGGCACCGACGGGACCCCCGCGGCCATGGACCGCGCCCGGACTGCATTGAACGGTTCAGGCATCACGGCCATCCCGGCCTCGTCCCCGTTGGACTTCAAACTGCAGTCCACCGGGCGCCTGATTCAGGGCCTGGCCGTGCTCGCCTACCTCGGCATGTTTGTCGCGATAGCAATCGCAGGCCTGTCCCTGGCCGTCGCCACAGCCTCCGCCATCCTGGACCGGAAAAGAGTTCTGGGCCTCATGCGGCTCATGGGGATGCCAGTGTCCGCCCTGCGCCGGGTCATCACCCGTGAAGCAGCCGTCCCGCTCCTGACCGTGCTGCTGCTCTCGGTCGGCCTCGGATTCCTCGTGGCCTGGCTCATGGTGACCTTCGTTGACGACACTTATAGGGTGACCTGGCCGGCGCCTGATTACTTCGTTGCACTGGGTGTCAGCCTGCTCCTGGCCCTCGGAGCAGTCACCGCGACATTCGGCCTCATCCGGGGCAATACAGGATTGACGGTTACCCGTTTCGAGTAGTTGCGCCACAGACAGGAAGCATTGAGTTTCCGCGAACAGTGAGGGCGACAAGGAGCCGTTCAAGAGTCCGTCCAAAATGCGGCGGCGAGGGAAGCCCACAGGTTGGAGGGTCCGCTGGTGCGGTGAGTCGGTCGAAAAGCTGGCTCAAAGAATGAATCATCTGGCTTTTAGGTTGAGATTGCAGCGATATGGAGAGAAGCGCGTGATTGCCGTGGATATGGTGACTGGCATGAAACCAGTTCTGAACCTTGCACGGCGTTGGGGCGCCCCGTGGCGGCCGTCATCTTCTTCTCACTGTGGTGTGTGGCCGAGGCCGGAAGGATGGGAGGGCCCTGGCTGGAATGGCCAGGGACTTGGTCGCTATCCTTGACGACCTGGTCGGGGACCTGGGCACTGGCTCTGATGACCCTGGCGATTGCCACTGCCTCCTGGAAACCGCTTGTCTCCCTCGGGTTCACGGCGGCACTCCTCGCCGGACAGCTAAGCCATGCCCTGCCACCGATGTATTCCAATCACTGGCCCATCTACCTCGGCTCCTTTTTCGCTCTTGGCTTCATCTTGTGGACCGCCCCGCGGCGGATACGATTCATCGCCTCGGGCGCCAACCTGGTGTTCGTGGCCCTGATGACCGTCCTCATGCTCTCCTGGCGATACGGCAACGGCGTCGGCTGGTTCATGCCCATGTACTACGGTGACAGGCCCATGTTTATGATTTACGGCTGGCAGCTATTCGCACTCCTCCTGCTGATCGCGGGAGCCTGCGCCGCCGTCGGACTTCTGCTGGCGCTGTATCAGGAACGGGGCAGTCTGTTCCGGGCTCGGGAACTGGCGCAGAGCAGCCTCAAGGAAACCGAGGTCGACCTGATTGTCGAGCAGGAACGGACACGCATCGCCCGGGATCTGCACGACGACCTGGCGCATTCGCTCGCGGTCATCGCCGCGCAGGCCGACGGAACCCGGTACCTGAGCAAGGATCAGCCCAAGGCCGTCCTCAACGCCCTGGACACCATCGCCCGGTCAGCCCGCAGCGCCCTCGTGGATGCCCAACGCGTCATCGAAGGAGTCCGTGATGACGGCATGGTGACGCCACAGCCGCGGCTGACCGACATCCCGGCTCTGATCGAAGGCATGCAGCGCGGCAGTTTGAAGATCCACCCCAGCGAGTCCGGGACTCCCGTGGAACTCTCCACGGGACAGGAGATGGCCGTCTTCCGGATCGTTCAGGAGTGCCTGACCAATGCCCTCAAACATGGTGGGCGCGGCACGGATGTGCGGCTCCACTTTGACTGGAGCGGGCCCGGCCTGGCTCTGCATGTGGCCTCGACCATAGCCCCGACCGGCCAAGAAGACGCTGCGAGTCCGGCCACGCACCGGATCGGGCGGGGACTTCCCGGCATGCGCGAACGCGCCCATCTGGCCGGCGGCTGGCTGACGGCGGGACCGGACGGCGAACAATTCCGGGTGACGGTCTTCATCCCCTACGGAACCCGGGAAGTGACGTCACCGGACGATACAGCCGGCGCCGAAGCCGGGGGCATTTTCGGTGAAAGTTCGCGCGCGGAAGCCCAGCCTGCACTGGCTGCAGCAGGGAGCCTTCCCCGGCCGGCAGGGGCCGCACAGGAAGTCGGCGACCGTGGCTGACACCGCGGATCGCATCACCGTGGCCCGGGTGGATGACCAGCCCTTGTTCCGGGCGGGTATCCGCATGCTGATAGAGAGCCAAACGGACTTGGAACTCTCGGGCGAGGCCGGCGACGGGGAGCAGGCGGTGACCCTGGCAATCGAAGGGCGTCCGGATGTAATGCTGATGGACCTTCGCATGCCCGTCCTTGATGGTGTCGAGGCCACCCGGCGGATCGTGCAGCAGGCCGCGGCGGCCGGAACCGATAAGCCAAAGATCATTGCACTGACTACCTTCAACAGGGATCAGGCTGTGGTCCAGGCCGTCCAAGCCGGAGCGAGCGGGTACCTGCTCAAGAGCGCGGAACCGGAATTCCTGCTGGCAGCGATCCGCACTGTCCACTCGGGTTACTCCGTCATCGCCCCAGGATCCATCCACTCCCTCTTTGAACATGCTGCCCGCAATGGACCCGCGACCGGTCCGGACCTGTCCGTCCTGAACGTCCTGTCCGTGCGGGAGCGGGACGTATTCCTGCTCGCGGCCAAAGGCCTCAGCAATGGTGAAATGGCGGAGAGCCTGTTCGTCTCTGAAGCCACCATCAAAACTCACCTGCGCAGCGTCTTGGACAAACTGGAACTCCGCACCCGGCTCCAGCTGGTCGCATTCGCCCACGAACGCCGGCTGCTGGGCAGCTGAGCAAGCACTGTCACGTGTGGCAGCCGCGCAGTGCGCTGGCCCCGGAGCCACAGGACCTGCCCGTGGGCGGCATTAGCCGTCGCGGGCGGGCGGCGCACCATTTCGCTGCTTTGCGGGAAAACCGTGGATGAGCACGCACACCTGTTGCGGCCGAGCGCGGGCCCGATCTCTCAAACCGTTGCCATAACGTTGCAAAGCCGCCCTTGAAATCCGTTGACACGCTGTGAGCTGCACCATAGATTTGCCGTAATCTGAATCACCTTTCAGATTCAGCGCATTTCCTGTCAGTTCTCCTGCTCAGATCTCCTGCTCAGCTACCGCGGGAGTTTCAACGAAAGGCATCCCGTGAAGGATACAAAGAAGTTCCTGATGGCCGCCGTGATGGCCACCGGGCTCGCCCTCAGCGCCTGTGCCCCCTCTGCCGGCACCGCAGCGCCGGCCGAGTCGGGCAGCACCAAGGCCGCCGAGCCGGTCAACGTCGGCATCATCTACTCCAAGACCGGCCCCCTGGCCGCCTACGGCGCCACCTACTACGAAGGCCTGCAGGCGGGCATCGACCACGCCACCGGCGGGACCGGCGCCGTCAACGGCGCCAAGATCAACCTGACCTACGCCGACGACGGCGGCGACCCGGACAAGGCGGTCACGGCCGCCAAGGACCTGATCGGCAAGGGCTACAAGATCATCGGCGGCACGGTCGTCTCCGGCATCGCGCTCAAGCTGGCGGAACAGGCCGCGCAGAACAAGGTCCTCTACATCTCCGGACCGGCCGCCACCGACGCCATCCAGGGCATCAACAAGTACACCTTCCGCTCGGGCCGCCAGAGCCTGCAGGACGTGGCCACGGCCGGTTCCTTCATTGACACCAACGGCAAGAAGGTCGTCGTCTTCGCGCAGGACAACGCGTTCGGCCAGGGCAACGTCGCCGCCGTCAAGGCCGTCCTAGGAGCCAAGGGTGCCACCGTGGAGGCCGTCCTGGTCCCGGACGGACAGGAGCTCACCCCCTTCGCCCGCCAGCTCATCGACGCGAAGCCGGACATGGTCTTCGTGGCCTGGGCCGGGGCAACGTCGGGCACCATGTGGCAGACCCTCAGCCAGCAGGGCGCCTTCGACGCCGCCCCGATCGTCACCGGACTCGGCGACGCCGCCACCTTCGGCGCCTACGGCGAGGCGACGTCCAAGATCAGCTTCCTGAACCACTACTTCCCGGGTGCCGCAGGCAACGAGGTGGAGAAGAAGATGATTGCCGCCGTCGAGAAGGCCGGCAAGAAGGCCGACCTCTTCACCCCCGACGGCTTCGTGGCCGGCCAGTTGATTGTCCAGGCCATCAAGGAGGGCGGCTCCGACGCCGACGCCATGGTCAAGGCACTCGAGGGCTTCAGCTTCGACGGGCCCAAGGGCAAGGAAACCGTCCGTGCCTCGGACCACGCCCTGGTCCAGGACATGTACCAGGTCAAGCTCGTCCAGACGGGCGGCACCTGGGCTCCCGAGCTCGTCAAGGTGGTTCCGGGCGATACCGTCGCCCCGCCGGAAAAGAAGTAACCCGGCACGACGGAAGCTGCCCGCGGCGCTGTGCCGGACCTCCCGGCATAGCCAGTGCAGCATCACTGCAGAGATCACTGCAGTGACACGGCACAGCGCCGCACACCACCCCTACGGCCCAAGCGAGACACGAAGGATCCGAATGAATTCCCCAGCCCTGCCCGCCCTTGCGGTGGACGGCCTCGGTCTGCAGATCGGCGGTGCCCGCATCCTCGAGGATGTGAGCTTCTCCGTCGGCACCGGCGAAATGGTCGGCGTCATCGGCCCCAACGGCGCCGGCAAGACCACCCTGTTCAACCTGATCTCCGGCGTCATGCGCCCCACCGCGGGCAGTGTGACGCTGAACGGCAGGGAGATCACGGCCGCGCCGGTCCACCGCCGGGCCAAGGCAGGGCTGGGCCGGACCTTCCAGACCTCCAACCTGTTTCCCCGGCTGAGCGTGCTGGAAAACGTCCGGCTGGCCGCGCAGGCGAAACTCGGGGGCAGCTTCAGCCTCCTRCGTTTTCCCGCGGCCTCCGATGAGGCCACCCGGATTGCCCGCGGCACCATCGGCGAGGTAGGGCTCACGTCCCAGCTTTCGACGGCGGCGGGGGACCTCTCCCACGGAGAGAAGCGCAAGGTGGAAATCGCCGTCCTGCTGGCGACGGACCCCGCCGTCGTGCTCCTGGACGAGCCGATGGCCGGGGTGGCGTCGGGGGACGTCCCGTCCCTCACCGCGATCATCCGGGGAATGCACCGGGACCGCGGCTGCACCGTGATGATGGTGGAGCACCACATGGACGTGGTCCTGGGCCTCGTGGACCGGGTGGCCGTGATGCACCACGGCAGCCTGCTCGCCCTGGACAGCCCGGAAGCCGTGATGTCGGACCCGACCGTACAAAGTGCCTACCTGGGAGAACCCGTATGAGCGCCGCAGCGGAAACCCGCCCGATCCTCCGGCTGACTGGACTCAATGCCCACATCGCCGGACAGCAGGTCGTTGAGGATGTCTCCTTCACCGTCCCCGCCACCGGCATCACCGCGCTGCTGGGCCGCAACGGCGTCGGAAAGACCAGCACTATCAAGGCCATCATCGGCCTCATCGACCGGACCGGGGCGGTGGAGCTCGACGGCGTGCGGATCGAGAAAGATCCCACGTTCAAGATCATCCGCAGCGGGGTGGGTTACGTGCCGGAGGACCGCGAAGTGTTCTCCAAGCTCACGGTGGCGGAGAACCTCCGGCTCGCCGAACGCGACGCCGCACCCCGGCGCCAGCTCGTCGAGGAGCTGTTCCCGGACCTGCTGGCCCGGTCCGCCCAGATGGCCGGCACGCTGTCCGGCGGCCAGCAGCAGATGGTCTCGCTGGCCCGCGCACTCCTGAACACCAACAAGATCCTGCTCGTCGACGAACCCACCAAGGGGCTGGCCCCGAAAATCGTCGCCGAAGTCGCCGAGACCCTTGCCGAAGCCGCCAGGACGGTCCCGATCCTCCTGGTCGAGCAGAACCTGCACGTCGTCCGCCAGCTCGCCCAGGACGCCATTGTCCTCTCCGGCGGCCGGGTGGTGCACACGGGCGGCGCCCTGGAATTCCTCGACGACGCCGGGCTGATCCAGCGGCACCTGGGTGTGTCCACCGACCACGGCCCGTCCGGGGAAACAGCCGGAAAAACAGGCGGAAAAACAGGCGGAGAACCAGCCGTGGAACCAGCCGGGAAAGGCGCCGCCCTGTGAGTACCGTTGTCCTCCTGCTCTTCACCGGCCTGGGCCTGGGTGCCCTGTACTTCCTTGTGGCCGCCGGGCTGTCCCTGATCTACGGGCTGATGGGTGTGCTGAACTTCGCGCACGGCGCATTCCTGACGCTCGGCGCCTTCACCGGCTGGGAAATCGCCCGCCGGACCGGCTCGGACAACTGGTGGACCTTCCTGCTCTCCCTGCTGGTCGGTGCCGCGGCCGGGGCCGCCTTCGCCGCCTTCACCGAGTTCGTCCTGATCCGCCGGCTCTACCAGCGGCACATCGAACAGGTCCTCATCACGGTGGGCCTCTCGCTTGCCGCCGTGGCACTCTTCGACGGCATCTGGGGCACCGACCCGGTGTTCATCCAGGGGCCGGCCTGGTTCAAGGACACCACCGAGATCCTCGGCGCCCGCGTCCCCAACGACCGGTTTGTCTGCATCATCGCCGCCGTCCTGGTGCTGCTGGCCATGGTGTTCTTCCTGAAGAACACCCGCTACGGCATGATCATCCGGGCCGGCGTCGAGAACCGCTCCATGGTGACGGCCCTCGGCATCGACGTCCGGAAGGCCTTCACCCTCGTCTTTACGATCGGCGGCGCCGCCGCCGGCCTGGGCGGGGTCCTGGCCTCGCACTACTTCGGCTACGTCTCACCGATGCTGGGCGGCTCGCTGCTGATCTTCGCGTTCATCGTCACCGTGATCGGCGGACTGGGCTCGCTGACCGGCGCGGCCATCGCCGCCGTCGCCGTCGCCGTCCTCCAGCAGTTCGCCAACTTCTACCTCGGCGGCACCGGCGACTTCGTCGTGGTGCTGGCCCTGGCGCTCGTGCTGCTGTTCCGTCCCTCCGGCCTGCTCGGGAGAACCTCATGACCACCGATACCGACGCCGCCGGCACCGCCGGCAATGCCAGCACCGCCAGCACGGCGACCAAGGGCACCGCCGGCGGCCCCGAGGTGCCGCGGGGGACAGGAACCGCCGGCCGTCCCAACCCGCACGGCCGTCCCCGCCCGACCCGCCGGAAGATCGCCGGCGGGGCCGCCGGACTCGCCGGGATGGTGCTGCTGGTCCTGCTGCCGCTGCTCAACCTGTCCCTGCCCGGCGTGCTGCCCGGGCCGACGTACACGCCGGGTTCCCTGCAGCTGCTGGCCATGTGCATGCTGATGGCCGCCGCCGCCCTGACCTACCACCTGCTGCTCGGCGTCGCCGGACTGCTTTCCTTCGGCCATGCCCTGTACTTCGGCGCCGGCGTCTACGGGCTGGCGATCATCCTGCAGAACCTGGATATCCCGCTGCTGCCCGCGATGGGCCTGACCCTGCTGGTGGTGATCGTGCTGGCCCATGTGGTGGGCAGCATCAGCCTGCGGGTCAGCGGCATCCCCTTCGCCATGGTCACGCTCGCTTTCGCCCAGGCCGGCTCGGTGATCGTGGGCCGCAACCCGGACGGCACCACCGGCGGCGACGAGGGCCTGACCCTGCGCACCGACAACCTGCCCGATTTCCTTGTCGGCGTGGTAAATACCCGTAACCTCTACTGGCTGGCGCTGGCTGTGCTCGTGGCGGTGTTCGTCGTGGTCACCTGGGTGCAGTCCTCCCGGGCCGGACACGTTGCGGCAGCGGTCCGCGAGAACGAACTGCGCGTCCGCGTCCTGGGCCTGCAGCCGTACCTCGTGAAGCTGCTGATCTTCGTGGTCTCCGCCGTCCTGGTCAGCATCATCGGCATGGTGTTCCTGCTCCTGCAGAGCGGCGCCGTCCCGCGTGCCATGTCCGCCGACCTCACCATCACCCTGCTGGTCATGGTGGTCCTGGGCGGCGTCGGCTCCCGCTGGGGCGCCGTGATCGGCGGCGTGTTCTACACGATCCTGGACCAGCGCCTCACGACCCTCGCGAACTCGGACGCCATCGATGCGCTGCCGGACATCCTGCGGGTACCGTTGTCTGAGCCCTTGTTCATCCTGGGCACCCTGTTCATCCTCGTGGTGCTCTTCCTGCCCGGAGGCCTGACGGGCACCGCGCAGCGGCTGGCCCAGCGCCGCAACCGGCGGGTCCGGGACACCGGAAACGACAGCGCCGGAAACGGCGGCGCCGGAAACGACGGTGCCGGCAAGGACAGGACGGCGACGTCCCGCGAGATCCTGGAGGAATCGGCATGAGCAGCACAACAGGTCCGGGCCGGGTTGACGGACTGCACACCTTGGGCCGCTGGACCACGGACCGGAGCCTCGCCACCCCGCACCGGATCGCCGTCGACGACCGCGGCTGCACCCTGAGCTACGGCGAACTGGAACGCCGGGCGGCGGGCCTCGCCGCCGGACTGAAAAGTGCCGGCTACGTCACGGGGGACCGGATAGCGACCCTGACCGGGAACAGCTCGGACCACGTGGTGGTGTTCTTTGCCTGCGCCAAGGCCGGGCTGGTCCTGGTGCCGCTGTCCTGGCGGCTGTCACCCCGGGAACTGGCAGCCCAGCTGGAACTCGCCGACCCCCAGCTCCTGCTTGTCGAGGACGAACTCGATTCGCTCGCCGCGGGGGCGTGCACGCTGCTGCCGCACCGGCCCCGGACGGCTGCGCTGGGCCCGGGCGGCGTCGAAAAGTCCGTGCCGCCGCCGTCCCGGATCCAGCCGGCGCCCGCTGCGGGCGGCGGCCGGCCGGACGTCCGCGGGCTTGAACTCGCCAGGGAGGTGCGCGACGACGACCCCCTCCTGATGATCTTCACATCCGGCACCGAGGGGGCCAGCAAGGCTGCCGTGCTGACCCACGCAAACTGCTTCTGGACCAACCTCTCGCTGTCCCGGACCCTCGACCTGGGCAGCACCGACGTTGTGCTGGCCGTGCTCCCGCAGTTCCACGTCGGCGGCTGGAACATCCAGCCCCTGCTGGCCTGGTGGACGGGCGCCACCGTGGTGCTGGAACGCGGCTTCGAACCCGGCCGTGTCCTGCAGCTGATCGCGGAACGCCGGGTCACCATGCTCATGGGCGTCCCCACCCAGTACCTGATGCTCGCCGAACACCCCGACTTCGCCTCCGCCGAGCTCGGTAGCCTCCGGCACGCCGTGGTGGGCGGGGCCCCCATGCCTGCGCCGCTGCTGCGGATCTGGCACCGCAGGGGAGTGGCGCTGAGCCAGGGCTACGGGCTGACCGAGGCGTCGCCCAATGTGCTCTGCCTGGCCAACGAGGATGCCGCCCGGATGGTCGGCTACTCGGGCAAACCGTATCCGCATGTCGCCGTCGCGGTGGCCGATCCGGTCACCGGGGAGGTCCTCGACGGCGCCGCGTCCGGGGAGCTGCTGGTGGGCGGCCCGGGGGTCTTCGCCGGCTACTTCCGCGATCCCGCCGCCACCGCGTCCGTCCTGGCCGGCGGGTGGCTGCGCACCGGTGATCTGGTGGAGCGCGACGCCGAGGGCTACATCAAAGTGGTGGACCGGCTCAAGGACATCTACATTTCCGGCGGCGAGAACGTGGCCCCGGCCGAGGTCGAGGCGGCGCTGCTGGCCCATCCGGCGGTGGCGCAGGCCGCCGTCGTCGGGGTGGAGGACCAGCGCTGGGGCGAAACGGGCGTCGCCTTTGTGGTGGTCCGTCCCGGCCTCGCCACGGACGAGCAGGAACTCCTGGACCACTGCGCAGCACAGCTGGCGCATTTCAAGGTTCCCTCGCGGATCGAGACGGTGGGTGCCCTGCCGCGGACGGCTTTGAACAAGGTGCTGCGGGCTCGGCTGCGGC
This sequence comes from Arthrobacter sp. YAF17, assembly GCF_052113365.1. Taxonomy (NCBI): domain Bacteria; kingdom Bacillati; phylum Actinomycetota; class Actinomycetes; order Micrococcales; family Micrococcaceae; genus Arthrobacter; species Arthrobacter sp. YAF17. Next base: position 85,650 of record NZ_JBFRDB010000009.1, on the reverse strand, counting down.
AGCAACTGGACGAGCAACGGCCGGCGGGACGCCACGGACGCGGGGCGGCCGCCCTTCCCGCGGCCGCCCTGCCAAACGCGGTTGCCGCGGATGCGGTTTCCGCGGACTGGGGCCGGCGATGAGCGCCGTACCCCGCACGGCGCGGGGCACCCGCACGCGGGCCAAGCTGCTGCAGGCCGCCGAGACGGTGTTCGCGTCGGTGGGCTACCACGAGGCCTCGATCGTCAAGATCACCGAGGAGGCCGGCGTCGGCCTCGGCACCTTCTACCTGTACTTCGAGGGCAAACAGGCCATCTTCGACGAGGTGGTCGAGGACCTGAACCGGCGGGTCCGGCACGCCATGACGGACGCCGCCCGCTCCGCCGGGACCAGGCTCGCGGCCGAACGCGCAGGGTTCCGGGCCTTCTTCAAGTTCACCGCGGACCACCCCGCGCTGTACCGGATCATCCGGCAGGCCGAGTTCGTCTCGCCCGGGGCGCTGCGGCTGCACTACACCCGGATCGTCAACGGCTACATCGAAGGGCTCAAGGCCGCGCAACTCAGCGGCGAAGTCCGGGAGATGGACCCCACGGTAGCCGCCTGGGCCCTGATGGGCATCGGTGAGCTGATCGGAATGCGCTGGGTGCTGTGGGACGAAGAAGGCGCCGAACCCGCCCAGGGCGCCCGCCCGGATGTCCCGGAGGAAGTCTTCGAGGAAATGATGCAGTTCATCGAACGCGCCCTCGCCCCCGCGCCCGGGGCCGCCCCCGGCGCCACCGGGGCCGCCCCCAGTGCAGCACCCGGCGCCGCCCCCAGAACCATTCAGGCCCAGGAAGGGACCGCCCAGTGAGCACTCCAGCAGTGAGCCATCAAGCAGTGAGCACTCCAGCCACAAACCAGGCAGCCAGCACCTCGAGCTACCGGACCACCGAGGTTGAGGTCCGCGGCGGCACCCTGCACACCGCCATCTGGGGCCCCGAGGACCCCGCTTCCCCGACCATCCTGGCGGTGCACGGGGTGACCGCGTCGCACAAGGCCTGGCCGGAACTGGCCGAAGCCCTGCCGGACGTCCGGATCATCGCCCCCGACCTGYGCGGACGGGGCCGCAGCAACGCGCTCCCGGCGCCGTACGGTATGCCCGCCCACGCCGAGGATCTCGCGGCCGTGCTGGCCGCACTCAGCACCGGGCCCGTGGTCGTCGTCGGCCATTCGATGGGGGCCTTCGCCGCCGTGGTGCTGGCGAACCTGTTCCCGGAGCGGGTGCGGTCCCTCGTACTGGTCGACGGCGGTCTGCCGCTGCAGGTTCCGGCGGGCCTCAGCGACGAGCAGATCGTCGCCGCCGTGCTGGGTCCCGCGGCCGAGCGGCTGAACGCCACTTTTCCCAGCCGTGAGGTCTACCGCAGCTTTTGGAGGCAGCATCCGGCCTTTAGCGCCGACTGGAGCCCGCTTGTGGAGGAGTACGTGGACTACGACCTCACCGGTGAGGAACCGGTGCTCCGGCCGGCCACCCGCTACCAGGCGATGGCGGACGATACCGCCGAGTTGCACCGCGGTGCCTCACTCCTGAAGGCCTTGGAGGAGCTTGCTGTGGAGACCCTGGTGCTGCGGGCGCCGCGCGGCCTGCTCAACGAACCCGGCGGCCTGTACGCGCCCGGCTATCTGGACGCTTGGGCGGAGAAGCTGCCCGCCCTGACGGTCCGCGAGATACCGGACGTCAATCACTACACCATCGTCATGGGCGCGGCGGGTGCCGCCGCCGTCGCGGACACGGTGCGGGAGGCGCTGGCCGTCGCGTAGGGGCCGGGCTCTGACGCTGGACCACCGGCGCTTTTTAGAGAGCGGACTCGAGAATCCGGGTCTTCGGGGCACCCTTGAGCGCGGGGGCCAAGTCGGAGGAGTTCCAGACCTTGGTCTGCAGGTTCGCAAGCAGCGCCTCCGCCTGGGCGCGCTGCTCAAAATCGAGTTCGACCACCACGGAGTGCGGATCGTCCACCGGGCGGCTGACCCGGTGTGCGGTGACCCCGGACGCGGCACGGTTCACGGGGTCGCGGTCGAACGCGGCCTTCCACACGTCAAAGTCTGTGATTGCGTGTTCTATCTGCAAGGTGTACATCGCTTCCTGTCCTTCCGGCTGGTGATCCCGGGATTGCTGGGATGCTTCCAAGCTACGCGCGGCGGGGAGTGTGCGGTACCCAAAAATCCGGTCGGGGAGCGGCCGGGATCCGGCAGGTCTTAGCCGCCGGCGAACGGCGGCAGCACGTCGACGACGTCGTCCGGCCGCAGTGTGGCTGCCCGGTTCCGCACCGCCACCTCGTTGAGCAGGAAGCTGCTTCGGGACAGCAGCCGCGCCAGCGGCGGGGTCCCGGCCGGAGGTTCCGGGCGCTCGACGGCGAGGATCGCCTCCAGCAGTGAGCTGACGGTGGCGTCTGCGGGGAGATCGAAGAGCTCCTCGTCGACGCCGGCAGCAGCGCGCGCGGCAGCGAAGTAACGTACATTCACAGGTATTTCAGCCTCCGATGGCGCTCATGCTGCGGTCCGGCTGGACGAAGTCCGGGGCGTCCAGTCCGACGTGGTCCATGCCGTGGGCCTTGGGCTTGATCCACATGGCATCCTGCCAGCGTTCGGCGAGTTGTTCGTCGCTGGCGCCCTCGCGGAGCAGCCCCAGCAGATCGACTTCCTCGCGGGAGAACAGGCAGCTCATGATCTTGCCCTCGGCCGTGATTCGGGTGCGGCGGCAATCGGAGCAGAACGGCTCGGTCACGGAGGCGATGATCCCCACGGTTCCGAGCGCCGGCCCGGTCGCCTCGGCCGTGCCGGGCACGCGGGCCCGGACCTCGAAGCGTTCTGCCGGGGCGCCGTCGCGGTCCCTCGGATCGCTGCTGAGCACGTAGTCGACGGAGAGCAGCTCGCGGATTTCCGCCGCGGTGATCATGTTCCGGCGGGTCCAGCCGTGGTCGGCGTCGAGCGGCATCTGCTCGATGAAGCGCAGTTCGTAGCCGCGGTCCAGCGCCCAGGCCAGGAGGGCGGGGGACTCGGCGTCGTTGATGCCGCGCATCAGCACGGCGTTGAGCTTCACGGGGCCCAGCCCGGCGGCCCAGGCGGCGTCGACGCCGGCCAGCACTTTGTTCAGGAAGGGGCGGCGGGTCAGCTGGGTGAACGTTTCCTCATGGAGCGAATCCAGCGAAACGTTGATCCGGGACAGCCCGGCGGCCTTGAGCCCCGCGGCTTTCTTGTCCAGCCCGACGGCGTTGGTGGTCATGGAGATCGGGAGGTCGGGGTGGGCGTGGCGGAGCGCAGAAATGATGTCCATCAGATCGGCCCGGACCAGCGGTTCACCGCCGGTGAGCCGCAGTTCCCGCACGCCGAGCATGTCGACGCCGATCCGCACGATCCGGACAATTTCCTCCGCGGACATCACGGCCTGCTTGGACAGCCACTCCAGGCCCTCGGCGGGCATGCAGTAGGTGCAGCGCAGATTGCATTTGTCCGTCAGCGAGAGCCGCATGTCGGTGGCGCGGCGGCCGTAGCGGTCCACGAGGCCGGCGGGCATCCCGGCCGGGCGCCCGGGGAGCTGCAGGCCGGAAGTGCCCGCGCCGGAACCGTCCTCCGCGCGGGGCTGGGGCATACCAAGCTGAACACTCATAATGTCAGGCTACGCCACCTCGGCCCCGGCATCACTGCTGTTGAGCCCCATATTGCGCCCGGTAGTGCGCCCGGTCTGGCGCATTGCCCGGCAGCCGGTGCCGCCGCGCCGGCGCGAACCTATGCTGGAGGGGTGAACACCTCCCAGCGGGCGACGGCATTGGCAGCGGCGGCCGGAGTCGTGGCCGTCGGAACGGGGCTCGCCCTGGGCGAGCTCGCGGCCGGTCTCGTGAGCCCGTCGCTCTCGCCGGTGACCGCCGTCGGGGGCGCCGTGATCGATGTGGTCCCGCCCGGTGTGAAGGACTGGGCCGTTGCGCTCTTCGGTACGGCGGACAAGGTCGCCCTGCTGGGCGGCATGGGACTCGTCATCGCGGCGCTGGCCGCCCTGGCCGGAGTCGTGGAGCTGCGGCGCCGCTTCGCCGGGGTCGCCATCATCGCGGTCTTCGGCGTGGCCGGGCTGGCGGCCGTGCTGGGCCGGAGCGAGCTGACGCCCAACGCGGTTCCTGTCCCGCTGCTCGCCGCCGTCGTGGGCATGATCCTGCTGAGGTGGCTGATCCGGCGGCTGGAGGAGTGGCAAACCGAAGAGGCGGCAGTGCCGGCGGGTCCCGGTCCCGGAGCCGGTGCTCCAGAAAGCGCCACGCCCAGCCGGCCCGCTTCCCGCCGCCGCTTTTTCCAGGTGCTGGGCGGTACAGCCGCCGTTGCCGTCCTCGCCGGGGTCCTCGCCGCGACGTTCCGGGGGGCCGCCGCCGTCGTCAGTGAACTGCGCAGCAAGCTGGCGCTCCCCGTACCGGCGTCGCCGGCTCCGCCCATCCCGGCCGGCGCCGAGGTCCGGCTGGACGGGGTGGGTCCGCTGGTGACCCCCAACAAGGATTTCTACCGGATCGACACCGCACTTCGCGTCCCGGTGCTGGACCCGGGCCAGTGGACCCTGAAGGTCACCGGGCTCGTGGAGCGGGAAGTCTCGCTGGACTTCGCCACGCTGCTTGCCAAGCCCCTGGTCGAACGGCACGTCACCATCGCCTGCGTCTCCAACGAGGTTGGCGGGGACCTGATCGGCAATGCGCGCTGGCTGGGCTGGCCGGTCCGGGATCTGCTGGCACTCGCCGGTCCGAAGGACGGCGCGGACATGGTCCTGTCCCGCAGCGCGGACGGCTGGACCGCGGGCACTCCGCTGGAGGTGCTGACGGACAGCCGGGACGCGCTCCTCGCCGTCGGGATGAACGGAGAACCGCTGCCGCTGGAACACGGCTTCCCGGTCCGGCTCATCGTTCCCGGCCTCTACGGCTACGTCTCGGCCACCAAGTGGGTCACTGAGCTCAAGGTGACGCGCTTCGCGGACGACGTCGGATACTGGACACCCCGCGGGTGGAGCGAGCAGGGACCCGTCAAGACCTCCTCCCGCATCGACGTGCCCCGGGACGGCCACTCCGTGAACGCCGGCATGGTCGCCTTCGGCGGGGTCGCCTGGGCCCAGCACACCGGGATCGGCCGCGTGGAGCTCAGGGTCAACCGCGGCGCGTGGCAGCAGGCTGAGCTGGCCCCTGGGATCTCCAAGGACACCTGGTACCAGTGGAAGYTGGCCCTGCCGCTCACCCCCGGCCAGTACGAGGTCCAGGTCCGCGCCACGGACCTTAACGGCGCCGCACAGGTAGAGGACCGCGCGCCCGCTGCGCCCAGCGGGGCCACCGGCTTCCACACGGTTAGAGTTGACGTGAAGTCCTAACGGGCCGGGCCACCACGCCGGGCCAGGGAGCCGGGCCAGGGAGCCGGACCGGAGAACCCAGCCACAGGCTCAAGACGAGGGGTCACCAACGCATGCACCGCACCCAGGCACGGCACGTCACCGTGGAAGAGCACCGCGAATCGGTCCGCCGGCTCCTGTCCCCGCTCCGCACCCCGGACCGGATTGAACGGCTCCCGATCCTCGCGGCGCTTGGCCGGGGACTCGCGGCGGACATCGTGGCTCCGCTGGACCTGCCCCCCTTCGAGAATTCACAGATGGACGGCTTCGCCATCCGCAGCGCCGACGTGCCCGATGGCGGCGGCGAACTGCGCGTGGTCGCTCCCGTTCCGGCCGGTGCTGCGCCGCCCGAGCTGGCCGCCGGGACCGCCGCCCCGATCATGACCGGCGCCATGATGCCGCCCGGGGCGGACGCCGTCGTCCCAATCGAACAGGCCGTGCCTTCGTTGTACCCCGCGCCCGGCGTCCCCGCCACGGTCCGGTTGCCCGCCGTCCCGGCACGGAACTTCGTCCGCGACGCGGGCAGCGACATCAGGGCCGGGGAGCAGGCCCTCGGCGCCGGCACCTTCCTCGGGCCCGGCCAGCTGGGGCTCCTGGCCGCCCTGGGATTCACCGAGGTGCCCGTCTACCGGACGCTGCGGATCCTGCTGGTCACCACCGGGGACGAGGTAGTGGAGCCGGGCGGCCCCCTGGGCGCCGGCAAGATCTACGACTCCAACTCCACCCTGCTGGAATCCTCCATGCGCCAGGCCGGCCTCGACGTCACCCGGACCGGGATCTCCACCGACCGCCCGGAGGAACTCGCCGCCCTGCTGCGCCGGCATGCCGCGGACGTGGACCTGATTGTCACCACCGGCGGCGTCAGCAAGGGCGCCTACGAGGTGGTCCGGCAGGCGATGGAGGGCCACGACGTCGACTTCTTCGGCGTCGCGATGCAGCCCGGCGGCCCGCAGGGAATCGGAACTTTCGACGGCGTTCCGGTCCTCGGGTTCCCGGGGAACCCCGTGAGTTGCCTAGTCTCCTTCGAGATGTTCCTCCGCCCGGCGCTTGGAGAACTCTTCGGCTCTCCCGCACCGCGTCCGGTGGTCAAGGCACGGCTCGCCGGGGCGCTGACGTCCCCGCCGGGCAAGCACCAGGTGCGGCGCGGCACGGCCCTCCCGGACGGCACCGTCCGGCTGGAAGGCGGCGCCGGCTCGCACCTCGTCAGTGCCCTGGCGCACTCCAACGCCCTGATCCAGGTGCCGGAAGGAATTGCCGCGCTCGCCGAGGGCGCCGAGGTGGAAGTATGGATGCTGTGAACGAAGAGAACGAAGAAATCCGGCTAACGGGAACCACAGGCCTAACCCACCTCCGGCAGGACGGCACGGCCCAGATGGTGGACGTGTCCAACAAAGCGGAGAGCACCCGCGAGGCCACGGCCACCGCCACGGTCCGAAGCACCGCCGAGGTCCTGGCCCTCCTCGGCGCCGGAGATCTGCCCAAGGGCGACGCCCTCGCCGTGGCCAGAGTCGCCGGGATCATGGCCGCCAAGAAGACCGCGGACCTGATCCCGCTGTGCCACCCGCTGCCGATCGCCAAAGTCACCGTCGACTTCGAACTCGACACCGACACCGTCACCGTCTTCGCCACCGTCAAGACCCGCGGCATCACCGGCGTCGAGATGGAAGCGCTGACCGCAGCCTCCGTGGCCGCCCTCAGCGTGTACGACATGATCAAGGCCGTGGACAAGCACGCGGTACTGACCGACATCAAAGTGCTGGCCAAAAGCGGCGGCAAGAGCGGGGACTGGACAATATGAGCATGCCCGAACCACACCGGCACGGCGAAGCCACCGGGCGGAAGGCCGGCGTCGTGATCGCCTCCACCCGGGCCGCGGCCGGAATCTATGAGGACCTCACCGGCCCCGTCATCATCGACTGGCTCACCGAACACGGCTTCGAGACCTACCCGGCCATGGTGGTCCCGGACGGCGAAGCCGTCGGCGCAGCCCTGCGCGCGCTCCTGACCCAGGCGCCCGCCGTCATCATCACCAGCGGCGGCACGGGCCTCAGCCCCACCGACGCCACCCCGGAACAGACCCTGCCCCTGCTGGACCGGGAGATCCCCGGCATCATGGAAGGCATCCGAGGCGCAGGCATCGCCAAAACCCCGCTGGCGATGCTCAGCCGGGGCCACGCCGGTGCGGCCGGCCAGACGTTCATCGTCAATCTCCCCGGCTCCCCGAAGGGCGTCATGGACGGCCTCAGCGTGCTGGATCCCGTCCTCGGACACCTCTGCGACCAGCTGGAGGGCAGCCATGGCCACTGAACCAGCCCTTGAACCAGCCTTTGAAGTGCTGAACGCTGTGCTGAGCGCCGAGCCCATCTCCGTGGACCAGGCCATCGCCGCCGTGGAATCGGACACGGCGGGCGCGGTAGTCAGCTTCAGCGGCGTCGTCCGGAACCACGACGGCGGCAAACCGGTCCAGCGGCTCAGCTACAGCGCGCACCCGACCGCGCACCAGGTGATGGCCGACGTCGTCGCGCAGCTCGTCGCCGAGCAGGCGGCCGCGGGAGAACCCGCCGGGGCAGGCACTGCGGCAGGCTCCGGCTCCGGCGCGGAGACGGGCAGCGGCGCGGCCCAGCCGGTGCGGATCTGGGTGGCGCACCGGATCGGGATGCTGGAAATCGGTGATCCCGCCCTGGTCTGCGCCGTGTCCGCCGCGCACCGTGGCCAAGCCTTCGCAGTCTGCTCGGAACTGGTGGACCGGGTCAAGGCCCAGGTTCCGATCTGGAAGGAACAGTTCTTCACCGACGGCACGGTCGAGTGGGTCGGCGCGGGGGCGTAGGGCCGCCCGCGCCGCACCGGAGGTGCACCGGATGTGCGCATGGTCTGCGGAACTTGGCGGGCCTGTAACGCGCGGTCCCCGGTTCAAGGCGGCACCCGCCCCGGCGGTAGGGTTGATGGCATGACCGAACAACTCGCAGTCGCCGTGCTGGGCGCGAACGGGCGCATGGGCGCCGAAGCGGTGACCGCCGTCGAGGCCGCCGCGGACCTGAAGCTTGTCGCCGCGCTGGGCCGGAACGATTCCCTGGACACCCTCGTCGACGCCGGAGCCCGGATCGTGGTGGACCTGACCGTCCCCGAGAGCACCGAAGCGAACGTCCGCTTCGCCGTCGAACACGGCATGCACGCCGTTGTGGGCACCACCGGCTGGGATCCGGAGCGGCTGGGCCGGCTCGAGGAACTCCTCGCCGGCCAGCCCCGCGTGGGAGTCCTGATCGCGCCGAACTTCGCGCTCGGATCGGTCCTTGCCTCCGCCTTCGCGGCCAAGGCTTCGCGGTACTTCGAATCGGTCGAAATCGTCGAACTGCACCACCCGGACAAAGTGGACGCCCCGTCCGGCACCGCCGAGCGGACCGCGCAGCTGATCTCCGCCGAGCGTGCAGCCGCCGGCCTCCCCGCCAGCCCGGACGCCACCACCAGCGAGCGCCCCGGCGCGCGCGGCTGCGACGTCGACGGCGTCCGCGTCCACAGCGTCCGGCTCCGCGGCCTGGTGGCGCACCAGGAGGTCCTGCTGGGCGGGCCGGGGGAGCAGCTGACCATCCGGCACGACTCCTTCGACCGTGCCTCGTTTATGCCCGGAGTGCTGCTGGGCGTGCGCAACGTCGCGGCCAACCCTGGCCTCACTGTCGGCCTGGACGGCTACCTGGACCTGGGGCTCTGAACGCCGTGGCCAACGTCCTGACCGCTTTCAAAGCCAACCGCACCAAGATCTGGGTCGGGGCCGTCACGCTCCTGCTGGTCTTCTACCTAGTGGTGTCCTTCCAGCGCGCGGTGTTGCTGATGACGGACCCCAACCCGGTGGCCAAGGCCATCGGCGTTGCGTATCTGCTCCTGCCGGTGATCGGCGCCTGGGCCCTGGTCCGCGAACTGCTCTTCGGCGCCCGGACCGAACGGCTGGCGAAAATCCTCGAAGCCGAGGGCGGGCTGCCGGAAGACAATCTGCCGCGCACCCCCGCGGGGCGGATCATCCGTGAGGCCGCGGACCGTGAATTTGAGAAATACCGCGCCGAGACGGAAGCCGCGCCGGACGACTGGCGCTCCTGGTTCCGGCTCAGCTGCGCCTATGACGCCGCGGGAGACCGCAAGCGGGCGCGCGCCGCAATGCGTGACGCCGTCCGGCTGTACCGCACGGGATCCCGCCAGGCCTGATCCGCCGCCGTCGGGAATTCCGCGGCCGGGCAGCTCGCCCTGGAGGGAGGGCCGCGGCGACTGCCGTGCGGCCCCGTGCGGCCCCAAGCCCGGCACCCCCGGCCGCGGGCACAGCTCCGGGAGAGCTAGCGGATGCGGGCCGGCTGGTACCGGCCGAGCTGGTTGGCGGCATGCGCCACCCACTCCAGCGGCCCCCGCCACGCCAAAGCTGCGAAGATTCCGCCCAGGGCGAGGATCGCCGCCACCTGCACCCAATAGACGCCCTCGACCGTCCATCCTGCCGGCAGCGGCTGGCCGTACAGCGAGGCCATCACGCACAGGTGTGCCGTGTAGAGGCTCAGGGTCATGGCGCCGGCCCCCCGCAGCGGGAGCAACGCGTCCAGCCGGGCACCCTGGACCAGCCGGCCCAGGATCAGGAAGAGGCCAACGACGGCGGCCGCCACGCCCGAGGTGTGCAGCAGATCCAGCGTGGTGCCCGAATGCGGGGCGCTGGAGGCGAGCCACCAGGCGGAACCGGTCTGGTCCACGCCGGCCAGGTTGACCTGCAGGAGGCTCTCCAGCGGATACGAGGGATTGAGCAGCGAAGCCTGCAGCGCAGCCCTGCCACCCCAGTCCTCCATCATCACGATGCTGAGCCACTTGGCCAGAACCGCCACTGCGGATCCCACGGCCAGCAGCAGGACCGGGACCGCCGCCGAGGTGAGGGCCAGCCGGCCGATCGCGAGGCCGATCAGCAGGTAGGCAATCCATTGCAGGACGGGGTAGTAGCCGGTCAGGAAGAGGTCCCCGAGCAGCACGGACGGCGTGGACAGGTCCTCCCACAGCGGGTTGTGGCCCAGCTGCAGGGGAGGTTCGGCGGTGAGGAGCCACGGCCGCAGCAGGAAGGCCACCGCCGGGCTGACAAGCACCCAGCCGGCAGCCAGCACCAGCAGGTGCTTGACGTCGAGCCCAAGGAACGGCAGCACACAAAGGAACAACACGGCGTAGTGGACCAGGATGATGGCGATGTTCACTTCGAGCCCGCCGAGCGAAAGCCCTACGGCGCCGATCACCAGGGCCCGGAGCGCGACTCCCCGGCGGGCTGCCCACAGCGGGGGACCGTGCAGCGGCTGTTCCTTGCCGGTTGAGAGTGCCAGCCCGATTCCGGCGAGGACGGCGAACAGGGCCGAGGCGCGCCCGGAAAACACCAGCCCCACCCAGGTGGGCGTGAGCTGGGCGTTTGACTCGAAGGTCGGGAAGATGTGCGTGGCCATCATGCCCAGGAGGGCCACTCCGCGGGCGGCGTCGATGCCTGACAGCCGCGGACCCGCGATCTTGCCTGCTGCGGACCGGGAAGTGGAGGCTGTTCCGCGCGACGTCATCTTTTGATCGTCTCACGATCAGGGCCGGTGAACTTCGGCCAGGGGAAGGATTGGGGGATGTTCACAGGAGCTGCACAGCCCCTTGTGTTCGAATATATGTTCGAATAAGATGTCGTCATGAACAACCGACCAGAACCCGCCTTCCCGCCGGACGCTGTCCCGTCGGATGCAACAGCAGGCGTGCTGAAAGCGATGAGTCCCGGCGTCGTGGACTTCCTCTTCCGGCAGCTCGTCGCCGGGGAACCGGCAGAGGACGTCCAGTGGCACAAGGAGGGGACCGTCCTGTCGGCGCAGGCGCCCGGCGCCGAACTGGCCCGCCGGCTCGCCGAAACCGAGCTCGTTGCGCTCACGCCCGGCGAACTCTTCGACTACGTCCGGGCGGCCCAGCGGCTCGCGGCGTGGGCGGAGGGGCTGCGGGAGGACGCCGTCAGCCGCTACTGCGCCGCACCTTCCGGCGGGACTGCCCCCGCCGGGTAGGCCCCGCCTAGGATGGCACTGTGACCACCGCGCTGACGCTTTCCGCCATCCAGTACACAGCCCTCGACGGAGGCCTTGCCGCCAACGTTCCGGAGCACATCCGCCTCATCGAAGACGCGGCCGACCACGGTGCCCGGCTGGTGGTTTTCCCCGAACTCTCCCTGACCGGCTACGACCTGGGAGGACTGGCGGACCCGGAGCGGTGGGTTACTGCCGCGGACCCGCGGCTGGACGGCGTGCGCGAAATTTGCCGGCGGACCGGCATTACCGCGGTTGTCGGGGCCCCGTTCCGGGAAGCGGACGGCACGTCCCGGCTGGCGTCCCTCGCCCTGCAGCCCGGCGGTGACGTGGAAGCGTCATTCAAGGTCTGGCTCCACGGCCCGGAGCAGCAGTTCTTCAAGCCCGGGGACCGCCCCGCCGTCCTGGACCTCGACGGCTGGAAAATTGCCCTGGCCGTTTGCCTCGATGCCGCCCGCCCGGTTCATGCGCGCGAGGCCGCGGAGGCGGGCGCCGACATCTATGCCGTCTCGGCCCTCTACTCCGCCGGCGAGGACCACCGGCTTGCCCTGCACCTCGGCGCCCGCGCCATGGACCACAGGATGTTCAGCGTGCTGGCGAACCTCGGCGGCACCACGGAGTTCGGCCCCTCGGCCGGCGGCAGCGGTTTCTGGGGGCCGGACGGGCTCGTCATCCGGCAGGCCGCCGGGACGGGGTCCGAGGTGGTGACCGCGACCCTGCAGTACGGGACCCTGGACCACTAYGCCTACGAACGCGGGGCCGGAAGGCGCCGGGAGCCGGCCCCCCGGCCGGACCGCGGGTGAGGCTCCCGGCCCGGATTTGATCTTCATCACGTCGCCGTCATTGTCCGATCACACCGGGGACAGGGTAACGTTTTTCATATGGCTGACTCTCTCACTCGCTCTTCCACGTTCGGATCCCTCGTAACCGCCATGGTCACGCCTTTCACTTCCGACGGTGAAGTCGATTACCAGCAGAACGCGGAGCTGGCCATCAAGCTCGTCGACGACGGCCACGATGCCCTCGTCATTTCCGGCACCACGGGCGAAACCTCCACTCTGGAGGACGATGAGAAAGAAAAGCTCTTCCGCGTGGTCGTGGAAGCCGTGGGGGACCGTGCCAAGGTGATCGCCGGAACCGGCACCAACCACACGTCCCACTCGATCGAGATGGCCAAGCGCGCCGCCAAAGCCGGAGCCCACGGCCAGCTGATTGTCACGCCGTACTACAACAAGCCGAGCCAGGCCGGAATCCAGGCCCACATTGAAGCCGTCGCCGACGCCGCCGACCTTCCCGTGATGGTCTACGACATCCCCGGCCGTGCCTGCGTGCCGATCCTGCCCGAAACCATGATCCGGCTCGCTGATCACCGGAACATTGTTGCGCTCAAGGACGCCAAAGCCGACTTCGCGGCCGTTACCCGGGTCCTCGCAAACACCGACCTTAACGTCTACTCCGGCGATGACGGGCTGACCCTGCCGTGGATGGCAGCCGGGGCCGCCGGACTCGTGAGCGTCTCCGCGCACGTCGCGACGCGGCAGTTCCGCGCCATGATCGATGCCGCACTTGCGGGCGATTTCGCCACCGCCCGCACCATACATTTCGAACTGGACCCCGTGGTCCGTGCAGTGATGACCCATATCCAGGGTGCTGTTGCTGCGAAGCAAGTTCTTAAGTGGCAGGGAGTCCTGCCCAACTCGGTTGTCCGTTTGCCCCTCGTGGAGCCGGACAAAGCTGAGATCGAATCCATCCGCGAGGACTTGGCGGAAGCCGGAATGGTCTTTTCCTGATCAGGTGCTTGATCCTGTTCAGGAATGACCGGGCCGGTACCCGCCTGGAAAGTAGTGCATTATGACCCAAACCGCCCTTCCCGGCCTTGTCACGCCGCCGAAACTGCTCAAGGACACCCTGCGGATCGTCCCGCTCGGCGGCCTGGGGGAGATCGGCCGCAACATGACCGTCTTCGAGATCGACGGCAAGCTGCTCATCGTCGACTGCGGCGTCCTCTTCCCGGAGGAAACCCAGCCCGGCGTCGACCTGATCCTGCCCGATTTCTCCTACATCGAGAACCGCCTCGATGACATCGTCGCCGTCGTCCTGACCCACGGCCACGAGGACCACATCGGCGCCGTCCCGTACCTGCTGCGCCTGCGCGCCGACATTCCCCTGGTGGGTTCCCGGCTGACCCTGGCCCTCATCGAGGCGAAGCTGCAGGAACACCGGATCAAGCCGATCATCCAGACCGTCACCGAGGGCCAGGTCCAGAAGTTCGGCCCGTTCGAATGCGAATTCGTGGCCGTCAACCACTCCATCCCGGACGCCCTTGCCGTGTTCCTCCGCACCGCCGGCGGCACCGTGCTGCACACCGGTGACTTCAAGATGGACCAGCTGCCGCTCGACGGCCGCATTACCGACCTCCGCCACTTCGCCAAGCTCGGCGAAGAAGGCGTGGACCTGTTCATGTCCGACTCCACGAACGCCGACGTGCCGGGCTTCACCACCGCCGAAAAGGAAATCGGACCCGTCCTGGACCGGCTCTTCGGCCAGGCCTCCAAGCGCCTGATCGTCGCGTCCTTCTCCTCGCACATGCACCGCGTCCAGCAGGTGCTCGACGCCGCCGCCAACCACAACCGCAAGGTGGCCTTCGTCGGCCGCTCGATGGTCCGCAACATGACCATCGCGGAGAAGCTCGGCTACCTCGACGTGCCCCCGGGCATCCTGGTCGACATCAAGAACATCGACAACCTGCCGGACAACCGCGTGGTGCTGATGTCCACCGGTTCCCAGGGCGAACCGATGGCAGCACTGTCCCGCATGGCCAACGGTGACCACCGCGTCGTCGTCGGCAAGGGCGACACTGTCATCCTCGCCTCCAGCCTGATCCCGGGCAACGAGAACGCCGTCTTCCGCATCATCAACGGCCTGCTCAAGCTCGGCGCCGACGTCATCCACAAGGGCAACGCCAAGGTGCACGTCTCCGGCCACGCCGCCGCCGGCGAGCTGCTCTACTGCTACAACATCCTCGAGCCGCTGAACGCAATGCCGGTTCACGGCGAAACCCGCCACCTGATCGCTAACGGCAAGATCGCCCTCGACTCCGGTGTCCCCGAAGAGAGCATCCTTCTCGCGGACAACGGCACCGTCGTCGACCTCCGCGACCACCAGGCCGACATCGTCGGCCAGGTCGAAGTCGGCTTCGTCTATGTCGACGGCTCCAGTGTCGGCGAAGTCACCGAAGCTGACCTCAAGGACCGCCAGACCCTCGGCGATGAAGGCTTCATCTCCATCATCACCGTGATTCACCGCGCCACCGGCAAGGTCGTCTCCGGGCCTGAGATCCACGCCCGCGGCGTGGCCGAAGACGATTCCGTCTTCGACGAGATCATCCCCAAGATCAACGCCGCCCTGGAAGAAGCCGTGCTCAACCGCTCGGACCACACCACGCACCAGTTGCAGCAGGTTGTCCGCCGCGTCGTCGGCACCTGGGTCAACCGCAAGCTCCGCCGCAAGCCCCTGATCATCCCGGTGGTCCTGGAGGCCTAAGCGCCGGCGGTAGCGTCAGCGCTCCGCACCACGACGGCCTTCCCGGCCTGCCGCAGGCTCCCGCTTGCGGCGGACCGGGAGGGCCGTTTTTGCGTGTTCGGACGGCAACATGATCCCCGCGGAACCCCGGAAATCCGCGGTTTTCAAGCCCGCGTCGGGTACCGTTGCGGGTATGGCGACACGTACTTCCTCCGCGCCAAGAGGAAACTCCAGCGGTAAATCAGGCAGCTCTTCGACCCGGGGCTCCGGCCCGGCTGCGTCCAAATCCAGCAGGACCGGCAGATCGACCGGCACCGCGCGCACCCGCCAGATGGCCGCCGTCGAACCCAGGCAGCCCTGGCTGGTCCGGGTTGTGGCCGGCGCCTGGCTGGGTGTTGCGCATGTGGTCGGGGCGGGCATCCGCCGGATCGGCTACGACGTCAGCGATCTCGCGCCAGAGGACCGCCGCGACGGCGCAGCCCTGTTCAACCTCGCACTCGGGGTCTTCGTCGCCACTTTCGCCTGGTGGGGTTTCCAGGGCTGGTTCCCGGACATGGTCTACGGGATCGTCAACGGCACCTTCGGCTGGATGGCGCTGCTCCTGCCGCTGATGCTCTTTGTCTGCGCCTTCCGCCTGTTCCGCCAGCCCGTCGACGGCCGCGGCAACAACCGGATCGGGATCGGCTTCCTGATCATGACCTTCGCCGGTTCCGGCCTTGCCCACGTCATTGGCGGGGAACCGACCGTCGCCGACGGTTTCGACGGTCTGCGCCACGCCGGCGGCATGCTCGGTTACCTTGCCGCGGCCCCACTGGCCGCCATCCACTCCGCCGTCCCGCTGGCCGTCTACGGCCTGCTCGCCTTCACGTCCCTGCTGATCATCACCGCCACGCCATTCGGCGCCATCCCCGCCCGGCTGCGCGGCGCCTATGAACACCTCATGGGAATAGACCTGCAGGATCACGACGCCGACGGCGGCGACGGCCACGACCGCAGCTACCTCTACGAAAACGACACCCCGGCCCCGGCGAAGAAGAAGCGCCGCCGCCTCTTCGGCAAGGACCCCGAGGACGAATCCGGGCTCGAAGGCTACGTCGGCGACGAGGCGTTCGAGCGGGCACTCATCGCCGACGAGGAAGCCGAGGCCGCCCGGGCCGCGGGCGGCGCGAAAGCGGGCGCCAAGTCCGTCGCGCCCGGGGTGCGCCGCCCCACCCAGGCCGAGATCGCCGTCGAGAAGATCAAGGCCGCCCAGGGCCTCGGAAGTGCCGCGGCGGGGGAGAACGCCACCGAGGCGATTCCGCTGGTCACCCCGGGGATGATCGCCGCCGGGTCATTGAACCCGGACGCCCCCGCACCCGGCACCGCGGCGGTCGCAGCCGCCGCGAAGGTCCCCTCCAACCCCGTGGCCCCGGCGCCGCTTCCCACGCCGATCCCGCAGCGCACCGAGCAGCTCTCGCTCGCCGGCGACGTGACGTACACGCTGCCGGCGTCGGACGTCCTGACCCCGGGCTCCATCCCCAAGGAACGCACCGAGGCCAACGACGCGATCGTCGCGTCGCTGACCGAAACCCTCAACCAGTTCAACGTGGAAGCGCAGGTCACCGGCTTCAGCCGCGGCCCCACCGTCACCCGGTACGAGATCGAACTGTCCCCGGGCACCAAGGTGGAACGCGTCACGGCACTGTCCAAGAACATCTCCTACGCCGTCGCCAGCTCCGACGTGCGCATCCTGAGCCCCATCCCGGGCAAGTCCGCCATCGGCATCGAGATCCCCAACTCGGACCGCGAGACGGTGTCCCTGGGCGACGTGCTCCGCAGCCAGAACGCCCGGCGCACCGACCACCCGATGGTCATGGGCGTCGGCAAGGACGTCGAGGGCGGCTACGTCGTCGCCAACCTCGCCAAGATGCCGCACCTGCTGGTCGCAGGCGCCACCGGCGCCGGCAAGTCCTCGTTCGTGAACTCGATGATCACCTCCATCCTGATGCGCGCCACGCCCGACGAGGTCCGCATGGTCATGGTGGACCCCAAGCGGGTGGAACTCACCGCCTACGAGGGCGTACCGCACCTCATCACCCCGATCATCACCAACCCCAAGAAGGCCGCCGAGGCCCTGCAGTGGGTGGTCCGCGAAATGGACGCCCGCTACGACGACCTCGCCAACTACGGTTTCAAGCACATCGACGACTTCAACAAGGCCGTCCGTGCCGGCAAGGTCCACCCGCCCGAGGGTTCCAAGCGGGTCATCCGGCCGTACCCCTACCTGCTGGTGATCGTGGACGAACTCGCCGACCTCATGATGGTCGCCCCGCGCGACGTCGAAGACTCGATCGTCCGCATTACCCAGCTGGCCCGCGCGGCCGGCATTCACCTCGTGCTCGCCACGCAGCGGCCCTCCGTCGACGTCGTCACCGGCCTGATCAAGGCCAATGTGCCGTCCCGGATGGCGTTCGCGACCTCCTCGGTCACTGACTCCCGCGTGGTCCTGGACCAGCCGGGCGCCGAGAAGCTGATCGGCCAGGGCGACGCGCTGTTCCTGCCGATGGGCGCCTCCAAGGCCATGCGTGTCCAGGGCGCCTGGGTCACCGAGTCCGAAATCCACAAGGTGGTCGAACACGTCAAGGGCCAGCTCAAGGCCGTGTACCGCGACGACGTCGCTCCCGAGGCGCAGAAGAAGCAGATCGACGACGACATCGGGGACGATCTCGAGGTGCTGCTGCAGGCCACCGAGCTGGTGGTGACCACCCAGTTCGGCTCCACTTCAATGCTGCAGCGCAAGCTGCGCGTCGGGTTCGCGAAGGCCGGCCGCCTGATGGACCTGCTCGAGTCCAGGGGAGTGGTGGGTCCCTCGGAAGGTTCGAAGGCCCGCGACGTCCTGGTGAAGCCGGACGACCTGGCCGCGGTCCTCGCCGCGATGAAGGGCATGGACGTGCCCGCCACCGCCGACTCGCAGACCGCGGCGCTGAGCGACAACGCCAACGCGAACATCGCCCAGGGCGGCTACGCGGAGGACCTCGTCGCGGCGGACCTGGACAACCGCACCCAGGCGATCGAGTACCACGACGGCGCCGACGGCGGCTCCGGGGATGATGAGGATGGCTCCGAGGACGCCTGGTCGCTCACCGGCCGGTAGCAGGCGAAGACGGTAGCCTAGGAAGGTGAATAGCCCAGAAGCAAACAGTGCCGGATCCGCCCCACGGATCTGGAACCTGCCCAACATCCTGACGATGCTGCGGATTGCGATGGTGCCGTTCTTCATCTGGTTCCTGCTGCTCGACGCACCCGGGCTGGTCGCCCAGAACGGCGTCTGGCGCTGGGTTGCCGCGGCGACTTTCGCCCTTGCCATCTACACGGACAAGCTCGACGGCGACATCGCCCGCAGCCGCGGCCTCATCACCGACTTCGGCAAGATCGCCGACCCGATCGCCGACAAGCTGCTGATCGGCTCGGCCCTCGTGATGCTCTCGCTGCTGGGCGAGCTGCCGTGGTGGGTCACCATCCTAATCCTGGTCCGCGAATGGGGCGTCACCGCCCTGCGCTTCTTCGTCATCCGCTACGGGGTGATCCCGGCGTCGCGCGGCGGGAAACTGAAGACCGTCATCCAGACGGTGGCCATCTTCCTGTACATCCTTCCGCTGGCCTCGATCGCGCCGTGGCTCGGGTTCGTAGCCTTCGCCGTCATGATGGTGGCCCTGGCCATTACGGTCTGGACCGGCGTCGAATATGTCATTGAGGCCCTCAAGCTGCGCGCCAGCGGCATCCGGGCACAGCAACAGAAGATCCAGGAGGGCAAGCCATGACCAACCCCCACCACACGATCAACCTGCACCACCTGGCTGAAGAGGCCGTCACCGGCGCGATCGGGCGCGGCCTGACCGTCGCGACTGCCGAATCCCTGACCGCCGGCATGGTCGCCGCCGTGCTGGCCGACACGCCCGGAGCGTCCGGGATGCTGCAGGGCGGCGTTGTGTCCTACCAGAACTCCGTCAAGGCCGATGTGCTGGGAGTGCCCCGGGAACTGCTGGACAGCGTCGGAGCCGTCGACGGGAAGGTCGCCGAAGCCATGGCCGAGGGGGCCCGCAGGATCTGCGGCGCCGACATCGGCGTCTCCACCACCGGCGTCGCCGGCCCCGAGCCGCACGGCGGCAAGGACGTGGGCTCCGTCTACATCGGTGTCGCGACGGCGGGGGGCGCGACGTCGTTCGGGTACAGCTTCGAGGGCAACCGGCCGGAAATCCGCGGCCAGGCCTGCGCCGCGGCCCTGGAACGCCTGCTGGAAACTCTGGCGCCCTAAGGCTACCGGGCGTAAAGTTGCCGGGAACAAAACTCGATTCCTAATAGTTGTTACATTGTGTCGCTTCCGAATACGGGAGGCGCCTAGGATGAAAGCATCATCAGTGTCCGCTTTGACCGGCGGGCTCGACATAAAGAGGGAGCAAGGCGATACAGATGGTAAAGCAGCCCGTATCCGTTAACGGCGTTGTCCGCTGGAAGGATGTGGGCCTCGCCGATCAGGCTAAGAGCGAACAGAAGGAGCGCAAGATGGTTGTACTTCGTCACGAAATCGGTGATGTTCTGCGCGATGTCCGCCAACGCCAAGGCCGTACCCTCCGCGAAGTCTCGCACAGCGCCCGCGTTTCGCTGGGCTACTTGAGTGAAGTGGAACGCGGCCAGAAGGAAGCCTCTTCGGAGCTGCTGTCCTCGATCTGCTCGGCCCTCGATGTTCCGCTCTCCAGCATGCTCCGCGAAGTCAGCGACCGTGTCGCCGTCGCCGAGGGTGTTGCCGTTCCGGACACCGTCCCGCAGGAGTTTGCACAGCGGTACGGCCGTGACCTGGACCGTGAGCTCAACACGGACCTCAACGAAGAGTTGGCCAAGGGCCTTCTTTCCGGGGCGCGCTAGCCCCGGCACCCACTACTCGACAAGAAACCCCGGCGGTGTGCCGGGGTTTCTTGCGTTTCCGGCCCGGACCGCGGGTTACTGCGGTTCGTCGCGGGGGAAACCGTCACGCTCATAGGTGGCGTTGAGCTTGGCGATGTAGCGGGCAAGGGTCTGCAGTTCCTCCGTCGGCCACTCACCCAGCCGTTCGCGGAACACTTCCCGCCGGGCGTCCTGCACCTCGTGCATCTTCTCCTCGCCCACCGGCGTCAATCGGATTATCTGGGCACGGCCGTCCAGCGGGTCGGCTTCCTTGGCCACCAGGCCAAGGCGTTCCAGGAAAGCGATCTGCCGGCTCACCGAGGGCTTCCCGACGCCGATGCTGGACGCCAGTTCGGTCAGCCGGATGGCACCCTGGCGCCGGATCACGGCCAGCAGGCCGTAGGCCGCGGGTTCCATGTCCGGGTGGACCTGGCGGGAGAGGTGATGGGAGATGGAGCGGGCGCGGCGCCAGAGCATGCTCAACTGGTGCTCGACGGCGGTCAGTGCCGCTTCGGTGGAATCGTCAGCGCCGCCCGGGATCCCAGGGCCTTCGGCGGGATTGCTCATGGCAACCATTCTAGAGTCCTCCCGCAGCGTGAGAGACTCGAAGAGTGCGAATCAGTGACTTTTGGCGGCTTATGGATGACGAATTCGGGGCGGGGTACTCCCGCGTCCTCAGCAGCTCGCTGGTCCTGGCGGGAGTCGGCGGCCGGACTGCCGACCAGGCCTTGGGTGCCGGCGTACCGCCACGGCAGGTGTGGCTGGCGTTGTGCGAGGTCCAGGATGTGCCGCCCGAGCGGCGGCTGGGCCGCGACGTCAAACCGCGCTGACCCGGGTGCCGCAGTGTCATCCTGACAGCCTGCGCCTGACACGCCGCACGATTGTTCGAATATCTGTTCGGATGGGACTATGCTTTTTTCAGAGTGTTTTCCACATACGCGGGGCGAACAGGCAACTCTGTCAGTGGGTGCCAGTAGCTTCAGTAATGACAGAAAACTGATCAAGCAGCACTGATCACGAACACAGATCAGGCAGCACTGATCACGAACACTACACAGGGTCCGCAACGGCCCCTCCACAGCGAGAAAGTATCAGAGGTGTGAACCATGGCCGCAGCCCCGGATCGCCAGAAAGCGCTCGACGCAGCGCTTGCCCAGATTGACAAGCAGTTCGGCAAGGGCTCGGTCATGCGCCTCGGCGACGAAGTCCGTGCGCCCATCGAGGTCATCCCGACCGGCTCCATCGCGCTGGACGTCGCCCTGGGAATTGGCGGACTGCCCCGCGGCCGTGTTGTGGAAATCTACGGTCCGGAATCCTCCGGTAAGACCACCGTGGCATTGCATGCCGTCGCCAATGCCCAGCGCCTGGGCGGCATCGCTGCCTTCATCGACGCCGAGCACGCCCTGGACCCGGAGTATGCGGCCAAGCTGGGCGTGGACACCGACGCGCTCCTGGTCTCCCAGCCGGACACCGGCGAGCAGGCCCTGGAAATCATGGACATGCTGATTGGTTCCGGCTCCCTTGACGTCATCGTCATCGACTCCGTTGCGGCCCTCGTTCCCCGTGCGGAAATCGAAGGCGACATGGGCGACAGCCACGTGGGCCTGCAGGCCCGCCTGATGAGCCAGGCCCTCCGTAAGATCACCGGCCGGCTGAGCCAGACCAAAACCACTGCCATCTTCATCAACCAGCTGCGCGAAAAGATCGGCGTCTTCTTCGGCTCCCCGGAAACCACCACCGGTGGTAAGGCGCTGAAGTTCTACGCCTCCATCCGCATCGACGTCCGCCGGATCCAGACCCTCAAGGAGGGCGCGGACTCGGTCGGCAACCGCACCAAGGCCAAAATCGTCAAGAACAAGATGGCCCCGCCCTTCAAGATCGCCGAGTTCGACATCATCTACGGTCAGGGCATTTCCCGTGAAGGCGGCATCATCGACATGGGTGTCGAGCACGGCCTGATCAAGAAGTCCGGCTCCTGGTTCACCTACGATGGCGACCAGCTGGGCCAGGGCATGGAGAACTCCCGGCGCTTCCTGCGCGACAATCCGGAGCTGGCTGCGGAGCTGGAGCGGCTCATCAAGGAGAAGCTTGGCGTCGGCGTAAAGGCCCCCGCCGAGACCGAAGATTCACCGAAGCTGAAGGCCGTTGACGGTTTCTAACGGCCGGCGACGCAAAGGGGCAGGATTCCCAGCACGGAATTCTGCCCCAGGCTTTGCCGGCGGAGACGGGCCCCGGGAAGGGCCTTCGGGCGCGGATGCTCCTGCCGAACGGGACCGTGACGCGGATCCGGCCGCAGTCGCACGCAACATTGTCCTGCGGCAGCTGACGAACTCGCCCAAAAGCCGGTTGCAGCTCGCCCGCAAGCTGGCAGAGCGCAACATCCCGGACGACGTCGCCGAGGCGGTCCTGGACCGCTTCGAAGAGGTGAAGCTCGTGGACGACGCGGATTTTGCCGACATGTGGGTCCGGTCCCGGTCCCAGAGCCGCAAACTCGCCAAGGGCGCCCTCCGCCGCGAACTCGCCGAGAAGGGCATCGACGAGGACACCGCGACCGGCGCCCTGGAACAGCTCAGCGACGAGGACGAGGAAGCGGCGGCCCGCGAACTCGTCCAGCGCAAGCTCCGCGGCGTGACTGCGTTCGAGGACCGCGCGGAGCGGGACAAGACCACGCGGCGGCTGGCGTCCATGCTTGCCCGCAAGGGATACCAGCCCTCACAGGCGTTCCGGATCGTCGGCGAAGTCCTCGATGACGCCGTGTCCGGGGCCGGCGCGGGGTCCGGACCGGAGTTCTAGGGAAGCCCGGCAGCGCGCCGACCCGGTACCCTTAACAGGTGAGTTTGACCATTCCCTCCCCAGCAGCCGGCCCCACCCCTCCCACGGACGCCTCGTCAACACCTGGCGCCGGGTCCACGTCCGCCACACCGCAGCCCCGTACCTACCAGGTGCGGACATTCGGCTGCCAGATGAACGTGCACGACTCCGAGCGGATGTCCGGGATGCTCGAGGCCGCCGGCTACGTCCCCTCCGCCGGAGAACTGGCCGACGTCGTGGTGTTCAACACCTGCGCGGTTCGGGAAAACGCCGACAACAAGCTCTACGGCAACCTGGGCATCCTGGCGCCGGTCAAGGCCGCCAACCCCGGAATGCAGATCGCCGTCGGAGGCTGCCTCGCGCAGAAGGACCGCGACACCATCCTGAAGAAGGCCCCCTGGGTAGACGCCGTCTTCGGCACCCACAACGTCGGCGCCCTGCCGGCCCTGCTGGAACGCGCCCGGCACAACAACGAAGCGCAGCTCGAGATCCTCGAGTCCCTCGACGTCTTCCCGTCAACGCTGCCCACCAAGCGGGACTCGGTCTATTCCGGCTGGGTGTCGATCTCCGTCGGCTGCAACAACACCTGCACGTTCTGCATCGTCCCGGCCCTGCGCGGCAAGGAAAAGGACCGACGACCCGGCGACATCCTGGCCGAGATCCAGGCCCTCGTCGACGACGGCGCGATCGAAGTAACCCTGCTGGGCCAGAACGTAAACTCCTACGGCGTCGAATTCGGCGACCGGCAGGCGTTCTCGAAGCTCCTGCGCGCCTGCGGCGACATCCCCGGCCTCGAACGCGTCCGGTTCACGAGCCCGCACCCCGCCGCCTTCACCGACGACGTCATCGACGCCATGGCCGAGACCCCGAACGTGATGCCGCAGCTGCACATGCCCCTGCAGTCCGGCTCCGACAAAGTCCTCAAGGACATGAAGCGGTCCTACCGCTCCACCAAGTTCCTCGGCATCCTGGACAAGGTGCGCGAGAAGATCCCGCACGCCGCCATCTCCACGGACATCATCGTCGGCTTCCCCGGCGAGACCGAGGAGGACTTCCAGGCCACGCTCGACGTCGTCGAGAAGTCCCGCTTCGCCACCGCCTTCACCTTCCAGTACTCCAAGCGACCCGGCACACCCGCCGCGGAGCTCCCGGACCAGCTCCCCAAGGCCGTCGTGCAGGAACGCTTCGAACGCCTCACCGCCCTGCAGGACCGCATCGCCGCCGAGGAGAACGCCCGCCAGCTCGGCCGGCGCGTCGAGGTCATGGTCACGGCCCAGTCCGGACGCAAATCCGGAGAGACCCACCGGCTCTCGGGCCGGTCCCAGGACCAGCGCCTGGTCCACTTCTCCGTGCCGGCCGGTGCGCAGACGCCCCGCCCCGGCGACCTGGTCACCGTGACCATCACCGAGGCCGCGTCGTTCCACCTCGTCGCCGACCCGGCGACGTCGGCCGACTACAGCCTCCGACGCTCGCGCGCGGGCGACGCCTGGGACAGGTCCCAGGCGGACTCCTGCGGCGCACCCGCTCCGGGATCCGCGTCCGGTGCCACCGGGGTGTCGCTGGGAATGCCCACCCTTCCCGTCCGCGGCCGCTAGTCCGTGACAGCTCAGCAGGGCCCCGCTGCCGGCAGCGCACACGACGCCGCAGCAGGAACACCACCCGCAGTGAGCGCCCCCGCAGGCACAGCACCGGAAGGCGCAGCGCCGGCCGGCACAGCACCGGACGCCGCCGCACCGAAGGGTGCCGTAGCTGACGGCGCGGCTGCGGGGACAGCGGCGGACGGCGCTCTGCCGGTGATCGCCGTCGTCGGGCCCACCGGCTCCGGCAAGTCCGACCTCGCCGTCTCGCTGGCACGGGAGCTCGACGGCGAAGTCATCAACGCCGATTCCATGCAGTTCTACCGCGGCATGGACATCGGCACCGCCAAGATCACCATGGCCGAACGCAGGGGAGTGCCGCACCATCTCCTGGACATCCTGGATGTGACCGAGGAAGCCAGCGTCTCGGACTTCCAGCAGCAGGCCCGCGAACTCATCGCCGGCATCCACGCCCGCGGCAAACGCGCCATCCTGGCCGGCGGCTCCGGCCTCTACGTCCGAGCCGCCCTCGACGTGCTGGATTTCCCGGGCACCGACCCCGCCATCCGGGGCCGGCTCGAAGCGGAACTGGAAACCGCCGGACCGGCGCCGCTGCGGGCACGGCTGGAAGCCGTGGACCCGGTCTCGGCCGGCCGGCTCGGGGACGCCCGCCGGATCATCCGCGCGCTGGAAGTATTCGAACTGACAGGACGGCCGTTCAGCTCGTTCATGCCCACCCGCGAGTACTTCCAGCCCGCCGTGCAAATCGGGCTCGAGGTAGACCGGGGACAGCTCCGGGAACGGCTCGCCCGCCGGGTCCACACCATGGTGGACAGCGGGCTCCTCGATGAGGTCCGGAGGCTCGACGCCGCCGGACTCCGGCTCGGCAAGACCGCGCCGCGCGCCCTCGGGTACGCCCAATTCCTGAACGTCCTCGACGGCGGATCCGACCCGGCGCAGGCCGCCGAGGAAACGATCGTTGCGACCCGGCAGTTCGCGCGCCGCCAGCTCACCTGGTTCCGCGCCGACCCCCGCATCCACTGGCTTGACTGGCAGGATCCGGAACTGGTGGCCAAGGCGGCTGCCCTCTGCGTCCCCGGCTGACGTTCCGGGCCGGCAGTTCCCTGTCGGCGAGTGGATCGCCAGGGTGGATTCCCGGGGAGGTTGACGGGCGGCCCCGGGTCGAAACGGTAACCTTGGAGCATGGACGAACCCCTGGCCGCGGCCGCCGATCGCAACACCGCCGCTGACCCTGCTGCCCTGAGCGGACTGACGTTTTCCAAGGGCCACGGCACGGGCAACGACTTTGTGCTCCTGGCCGACCCCAACGGCACGCTGTCGGTGACGCCGGAGCAGGTCGCAGCCCTGTGCGACCGCCACCGCGGAATCGGCGGCGACGGACTGATCCGCGCCGTCCCGTCCCGGTTGCTCGCCGAGGGCCAGGAGCTGCTGACCCGGCACCCGGACGCCGAATGGTTCATGGACTACCGCAACGGCGACGGCTCACTCTCCGAGATGTGCGGCAACGGCGTCCGCGTCTTTGTGCACTTCCTGATTGCCGAAGGCCTCGTCGAACTGCCTGCCGGCGAATCACTGACCATCGGCACCCGCGGCGGCGCCAAGACCATCGTCCGCACCGCCTCCGGCTACGCCGTCGACATGGGCCCTTGGGAATTCATCTTCCCGGGCGAGGCCACCGCCCGGGCCATGGATTCACTGGTCAGCGCGGCGGGGCTGGAGGTCGCCCGGCCCGCCCTGTCCGTCAGCATGGGCAACCCGCATACCGTTGTGGCACTGGCAGAACTCGCCGAGCTGGAGGCCACGCAGCTGTTCACCGCACCCCACGTGGACCCCACCCCGCCGCACGGAACCAATGTTGAGTTCGTGGTGCCGTCCGAGCCGCTGGTCCACGAAGGCGTAGGAACCATCACCATGCGCGTTCATGAGCGCGGAGTCGGAGAAACGCAGTCCTGCGGCACTGGCGCCTGCGCGGCCGCCGTCGCGATCCGCCACTGGGCCGGCCAGGGTGCCCCGGATGCGTGGAATGTCCATGTCCCAGGCGGAGTCGTCGGCGTGAAGTTCTTCCTCGGCGCCGCGGGCCACGAGCACGTCGAGCTCAGCGGCCCCGCGGTGATCGTCGCTAGTGGGACGCTTTCCTGACCCGAAGGATCCGGAACGACTTCGAGGTGCTCTCGCGCGTCACCGCGAAGCTGCTGTCCAGCTCTGCTGCGAGCCAGCGCTGCAGCGAATCCGACCCCAGGTTCTTCTGCACCACCAGCCATGCGGAGCCGCCCGGCGCCAGCCGGGGAAGCCACAGGAGCAGCAGGGCGTGGAGCTCGTCCTTGCCGATCCGGATGGGCGGGTTGGACCAGATGGTGTCGAAGCGAAGCTCGGGGTCGACGGCGTCGGGCGTGCTGGCCGTGACGTTGCCCAAGCCCAGCAGTGTGGCGTTTTCGTTGGTTAGGGTCACGCAGCGCTCGTTGACGTCCACGGCGTAGACCCGGGAATGCGGTGCCCGCAGGGCCATGGTCAGCGCGATCGGACCCCAGCCGCAACCAATGTCCAGCAAGTTCCCCTGCGGCGCGGGGGATGGGGCCTCGGCCAGCAGCACAGCCGTGCCTTTGTCGATGCCGTCCGGGCTGAAGATACCGGAGGACGTCTGCAGTTGCCGCGTGGCACCGGCAAGCTCCACGGTCAGTGGCTTGCGGGTGAACGGCCCAGAGGGCTGGGCGCTGAAATAGTGTGCAGACTCCATAACTGGCTAGATTAGTTGGCCGTCGGCCCCTAGAGGAAACCGCGGCGGCCGGCCGGAGCCAGCCGGGCCGTCTGCTAGTGTTAAAAACATGTTCTTGATCTTCAAGTAGCCGGCACGGGCCTTCCGTTCTTCACCGGAGTCCCGTCCCCGCAGCGACGCAGGTAGTTACCTTCCGCTCAGTGCGCCACCCGTGATTGTCCTGAAATGGATTCGCCGCTGGCGCCCGAACTTGGAGTTTGGCAGCGCTCACTGGAGCCCGGCCCGGGCGGAACAACTCCCTCCTCAAGGCAGAACCCATGCCTGTTCCCTCCCCGTTTCCACCGCTCCGGCCCGGAGCCCACCCTGCCCCCGGCACCGCTGCCGCAGGCATCCCAGGAGGCCATGAATGACCAATAGTCGTCAGCCCAGCGCGAATACCGCCCCGCACAGCACCGATCGGCACTATTCTGAAACTGCCGAACCTCTAAAGGAGACCATGACCAGCCAGCCCAACACCGGACCCGATTCAGCATCCCAAGACATGAGTCCTGCGGAAATCCAGGCTGTCATCGACCGGATCCTCGCCAAGGACACTCCTGCCCGGAAGGCAGCCCCGGCCGCCGGTGATCCCGCTTCGGTGCTCGGCAAAGCGCAGGCGATCTCCCGGCTGGACGAGGAGCACAGCACCTACGACGGCGACCAGCAGGACCTCGCGGAACGGCACGCCCTGCGCCGCACCGCCGGGTTGTCCACCGAGCTCGAAGACGTCACCGAAGTCGAATACCGGCAGCTGCGGCTCGAGCGCGTCGTGCTGGCCGGCCTTTGGACGGAAGGGACCCTTGCCGACGCCGAGAACTCCCTCCGGGAACTCGCCGCGCTGGCCGAGACCGCCGGTTCGGAGGTCCTGGACGGTATCGTCCAGCGCCGCCAGAAGCCCGATCCGGGCACCTTCCTCGGCTCCGGCAAGGCGCAGGAACTCAAGGACATCGTGATGTCCACGGGCGCGGACACCGTCGTCGTCGACGCCGAACTGGCGCCGTCCCAGCGCCGCAGCCTGGAAGACATCGTCAAGGTCAAGGTCATCGACCGCACGGCCCTGATCCTGGACATCTTTGCCCAGCACGCCAAGAGCCGCGAGGGCAAGGCCCAGGTGGAACTGGCCCAGCTCGAATACCTGCTCCCGCGCCTGCGCGGCTGGGGTGACTCGATGTCCCGCCAGGCCGGTGGCCAGGTGGGCGGTGCCGGTGCGGGTATGGGTTCGCGCGGTCCGGGTGAAACCAAGATCGAACTGGACCGCCGCCGGATCCGCACCCGGATGGCCAAGCTTCGGCGTGAAATCGCCGCAATGAAGCCGGCCCGGGAGACCAAGCGCGCCAACCGCCGTCGTAATTCCGTGCCGTCCGTGGCGATCGCCGGGTACACCAACGCCGGTAAGTCCTCGCTCCTGAACCGGCTGACCGACGCCGGTGTCCTGGTGGAGAACGCCCTGTTCGCCACCCTGGACCCGACGGTCCGCAAGGCCGAAACCTCAGACGGGCTGGGCTACACCCTTGCCGACACCGTGGGGTTCGTCCGGTCGCTGCCGACCCAGCTTGTGGAGGCGTTCCGCTCCACCCTGGAGGAGGTTGCCGATTCGGACCTGATCCTGCACGTCGTGGACGTCTCGCACCCGGATCCGGAAGGCCAGATCGCTGCCGTCCGCAAGGTGTTCAGCGAAGTCGACGCCCGCAAGGTGCCCGAAATCATCGTCCTGAACAAGGCCGACGCCGCGGATCCCTTCGTGATCGAGCGGCTGAAGCAGCGCGAACCGCGCCACGTGGTGGTGTCGGCGCGCACCGGCGAAGGCATCCCGGAGCTACTCAAGGCCATCAGTGAAGGCATTCCGCGGCCCAGCGTGAAGCTGGAGCTGCTCATCCCCTACAACCGCGGGGACCTGATCAGCAAGCTGCACGAAGCCGACGCCGAGATCCTCAGCCTCGACCACGAGGAAGCGGGAACCCGCGCCGTCGTAATGGTGCGCGAGGGACTGGCCGCTGAACTGGATTCGTTCATCAGCAATGACTGAGGCAGCGGTGACCGGGGCGGACACAGGCACGGGCGACCCGGCGGGGGAGGACGACGCAGGAACCGGGGCTGCAGGAACCGGGGCTGCAGGAACGGACGCCGGAGAACGTCCGGCACGTTCGGGCGGCAGGACCGGCGGGGAGTTCGTTATCGAACTCCTCGACCGGGCCGTGTCCGGGATGGGCGGCCAGAGCCGCGACGGCCAGCACGAAATGGCCCGGCAGGTGGCGCAGGCGATTGACAGCGGCGACCACCTGCTGGTCCAGGCCGGCACCGGCACCGGCAAGTCACTCGCCTACCTGATCCCCCTGATCGCCCATTCGCTCGTCAGCGACAAGCCCACGCTGGTCTCCACGGCCACGCTGGCACTGCAGACCCAGATCGTGGGCCGTGACCTGCCCCGGCTGCTGAAGACCATCACCCCGGCGCTCGACCGGCCCGTCAAAGTCGCCCTCGTCAAGGGCCGGTCCAACTACGTGTGCCGCCACAAGCTCGAAGGCGGCTTCCCCTCCGAAGAACCGTCGGAGGGCCAGCTCTTCTCGCTCGGCGAGGACACCTCCGTGCCGCACTTCGCCGCGGCCATGGGCGGTCCGTCCTCCCAGCTCGGCAAGGAGGTCGTCCGGCTGCGCGAGTGGGCCGAGGACACCGTGACAGGGGACCGCGACGAACTCCTGCCCGGCGTCACGGACCGCGCCTGGCGGCAGGTCTCCGTCACCTCCATGGAGTGCCTCGGCGCGCAGAAATGCCCCCTGGCAGCCGAATGCTTCAGCGAACTGGCCCGGCAAAACGCCGCGGACGCCGACGTCGTGGTCACCAACCACGCGATGCTGGCCGTCAGCGCCTTCGAAGGCCTCGCCGTGCTGCCGGAATACGACGTCGTGGTGGTCGATGAAGCCCACGAGCTCCAGGACCGCGTGACCGGCGCCGTGTCCGGCCAGCTTTCTGTGGCCATGGTGCACGCCGCCGCGTCCGGGGCACGGAAGCACGCCGGCATCACCGTGGACGCGCTGAACAACGCCGCATCCAACCTCGAACTTGCCATTGAGGGCGTCCCCAGCGGGCTTATGCCCAACGGCCTCAACAGCGAACAGCTGGACTGCGTGGACCAGTTGCGGGACGCCTGCCGCGCCGCGCTCTCGGATTCCAAGGGGGACAGCGCGAACACGGCCGACGGCGGCCGCCAGCTCGCGCGCTCCCGGCTCATGGTGATCCTGGAACTCTGTGAACGGCTGCTGGCAGCACGCGAGAACCGCGAAGTGGTCTGGTTTTCCCGCAACAGCACCTTCGACCCGCAGCAGGGCTACTCCCAGCCCGACGAGTCCGCCCCGGCGCTGGTCAATATCGCCCCGCTCAGCGTTGCCGGGCGGCTCCGCGAGGGCCTGTTCGCGGACCACACGGTCATCCTCACCTCGGCCACCCTGGCGATCGGGTCCGCTTTCGAACCTGCTGCCGGCGGCCTGGGCCTGGTGGGTCCAGGCGCCCCGAGCTGGACCGGCGTCGACGTCGGCTCTCCGTTCGAATACCCCAAGCAGGGCATCCTGTACGTTGCCAAGCATCTGCCCAAGCCCGGCCGCGGCACGTCCCCGGAAGCGCTCGACGAACTCGAGAAGCTGATCCGGGCCTCCGGCGGCGGGGCGCTGTGCCTTTTCTCGTCGCGGCGCGCCGCCGAGGACGCTGCCGAGGCCTTGCGGCCACGGCTGGACATGAGCATCCTCTGCCAGGGGGATTCCACCATGACGGCGCTGGTGAAGCAGTTCGCCGACGAGCCGGACACCTGCCTCTTCGGCACCATGTCCCTGTGGCAGGGCGTCGACGTGCCGGGGACCTCCTGCCGCCTCGTAGTGATCGACCGGATCCCGTTCCCGCGGCCCGACGATCCCCTGATGACGGCGCGGTCCCGGGCCGTGGCCCAGGCCGGCGGCAACGGCTTCATGAGTGTTTCCGCGACCCACGCTGCCATCCGTCTGGCCCAGGGCGCGGGCCGACTGATCCGCACGACGACGGACAAGGGTGTGGTGGCTGTGCTGGACTCGCGGCTGTCCACCGAACGCTACGGGGGATTCCTCCGCGCCGCCCTGCCGCCGTTCTGGCCCACCACGGACCCCGCCATCGCCGTCGCGGCTCTGGAGCGGCTCGCGAAGGAATCAGGGCAGCCCGCCACGTAGCCCCGCCGGGTTGGGACCCTGCCGGGACATGTGACCGGGCCGGGATGCGGGTCCCCGCGGCGTCCGCGGATTTTCCGGGACCCTGCCGCCGCCGGGGTGCCAGTAACCGGGAGGAACGCGAAAGGCCCCGTCCGGCGTGAACTGGTCAACGCCGGCGGGGCCGTGTTCGCAGGGACTGGGCAGCTCTGAGCTGCCGGGAGGTTCAGTCCTAGAGGGAGCGCAGCACCGAGACGACTTTGCCCATAATGACGGCATGATCGCCGAGGATGGGCTCGTACTGGGTATTCTGCGGCAGCAGCCAGGTGTGGCCGTCACGCTGGCGGAAGGTCTTCACTGTTGCCTCGTCATCCAGCAGGGCGGCCACAATGTCACCATTGACAGCATCGCCCTGCCTGCGCACCACCACCCAGTCACCGTCGCAGATGGCCGCATCGATCATCGAGTCACCGGCGACCTTGAGCATAAAGAGCTCGCCGTGGCCCACCAGCTGGCGGGGCAGGGGCATAACGTCCTCAACCACCTGGTCGGCCAGGATCGGTCCGCCCGCGGCGATCCGGCCCACCAACGGCACCATGGCGGTATCCGTGGCACTGGCCAGCTCCGAAACAGACAAGCCGCCGACACTGCGCAGGCCGCTGGACTTCTCGACGCCTGAAATTTTCGCGGTTCCCTCATCGAGGGTCAACGGCATCAGCACTTCCATGGCCCGAGGGCGCTTGGGATCACGCCGCAAGTAGCCGAGCTTCTCGAGCTGCGAAAGCTGGTGGGTCACGCTGGAAAGGCTCGCGAGGCCCACCGTGTCGCCGATTTCGCGCATGGACGGCGGGTACCCGTTGTCCGTCACGGAGCGCTGGATGGTCTCCAGAATCTTCTTTTGCCGGACGGTAAGGCTCTTGGGTGGCCGGGCTGCCTGCGGGCTCCGCTGGGTGGCCCTGCCGCCAGTGGCTTGTGCTGCCATGTTCGCCAACGCCTTTCCGTTCCGCCCGGCCGCTGTGGCTGCAGCTGCCGGGAACTTCCGGCCTGAAATGTCAGACCCTGCTGATCAACTGCAGAAGTGGTTGTTCTTTGACTCAAACGTAGGCCAGCCACACAGCTTTTTCAAACATTTGTTCTAGCGAGTCTCGACAATGTTCGTCAATAAGTGCTAAAACAGAACTAGCAAGATTCGAATATGTGTTCTAGTTTGGCGCAGTTCGGTTGGAACAGGTTATTCGTCTCTTTGTTCGAAGGTCAGGCCGGTTGGCGGCGGGTACGTGGAGTACGCCGGGCGGCACAGTATGGTCCAGGAGGGCTCAGTTCATGTCAGCATCAAGCGCGTTTCACGACACTTTCGGCCGCGACTCATTCGGCGACTATGGCCGGCCCGGCACCGGCACCGGCAGCGGCACAGGTCAGCCCGGCCAGTCCGGCCCCAGCGGTCGTGCCGAACAGGCAAAGCAGGCGCCGCTTAAGCTCACCCGGCGGGGGCGCTTCGTCTTCATTGGGGTGCCGCTCATCCTGCTGGCCGCACTGGTTCTCTCCTTCAGCGGATTCCTCAACGCCCCGGCAAAGGCGGCGGACTCTGCCGCCGAGCTGTCGTTGACACCCACAGTCTCGGTAACGGTGCAGCCCGGCGAATCCTTGTGGGCCATCGCCGAGGCAGTGGCGCCCGAGCGCGATCCCCGCGACGTCGTCGCCGACATCATCCAGCTGAACAACCTCGAGGCCGCCCGCGTCGTGCCGGGCCAGGCGCTCTTCATTCCGTCCAACTAGTTCGTTCCGGCCAGGCAGCTCCATCCAGATAGCTCAGGGGTCCCGTCGCTTGAGGGTCTCGAGGCGTTCCGCAGGGCGCCGACAGCCCCGCAAAGCGTCACAGTTTCCGGGCCCGCCGCGAACTCACTTAAACTGGACAAGTGACTGACCAGTTAGAGCGCCTGAACCGACTTCCCCTCCGGACCAACCTGCGGGGCCTGACCCCCTACGGGGCACCGCAGCTGGACGTCCCCATCCTGCTCAACGTCAACGAGAACACCCACGGCGTCCCGGCCGACGTCCTCGCGGCCATCTCCGACGCCGTCACCATTGCCGCCGCCGGACTGAACCGCTATCCGGACCGCGAATTCACGGAACTGCGGGAGGCGCTGGCCGAATACCTCGGGCACGGACTGGCCGCGGACAACATCTGGGCCGCGAACGGCTCCAACGAGGTTCTCCAGCAGATCCTCCAGGCCTTCGGCGGTCCCGGCCGCACCGCCCTTGGTTTCCCTCCCACATACTCCATGTACCCGCTGCTGGCTTCCGGCACGGACACCGGGTACATCGCCGGGATCCGCGCCGATGACTACGGGCTCAGTGCCGAGTCGGCCGCCCGGCAGGTCCGCGAACTCCAGCCGAACATCGTGTTCCTCTGCTCCCCGAACAACCCCACCGGCACCGGGCTTGGCCTGGACGTCGTCGAGGCTGTCTACGAGGCCGGCGAGGCCAGCCAGACCATCGTTATCGTCGATGAGGCCTACCACGAGTTCGCCCACAACGGCACGCCCAGCGCGCTGACGCTGCTGCCCGGCCGGGAACGGCTGATCGTTTCGCGCACCATGAGCAAGGCCTTCGCCCTGGCCGGAGCCCGTGTCGGCTACATGGCGGCAGCCCCGGAGGTCACCGACGCCCTGCGCCTGGTCCGGCTCCCGTACCACCTCTCGGCCATCACCCAGGCGACAGCCCTGGCCGCCCTGCACCACCGGGTCGCGCTGATGGCCGACGTCGAGGACATCAAGCGGCAGCGCGACAGGATCGTGGCCGAACTGCAGCGGATGGGCCTCAAGCCTGCCGCCTCCGACTCGAACTATGTCTTCTTCGGCGGTCTGGACAACCCGCACGAGGTCTGGCAGGAACTGCTGGATGCCGGGGTGCTCATCCGCGACGTCGGCATTCCCGGGCACCTTCGTGTCACCGCCGGGACTGAGACGGAAACCACAGCCTTCCTCGAAGCCCTCGAGCGGATCCTGGCCGGCCGCGCAGTGCAGCGCGCCTAGACTTAACCCAGGACATCCACCCTGCCCTGTTCGCCGGGCACCGTCGTCATCCAAAGGACACCCACATGAGCACCACCGGAACAACCGCTGCCGAGGGCCGGACCGCACGCATGGAACGGACCACCAGCGAGTCATCGGTGCTGGTCGAGATCAACCTGGACGGCACCGGCGTCTCGGACATCAGCACCTCGGTCCCGTTCTACGACCACATGCTGACGGCGCTGAGCAAGCACTCCCTGATCGACATGACGGTCAAGGCCACCGGCGACACACACATCGACGTCCACCACACGGTCGAGGACGTTGCGATCACCTTCGGCGAGGTCCTGCGCACCGCCCTCGGAAACAAGGCCGGGATCCGCCGCTTCGGCGAAGCCACAGTGCCCCTCGACGAAGCCCTCGCGCACGCCGTCGTCGATGTCTCCGGCCGCCCGTACCTCGTGCACGGCGGAGAACCGGCAGGCCAGGAGTACCACCTGATCGGCGGACACTTCACCGGTTCCCTCACCCGCCACGTCTTCGAGGCGATCACCCTGCACGCCGGCATCTGCCTGCACATGAACGTCACCGCCGGCCGGGACCCGCACCACATCGTCGAGGCCCAGTTCAAGGCCTTCGCCCGCGCCCTGCGCGCCGCCGTCGAACCGGACCCGCGCGTCGAGGGCATTCCCTCCACCAAGGGTGCGCTGTGACCGGCAAAGTGCTGAAGGACGGCGCCATCATCGACCCCGACGCCGGCGCGAAGCCGGCGTCGCCCGAGGGCAAGCCGACCGTCACGGTCCTCGACTACGGCTCCGGCAACGTCCGCTCCGCCGTCCGCGCCCTCGAGCGTGCCGGTGCCGAAGTGATCCTCAGTTCCAAGCCGCAGGACGTGCTCAACGCCGACGGCCTCGTGGTGCCCGGCGTCGGTGCGTTCGAAACGGTGATGCGCGAGCTCAAAGCCGTCGACGGGATCCGCATGATCGGCCGCCGCGTGGCCGGCGGCCGGCCGGTCCTGGCCATCTGCGTCGGCCTCCAGGTCCTGTTCGAGGCCGGCGTCGAGCACGGCACCGAAGCCGAAGGAATGGGGGAGTGGCCCGGGAAGGTCGAACTCCTTCCCGCCGATGTCGTGCCGCACATGGGCTGGAACACCGTATCCGTCCCGGAAGGCTCCAAGCTGTTCGCCGGCGTCGAAGACGAACGCTTCTACTTTGTGCACTCCTACGGGGTCCAGCAGTGGGACTTCGACGTCATCCAGCCGCGGATGGCGGCGCCCCTGGTCACCTGGTCCGAGCACGGTGCCCCGTTCATCGCGGCCGTGGAAAACGGCCCGCTGTGCGCCACACAGTTCCACCCCGAAAAGTCCGGCGACGCCGGGGCGCACCTGCTGCGCAACTGGGTTGAGAGCCTGCGGGACCGCTCCCGGGCCGCGGAATCAGCGGCCCCGGACTCAGTGCGCGCAGAAGCCGTGCCGTCCGACGCCACTCTGTCCGACGCCGCCCCGGAAGCCGGGACCGCCTAGATGTGGTCCATCGTGCTGATGGGCCTCGCCGGGCTGCTCGTCGGCGGAGCGCTGTCCTTCCGCCAGCAGAAGAGCCCGCGCTGGGTCCAGATCGTGTTTTACGTCCTGGCCGGGATGGCGCTGCTGGCCGCCTACCTCCTGACCCTGCCTGCCGCCTGACCACCCGCAGCGCCCCGACCACCTGCCGTCCCTGAAGAGCTGAGGATCCACGATGACCACCGAAACCCCGCTGCCCGTGCTCGAGCTGCTGCCCGCCGTCGACGTCGTCAACGGCCAGGCCGTGCGCCTCGTCCAGGGCGAGGCCGGCAGCGAGACGAGCTACGGCACGCCGCTGGAGGCTGCACTCAACTGGCAGCAGCAGGGCGCCGAATGGGTCCACCTCGTGGACCTCGACGCCGCCTTCGGCAGGGGCTCCAACGCCGAACTGCTGCGCGAAGTGGTCGGCCGGCTGGACATCAAGGTGGAACTGTCCGGCGGCCTGCGCGACGACGAGTCCCTCGAGAAGGCACTGGACCTGGGCGTGGCCCGCGTGAACCTGGGCACCGCGGCACTGGAGAACCCAGAGTGGACCGCCCGGGTGATCGAGCGCTTCGGCGACAAGATCGCCGTCGGGCTGGACGTCCGCGGCACCACGCTGGCCGGCCGCGGCTGGACCAAGGAAGGCG
Source organism: Arthrobacter sp. YAF17 (assembly GCF_052113365.1). Taxonomy (NCBI): domain Bacteria; kingdom Bacillati; phylum Actinomycetota; class Actinomycetes; order Micrococcales; family Micrococcaceae; genus Arthrobacter; species Arthrobacter sp. YAF17. Next base: position 49,268 of record NZ_JBFRDB010000009.1, on the reverse strand, counting down.
GCGACCTCTGGGAGGTCCTCGGACGCCTCGAGGAGGCCGGTTGCTCCCGCTACGTCGTCACCGACGTCACCAAGGACGGCACCCTCCAGGGCCCTAACGTCGAACTGCTGCGCCAGATGGTGGAAAAGACCGGCAAACCCGTCGTCGCCTCAGGCGGGATCTCCAGCCTCGAGGACCTCAAGGTCCTGCGTTCCCTCGTGCCGCTCGGCGTCGAAGGCGCCATCGTCGGCAAGGCCCTCTACAACGGCAACTTCACGCTGCCCGAGGCCCTCGACGTCGCCGGCCGCCGCTAGGAAAGCCCGCAGCATGGAGCACCGGCCCACGGGCGGCAACGCAGCTGACAACCACGTCCCAACACGCCAGTTGCCCGGACACATCGCCGCAGCCCTGGCGGGCGCCGGGGGAGCGACCGACTCTGCGGGCCAACCGTGGGCGGGGCGCAGTCTGTCCGGCGAGGACGCTACGATCCACAACTTCGAGGACGACGACGGCACCCCCGAGGCCGGCTACCTCGCCGCGCTGGCTGCCCTCGAAGCGGGCGACGGCGATGAGGCTGCGGTGGTGGCATCGCTCGCTACGGCGCGGGTGTTTGTGCCGATCATCGCCACACTCGCCGAAGAAGGCGAAGGTGCCGGCGGCCTGCACTCCGACAAGCAGGCGGACATGGCGCTCGTAACCCTCAAGGCCCCCGACGGCCGGACAGCGATGCCCGTCTTCACCTCTGCGGCTTCACTCGAGGCCTGGCATCCCGAGGCGCGCCCGGTAGCCGTATACGCGGCCCGCGCTGCACTCTCCGCGGTCGCCGAGGGGGCGGAACTGCTCGTGCTCGACCCCGGGTCCGCTATCACCTTTGTGGTGCGCCGGCCCGCGGTGTGGGCCCTTGCCCAGCAGCGGGACTGGACGCCGTCGTACGCTGATCCCGAGCTCGCCCGGAACCTCGGCGAGGCCGCAGTTGGCTTTCCCGCGGTCCGCCGTGTTGAAATTCATCGGGGCGGGGGAGTTGCCGCGGTTACGGCCGAGGGAAGGCAGCTCCCGGGCGGAGGCTCCGGCCCGGAGCTCCGCGTGGTGCTCTACCTTGAAGACGGACTCGACGCCGCCGGCGTCCAGTCCATCGTGTCCGGCCTCAACAACGCCTGGGCACGGAATGAAATATTTGCTGAGCGGGTTGACTCGATCGAGGTCAAATTGCAGCGCGCAGCACAGTAGCTGACGGTCGGCCGGGGACATCCTGGGTGCTGCCGGGGGCAGTACCAGAAGGAAATAGTTTCGTGAACTTCGCGCTTTACCGGGATCTGCTGGCCGTCCGGCCCATCAGGCGGCTCCTGCTGGTCGGGATGGTTGCCCGCATACCGCACTCCGCGGCCGGGGTCCTCCTGACCCTGCACATTGTCCTGACCCTCGGCCAGGGCTACGCCGCCGCCGGCGCCGCCGCCGCCGTGATGACCATCGGCATCGCCGTTGGCGCACCCTGGCGCGGCCGGCGCGTTGACACCGTCGGCCTGCGGCGGGCGCTCATCCCGTCCGTCATCTCCGAAGCCGTCATCTGGTCCGTTGTGCCGCACGTGTCCTACGAGGTCCTGCTGCCGCTGGTCTTCGTGGGCGGCCTGCTGACGCTGCCCATCTTCAGCGTGGTGCGCCAGTCCCTCGGCGTCCTCGCCACAGGTGAGCAGCGGCGCACGGCGTTCGCCCTCGACGCCATCTCCACCGAACTGGTCTTTATGATCGGCCCCGCGGCCGGCGCGCTCGTCGCCACGGCCGGGTTCTCGGTCCTGGGACTGACCATCATTGGCATCGCCACCTCGGTGTCCGGACTCTTCCTGATGTGGTTCAACCCGCCGACCCGCAGCGCCGAGCCTGTCCCTGGGTCTGAACCAGCGTCCGACGCCGAGTCCGATGCGGCGTTTGAGGCAGGCCAGCAGGAGGGCGCCGAAGTCGCCGTCGTCGCCGCTGCCCCGGCCCACCTGCAGGAAGCCGCCGCCGAGCTCGCCCCGCTGGCCGCCGCCGGGGAAAGGCGCCAGCAACGCGCCGGGCTGCGGCAGAAGGTCGTCCACAACTTCGCCTGGTTCACGTCAGCCGTGGCCGCCGTCTTCGCCGTCGCGGCCGGGGCCGGCATGGTCCTCAGCGGCACCGACGTCGGAATTGTGGCCGCCCTCGAATCCGGCGGGCACCAGGCCGAGATCGGGCTGGTGTTCCTCTTCTGGTGCGCGGCCTCGGTGGTCGGCGGCCTCATCTACGGCGCCATGCACCGGCCCATCTCACCGATCCTGCTGCTGCTGGGCATGTCTGCGCTGACCATTCCGATGGCGTTTGCGCAGGACACCTGGACCCTGTGCCTGCTCTCGCTCCTGCCGGGCCTGCTGTGCGCGCCCGTGCTGTCGGCAGCCTCCGAAAAGGTCGCCGAACTCGTCGATGAGCGGCGCCGCGGCGAAGCGATGGGCTGGTACGGCTCGGCCCTCACCGGGGGTGTGGCCCTCGGGGCGCCACTCGCCGGGGTCTTCATCGACGGCGTGGGCCCCTGGGCCGGATTCGTGGCCGTGGGGCTGGGCGGCGTCGTGCTGTGCCTCGTGGGGCTCGCGCTGCAGCACCTACGCCGGCGGCGGCTCGCCGCAGCCTGAGGCAACCGGGGGCCTCGCCGCCGGCACCCGTAACGCCACGGGCGTTAACGACGGCGGCGGCGGACTGACCGAAGTGGTCCGTCCGCCGCCGCGTTGTAGCTTGTGCCGCGTTGTAACTGGGGTTGGGGTCTAGTTGACCGGGCCGGTGTACTTCTCGCCCGGGCCCTTGCCGGGAGCGTCCGGAAGGGTGGACTCCTCGCGGAAGGCCAACTGGAGGGACCGCAGTCCGTCGCGCAACGGTCCGGCGTGCTGGGAACCGATCTCGGGAGCCGCGGCAGTGACCAAGCCGGCAAGGGCCGTGATCAGCTTGCGGGCCTCGTCCAGGTCCTTGAGCTCCTCGGCGTTCTCCTCGGCGGCGAGGCCAAGCTTCACGGCGGCGGCGCTCATGAGGTGCACGGCAGCGGTGGTGATGACCTCGATCGCGGGCACCTCGGAGATGTCCCGGATCTGCTGTGAAACGTCGCCCTGGGTGCTGGCGGGCTCGTAAACGTGTGAATTACTGTCTGAAGTGCTCATGCTGGTAAGCTTGTCACAGACCGACTGATTGTCGTTATTTCGTTCCGGATTCAAATCTAGATCTTGATTTAGATTGACCGGAGCGTTCTGACAGCCGGAACCCGTCTGCAGCCAACATGCTAGTCATGCAGGTGCGCCGGACGGGATTTCTTCTGTAGAATCGACTTTCAGTTTGCAAGCGGAGTTCTCTCCCACCCGCGTCAGCCGCTCTCCTTCGGGAAGCTTCGGAAGAAGCAAGGTTGCCGGGTACCTGGTCGGGCATTCTTCCCGGGCGCCAGCCCTGGTTTGATGCATGCCGCCTCACGCGAGGCAGGCAGTTCCGATCTTCGAGGCCTTCGATTGCTCCGGCAATTGGGGGCCTTCTCTTTTTGCCGGTGGAGTACCCCTCACGAACACAGGAGCTTTAACATTAGCGAGCCAAGAATCAATGAGCGTATCCGCGTCCCCGAGGTGCGGCTGGTCGGCCCTGCAGGCGAGCAAGTAGGCGTTGTCCGTATTGAGGATGCCCTGCGTTTGGCTGCCGAGTCCGATCTTGATCTCGTTGAAGTTGCACCGCAGGCCAAGCCTCCGGTGTGCAAGCTGATGGACTTCGGCAAGTACAAGTACGAAGCCGCGGTCAAGGCACGCGAAGCCCGGAAGAACCAGACCAACACGGTTCTGAAGGAAATCCGCTTCCGCCTGAAGATCGACACCCACGACTACGAGACGAAGCGCGGCCACGCGCTCCGCTTCCTCGGTGCCGGTGACAAGGTCAAGGCCATGATCCAGTTCCGCGGCCGTGAGCAGCAGCGCCCCGAGATGGGCATCCGCTTGCTCCAGCGCTTCGCCGAGGACGTCTCCGAAGTCGGCGTCGTGGAGTCCAGCCCGCGCATCGATGGCCGCAACATGGTCATGGTGGTCGGCCCCCTGAAGAACAAGGCCGAAGCCAAGGCAGAGGCCCGCCGCGCATCGCAGCGTGCGGAAGCCAAGGCCGAGAACGAAGCCAAGGCTTCCGGTGGAGGCCGCGTTGACACGTCCGGCCCCGAGGCGCCCCTAACGCAGTCGCTGGCCGACCTGCTGCCGGAGGGCTACCAGGTCCGGACTGAGGCACCCGAGGCTGAGGTAACCGCAACTGAAGCTCCCGCCGCGGAAACCGCCGTCGAGGCCCCGGCCGAAAAGGTTGAGGCCGATAAGGCTGAAGCCGCGGAGGCCAAGGTCGAGGAAGCCCCGGCACAGAAGGCTCCCGTCGAGGCAGCGCCGAAGCAGGAGGCCGCCAAGGCTCCGAAGGCCGCTCCGAAGCGCGAAGCCCCCAAGGCCGAGGCTCCGAAGGCCGCCGCCAGGCCGGCAGCAGCCAAGGCGCCCGCAGCGCCCAAGGCCGCCGCCAAGGCTCCGGAAGCCGCGAAGGCTCCCGAAGCTGAAAAGGCCGCTCCGGCGGCAGCACCGAAGCCGGTTGCTGCTCCGAAGCCGGTACCGCGTCCCGCGGCGCCGAAACCTGCTGCACGGCCGGCTGCCCCGAAGGCCGCCGCCAAGCCGGCAGCCAAGAAGACCAACTAGTTCAGGGCTGGCGGACAGCAATGTCCGGCAGCAAGCAACCAGCATGCCGCCCGCAGGGGCGGCTGCACGAAAGACTGCAGGCCTTGTCTGCGGATACGTAAGGAGATCGGTTCCCATGCCGAAGATGAAGACCCACAGTGGTGCTAAGAAGCGCTTCAAGCTGACCGGCAGCGGCAAGCTGCGCCGCCAGCAGGCCAACCGCCGCCACTACCTCGAGCACAAGTCCTCCAGGCTGACCCGCCGCCTCGCCGGCGACAAGATCGTCTTCAAGGGCGACGCCAAGGTCATCCGGAAGATGCTCGGCATCTAAGTTCCAAGTTCTCTGACTGTCTGCCACCTGGCGGCAGTCAACTACCAAAAAGGCTTCTCAGGCCAGCCGGTTGATCCGGCAGTAGATGCTTGGGATCAGATTTTCGAAGGAGTACGCACGTGGCACGTGTGAAGAGGGCGGTCAACGCCCACAAGAAGCGCCGGGTTATTCTTGAGCGCGCAAAGGGCTACCGTGGACAGCGTTCACGCCTGTACCGCAAGGCCAAAGAGCAGCTGCTGCACTCGTTTGTGTACAGCTACGGCGACCGCAAGAAGAAGAAGGGCGACTTCCGTCGCCTCTGGATCCAGCGCATCAACGCTGCATCCCGCGCCAACGGCCTGACCTACAACCGTCTGATCCAGGGCCTCAAGGCCGCTGAGGTCGAGGTTGACCGCCGTATGCTGGCCGAGCTGGCCGTCTCCGACGCCAACGCCTTCGCCGCGCTGGTCAAGATCGCCAAGGACTCGCTGCCCGCCGACACGTCCGCTCCGGCCGTCCAGGCTGAGGCTGCACCGGCCGCGAAGAAGCCGGCTGCCAAGAAGGCTCCCGCCAAGAAGCCGGCCGCCAAGAAGGCCGCCGCTGACGAGGCTGCCAAGTAATACCCCGAACCACGTCGTTCAAGAACCGGCCGCGAAAGCTACTAAGGTTCTTATATGAACGAAACCGGGCGCCCGCAAGACTTTGTACTTTCCAATCCTCGAGCTGATCGGGTGAGGAAGGTGGCACAGCTTGCCGGGCGCCCGGCGCGTTTAAAGCGCCGCGAGTTCCTGGCCGAGGGGCCGCAGGCGGTCCGGGAAGCCCTTGTGCTGCACCAGAAGAGGGTTGCAGCGGGGGAGCCCGGCATCGTCTATGAGGTCTACGCGAGCGAGTCGTGCCTCGACCGGCACCCGGACCTGGAGGCTCTCGCGGAGGGCACCACCGCCTACCTCGCCACCGACGAGGTGCTCGCCGCGATGGCGGACACGGTCACCCCGCAGGGCATTCTCGCCGTCTGCGGCTTCCTGGACGTGAGCCTCGAACAGGTGCTCGACGCCGGTCCGCGGCTGATTGCCGTGCTCTGCCAGGTCCGTGACCCCGGCAACGCCGGCACCGTCCTCCGCGCGGCCGACGCGGCCGGAGCGGACGCCGTTATCCTCACCGCATCCAGCGTCGACATCTACAACCCCAAGGCCGTCCGCTCGACGGCGGGATCCCTCTTCCACCTGCCCGTGGTGCTCGGCGTCGACGTCGATGAACTGGCGGCCCGGTGCAAGGGACGCGGAATCGGAGTCCTCGCCGCGGACGGCCAGGGCCAGCTGAACCTCGATACTTTGCAGGACCAGAACGCTGCGCGCCGGCTAGGCGCAGCCTCGACGGGGTCGGAGTACGCCCTGGAGAGCCCCACGGCGTGGCTCTTCGGCAACGAGGCCCAGGGCCTCTCCGAGGAAGAGCTCGCCCTGGCGGACCACCGGGTGGCTGTGCCCGTCTACGGGGCAGCTGAGAGCCTCAACCTGGGCACGGCAGCCACAGTCTGCCTCTACGCCAGCGCCCGCTCACAGCAGGACGGCGGAACCCCGCGAGGCTAGATCCGCGCGGGCCGGATCTGTGCGGACGGGCGGACCTGTGCGGACGGGCGGGCCTGTGCGGACGGGCGGGCCTGTGCGGACGGGCGGACCGGCAGGCAGAGGCGGAAACGCGCAAAAAAATACGGCGGGGGTCCACCGAAAGGTGGGCTCCCGCCGTCGTATCCCGGCGGTCAGGTCGTGGTCTTGTTGCGTCCTGTGATGGCGCCGTAGACAAGGGCAACCACGAGGCCGCCGACAATGGCAAGGAGCCAGGAACCGAGGTTCCAGAATTCCATCTTGCCGCCGCCGAACAGCAGGTCGCCGATCCAGCCGCCGACAACTGCGCCGACAACACCGAGCACGAGGCTGGTCACCCAGCCGCCTCCGACCCTGCCAGGCATGACTGCCTTTACTATTGCACCTACTATGAGTCCGAGAATGATCCAGCCTAGAAAGCCCATTGCTCCTCCTACATATTCGTCGGCATCCAAATAGTGGATTCCGATTATGGCTTCAAGCTAACATAGGCCGGTTTGCTTGTCAGCAGGATCACACCCAATCGTTACTTGCCCGGTGACCTGCGCCGTTGCGGGTGGAAGCCGGGTCCACGCCGGGCGCTGCCGGGCGCCGCCGGCGTCTGGTGCGGCGCTGGTGCGGTGCTGTTTTTTCGGTCCTCTCTGCTGTGCCGCCGGTGATGAGATGCGCACTGCTGTGCCGGGGCGATAACGGGTACCGTGTCTCTTGTGGGCACAGGCACGGGCCGGAGCCCACCACCGGCTCGAACCCCTAAGGAGAAGCTCCCTTGGCTGCAAACGGCGGTACTAAGGCGATTGTTGCGGCGCTGGCCGCGAACCTGACGATTGCCGCGCTGAAATTCGTCGCCTACTTCCTGACGCTTTCCTCATCGATGCTGGCCGAAGCGATCCACTCACTCGCGGACTCCGGCAACCAGCTCCTGCTGCTGGTGGGCGGCAAACGGGCGAAGCGGGCGGCGAGCCCGGAGCATCCCTTCGGCTACGGACGCGAGCGCTACATCTACGCCTTTATCGTCTCGATCGTGCTGTTCAGCGTCGGCGGCCTCTTCGCCCTGTATGAAGCGTGGGGAAAGCTCCAAGACCCCCACGCCATCGAGGGGGCGTTCTGGTGGGTCCCGCTCGCCGTACTCATCGGCGCCATCATCGCCGAGTCCTTCTCATTCCGGACCGCGATCACCGAATCCAACCCCATCCGCGGCAAGCAGAGCTGGGTCAAGTTCGTCCGCAGTGCCAAACAGCCGGAGCTGCCGGTCATCCTCCTCGAGGATTTCGGCGCCCTCGTGGGCCTGGTCTTCGCCCTTTTCGGCGTGAGCCTGACGCTCATCACCGGGAACGGCGTCTGGGACGCCCTGGGCACGGCGATGATCGGGTTCCTGCTCGTGGCTATCGCAGCCGTGCTGGCCGTGGAAACGAAGTCCCTGCTGCTCGGCGAATCCGCAACGAAGGACGACGTCGTCAAGATCCGGGCGGCCATCGAGTCCGATGGCACGTCGATCATCCACCTCAAGACCCTGCACCTGGGCCCGGAAGAACTGCTGGTTGCTGCCAAGATCAGCATCGGCCGCTCGGAGACGGGCCAGGAAATCGCCAAGGCGATCGACGACGCCGAGACCCGGATCCGCGCGGCTGTGCCGATCGCCCGGGTCATCTACCTGGAACCGGATGTTCAGCGCGTCAGCGCGCCGTAACCGAGGCTGGGCCCGCAGTCAGGGCGACCACAATTCTGAAGGGGCCGCCGGTCCGGCAGCCGCCACGCGGCTATCGGACCAGCGGCCTCCTACGTTCCACGAGGCCGCTGATGACGGCGACGCCGAGGCCCAGGAGGGCCAATACGGCCCCGACAAGGGCGGGCGCGACGTAGCCCCAGCCCCACGCGATGACGAGGCCGCCGAGGAAGGCGCCCAGGGCGTTGGCCACGTTGAGGGCGGCGTGGTTGAGCGAGGAGGCCAGTGAGGGCGCATCCGGGGAGGCATCCAGCAGCCGGGTCTGCAGGGCCGGGACCAGCAGGGAACCGGCGCCGCCGACGACGAAGACCATGACATAGGCGGACCACGGCCAGTGCACGGCCACGGCGTAGACCACGAGTGCCACGGCGATGCCGGGGAGCACCCAGTAGATGGTGCCCATGACGGACTTGTCAGCGATCCGGCCGCCGACGATGTTGCCGGCCACCATGCCCAGCCCGTACAGCGCGACGACGAGCGGGAGCCAGGCCGCGGGAATGCCCGCGACGGAGGTCATCGTGTGCGCAATGTACGTGTACGTGGCGAAGAAACCGCCGAAGCCGACGATGCCGATCAGGATTGCCAGCCAGACCTGCAGCCGCTTGAGGGCGCCCAGCTCGCGGCGGAAGCTGGCATCGGCGTGGGGCTTCTGGAACGGGACGAACTTCCAGAGCATCACCAGGGTGAGGAGGCCGATCACGCCCACCAGCAGGAAGAGGAGCCGCCAACCGTACGTCTGGCCCAGCCAGGTGCCGAACGGGACGCCGATGACGTTGGAGACGGTCAGGCCGGCCATGACCATCGAGATCGCCCAGCCGCGTTTGGTCGGAGCGACCAATGATGCCGCGATCACGGCCGCGACGCCGAAGAACGCCCCGTGCGGCAGGCCCGCGGCGAAGCGGGACACCAGCATGGTGCCGTAGTCCGGGGCGATGAACGACGTCAGGTTTGCGATGCTGAAGAACAGCATGAGCCCCAGGGCAAGGTACTTGCGCGGCATTTTGGCGCCGACGGCGGCCAGCAGCGGGGCCCCGATCACGACGCCGAGCGCATAGGCGGAGATCAGGTGTCCCGCTTCCGGGGTGCTGATGTTGAGCCCCTGCTCCACCTCCTTGAGCAGGCCCATCATGGTGAACTCCGTGGTGCCGATGCCGAATCCGCCCATGGCGAGGGCGAGGATGGCGAGGGCAAGATGGCGGGTGCCGGTCTTGGGCGTGGCCGGGGCTTGTGTGGTGGTTGTCATTCGTCTGCTTTTCGGGAACGTTCCCGGCGCGGGCCAGGGGGATGCGGCAAATTAAATCTGATGTGTGGGGTTGATTCGTGTAACGGGGCGGACGCACTCGATATTCCGCGTACTCAGGACGGCGTCGGCCCCTTCCATTGTCCCCTAACCCTGGGCCGCCCCTAGACTTGGAGGCGTGACTGGACTCATTGGCGTTGTCGGCGGAGCAGTACTGGACTCTTTGGCCGAACCCGGCCGGCTGCTCGTGGCGCGGCGGACGGCGCCCCCTCACTTTGCCGGAATGTGGGAGTTCCCCGGCGGCAAGGTCGAGACCGGGGAGACGGCCGAACAGGCCCTGCACCGCGAGCTGCTCGAAGAGCTTGGCGTGAGCGTCCGGCTCGGCGCCGAACTGGAAAGCGGGTCCGCCGACGGCTGGCCGCTGAACGAGCGCGCCGCCATGCGTGTGTGGTTCGCCGAACTCCGTGACGGCGATCCGCACCCGCTGCAGGACCACGATGAGCTGCGCTGGGTCAACCTCCGGAACCGCAACGAGGTGCTGGGCCTGCCCTGGATCCCGGCTGACCTGCCAATCGTCGAGGCGTTGCTGGACAGGCTTTCCGTGGCCGACTCCACGGCCGTGTCCGCGCACTGAACGGATAGCTTGCGGGCCGCCGCGGCCCCACCTCTCGCCAAAGCGTGAAGCATGGAACTACGCTGAAGCGAATCGAGAGGAGCAGCCCGTGCAGGTTGGTGTCAGGCGGGAACAGCGTGCAGGCGAACGGCGGGTTGCGGCCACACCGGAGACGGTGCAGCAGCTCACCAAACTTGGTTTGGACGTGGCGGTGGAAACCAGCGCGGGCGCCGGGGCCGGTTATGGCGACGCCGCCTTCGCCGCGGCCGGAGCATCGGTCGTTCCGGATCTGAGTCCCGGTTCCCTGGATGTCCTGCTGCACGTCCGGCCGCTGGAACCAGAAACTGCCGCAGGCCTTAAGCCCGGCACCATCACCATCGGATTCGGCTCCCCGGGGTCGGAACTGCCAACTGTGGACGCCCTCGCCGCTGCGGGGGTGACCTCGTTCGCGCTCGAGCTGGTCCCGCGCATCTCCAGGGCCCAGTCGATGGACGCGCTGAGTTCCCAGTCGCTGGTCTCCGGCTACCGCGCTGTGCTGGAAGCGGCCCTGCGCTATCCGAGGTTCTTCCCGCTCTACATGACGGCCGCCGGAACCATTCCTCCCGCCCGGGTGCTCGTCCTGGGCGCCGGCGTCGCCGGGTTGCAGGCGATTGGTACCGCGAAGCGCCTGGGGGCGCGTGTCTCCGCCAATGACATCCGGGCGGCCTCCGCCGACGAGGTCGCTTCCATGGGGGGAACCTTCATCCACCTGGACCTTGACGCGGCGGCTGCCGCGGAAGGCAGCGGCGGCTACGCCCGTGAGCTCGGCCAGGACCGGGCGCAACGCCAGCGCGCCCTGCTGGCCCCGCACGTCGCGGCGGCGGATGTCCTCATCACGACGGCGGCGATCCCCGGCCGCGCAGCCCCCTTACTCGTGACGACGGAGATGGTGGCGGGAATGCGGGCCGGTTCAGTCGTCGTCGACCTTGCGGCAGAGTCGGGCGGGAACGTGGAGGGCGTTATCGCGGGCCGGGACCTCCAGATCCCGGTGGAGGGCGGGTCCGTGACCCTGGTAGGCCTGCAGGACGCCGCCTCGGCGATGCCTGCGGACGCGTCCCGGCTGTTCGCCAAGAATGTCGCGAACCTGCTGGCCCTGATGACAGCCGACGGCACGGTAGTTCCGGACTTCGACGACGAGGTAGTCGCGGGCGCCTGCCTCACCCACGGCGGCTGCGTCCTGCATGCCGCCACTGCCGAAGCATTGGAGGCCCTCAAATGATGGATCCGATCACGCTGCTGACGGTGGTGGTGCTCGCGGTATTCGTGGGCTTCGAAGTCGTCTCCAAGGTGACCAGCAAGCTGCATACTCCGCTCATGTCCGGTGCCAACGCCATCCACGGCATCATCCTGGTGGGCGCCATCATCGTGGCCGGCCAGGCCGGCGACCCATGGTTGTTGACCATCGCCCTCATTGCCGTGATTCTCGCGACCGCCAACCTGGTCGGCGGCTTCGTCGTCACGGACAGGATGCTGGAGATGTTCGGCGGGCGGAAGCCCGCCCGGCCCGCTGCCGGGGCGGGGGAGGACGGAAAATGAACATCCTCGGCCCCGGCTGGACTGCCCTGTTCTACCTCGTGGCGGCGGTCTGCTTCATCCTCGCGCTCAAGGGCCTGAGTTCTCCCCGGACAGCCCGGCGGGGCAACGCCATCGGAGCGGCCGGCGCGCTGGTGGCAGTCGTCACCGTGTTCCTCTCCGCCAAACTGGAGAACATCCCGATGATCATTGCCGCGATCGCGGTCGGCTCCGCCGTGGCCGTCCCGGTGGCCAGACGCGTGCAGATGACCCAGATGCCGCAACTGGTCGCACTCTTCAACGGGGTCGGCGGCGGGGCCGCCGCACTGGTGGCGGTACTGGAACTCGGCCACAGCGAGGACCCCTGGGTGCGGCTGGCCGTGGTGTTTACGATGCTGGTCGGCGCCGTGTCCTTCGCCGGCTCGGCTGTCACGGTGGGCAAGTTGCAGGAGCTGATCAGCACCCGGCCCCTGCTGTTCCCCGGCATGCCGGTGGTGATGGGTGCTGTGGTGCTGGGGGCGGTCGCCGCCGGGGGCTTCGTCGTGGCGACGGGTTCCACCGGCTGGGCTGTGGCGCTGATGGTGCTGGGCCTCGCGGCGGGGCTCCTGCTGGTGCTGCCCGTCGGCGGGGCCGACGTGCCGATTGTGATCTCCCTCCTCAACGCATTCACCGGCCTTGCGGTCGCGGCCTCCGGCATTGTGCTGGGCAACGTGCTGCTGCTCGTCGCCGGCACGCTGGTCGGGGCCAGCGGTACCATCCTGACCAAGGTCATGGCGTCCGCCATGGGCCGCGGTGTCGCCGGCATCATGTTCGGCGCCTTCCGGGGCGGCTCGACGGCGGGATCAACCGTGCAGAGCGACCGGCCGGTGCGCTCCTCCTCGCCCGAGGACGTGGCCGTACAGCTCGGCTATGCGCAGCGGGTGGTGATCGTCCCCGGCTACGGGCTTGCCGTGGCCCAGGGCCAGCACACGATCGCCGAGCTCGCCCTTGCCCTGGCGGCCCGCGGCGTTGAGGTGGCCTTTGCCATCCACCCGGTGGCCGGGCGGATGCCGGGTCACATGAACGTGCTCCTCGCAGAGGCGAACGTTCCCTATGAGGCGCTGAAGGAGCTCGACGAAGCCAACCCGGAGTTCCCGAACACCGACGTGGCGCTGATTGTGGGTGCAAACGACGTGGTCAATCCAGCGGCCAAGTCCACGCCAGGGGCGCCGATCTACGGGATGCCGATCCTGGAGGTTGCGCAGGCCGGTCAGGTGGTGTTCCTCAAGCGCTCCATGCGGCCGGGCTTCGCCGGGATCGAGAACGAGCTGCTGTTTGATCCCAAGACCACACTCCTGTTTGGTGACGCCAAGGATTCCCTCACCCGGGTCCTGGGCGCCGTGAAAGCCCTCTAGCAGCACTGTTGCTTGGGCAACTGCATGTGTCTTGCGTTCAGAAACTTGCATTTAGATCTCGCGTTCAGACCCTTCCGTTCAGAACAGGGTGGGCTGCGCCGCCTCCGCGGTGTGGCTCCCGTGCCGGGCTCCGGCGAGGGCGGCCGGCTCGGGGATGCTGCCGGCGGGGTACTGCGCTTCCTCGTCCCTGGGATCGATGCTGTTGGGATCGTAGCTGACGGTGCCAGTGCTGTTGGGATCGTTGCTGCCTGGATCGCCGTTCAGGTCGCTGTGGCTGAAGCCCTGCGAGCCGGAGAAGCCGTGCAAAGCCTTGAAGTACCGGATGCGGCCGGACAGCCAGGCCCGGTACTCCTTGGAGGCGTAGGAACCCGTGCCGTACAGCCGGCGGTACTTTCCGGCGAGCTGGGGATGCTCCCTGGCAATCCACTGCATGAACCACTCCCGGGTTCCGGGCTTGAGGTAGAGGGCTCCTGCGGTGACGCCGGTGGCGCCCGCCGCCGCCAGGGAGGCGAACAGGGAATCGAGGGCCTCGTCGCTGTCAGAGAGCCACGGCAGGATGGGCATGGCCATCACCCCGCAGGGCAGCCCCGCCTCCCGGAGCCGCGTGATCAGCTTCAAGCGCGCACGCGGACCGGGCGTGCCGGGCTCCACGGCTTCGGAGAGGCGCTCGTCCGTCATCGCCAGCGAGATGCCCACGCCGACAGGCACCTGGGCTGCGGCGTGCTTCAGCAAAGGAATGTCCCGGGCCAGCAGCGTGCCCTTGGTCAGGATCGACAGGGGAGTGCCGGAATCGGCCAGCGCCCCGATGATGCCCGGCATCAGCCGGTAGCGGCCCTCGGCCCGCTGGTAGGGATCCGTGTTGGTGCCCAGGGCCACGTGCTGCCGGCCCCAGGAGGGTTTGGCCAATTCCCGGCGCAGGACCTCTGCGGCATTGATCTTCACGACCACCTGGCTGTCAAAGTCCAGCCCGGCGTCGAAGTCGAGGTACGTGTGGCTCTTCCGGGCGAAGCAGTAGACGCAGGCGTGGCTGCAGCCGCGGTAGGGGTTGATGGTCCACTCGAACGGCATCCGGGAACCGGCGACCACTTTGTTGAGCACCGATTTGGCAGTGACCTCATGGAAAGTGACCCCGGCGAACTCGGGGGTGGTGACGGAGCGCACCAGCCCGATCAGGGGCAGCAGGGCATCCGTGGCAGGGGACTGGCCGCGCCCGCTCGTTACTCCGGGTTCCCCCGCACCCGGGTCCCCGGTTCGTGGACCCTTGCTTGGGCCCCTGTCTCCGGGAGCCGGATTGAGTGCTTGTGCGTCCCATCTCATGGTTCCATTCGAATATATGTTCTAGTTTAAGTCAAGGGCCCGCGCCGCATCGGAACCGCACGTTTCGGGACTGCGGATTGCCCTTCGGTTCCACGGGCGGGCCGCATTGTTAGGCTGGGGCGATGATTCTCCTGACAGGGTTCGAACCGTTCGGCGGCGAGGGCACCAACCCGTCGTGGTCAGCCGCGCGGGAGGCCGCGGTCCGGCTCCGGGCCGAGGGGCTCGACGCGCAGGCCGTGGAGCTGCCCTGCGTCTTTGGCGACGCCATCCGTGTTCTGGAAGCTGCGCTGGAGCGGTACCGCCCTGAGCTGGTGGTCTGCGCGGGGCAGGCCGGCGGACGGCCCCGCATCTCGCTGGAGCGGATCGCGATCAACTGCGACGACGCGCGGATCCCGGACAATGCCGGCAACTCGCCCGTGGACCGGCCCGTGGTTGACGGCGGACCCGCTGCCTACTTCAGCACCCTCCCGATCAAGGCGGCGCTCGCGGCCCTGCTGGCGGCAGGGATCCCCGCCGAGGTATCCCAGACCGCCGGCACCTACGTCTGCAACCACCTGTTCTACGGGCTGATGCACGCCCTGCGGCTTCGGCCCGGGACCCGGGGAGGCTTTGTCCACGTTCCTTACGAACCGGCCCAGCTGCCGCTTGGGAGCACCAGCCCGTCACTTCCGCTGGAGCAGCTGGCGGAGGCGCTCGCCGTCGTCGTCCGCAGTTCCCTGGCGACCGGGGCAGACCTCAAGATCGCCGCCGGCGCCACGCACTAGGGGCCCAGGCGCCGTCTCAGCCGAGCAGTTCCCACACGACGCCGACCGTGGCGCTGATGCTGGACTCGCCGGCCTCCACCGTAAGCGAGTCCACTGCGGCGGCCCGCTGCATCTTCGCGACCGGGATGGGCGCCGCGTGGCCGGACTGCTGCTCGAGCGAGACCACGTTGCCCAGGGAAGCGCCGGCGAGTGACGCGAAGTGCCCGGCCGTGGTGAGGGCGTCCTGCCAGGCGGCTTCGCGGGCCCGGGCGGCGACGGCGGCAGGATCGGCGAAGCCGAGCTCCAGCCCGTTGAGCCGGACGTCGTTGCCGCCGGCTGCGACCGCGGCGGCGATGACCTCCGACGACGTTCGCAGGTCCCGGAGCCGGACACTCAGCGCGCTGGACGCCAGATAGCCGGAGACGACCTGCCCCCGGCCCTCCTGCCAGTTCACCTCGGCGCGGACATTCAGGCCCGACGTCGTGATGTCCGGATTGGCGACGCCGAACCCGCGCAGTGCCGCGGTGATTGCCGCGGAGACGCGGCCCGCCTCGCCGTACGCCGCGCCGACGTCCTCCCGGCGGCACTCGACGCCGATCGAGAGGGTCAACAGGTCCGGGGCGGCTTCCGCGCTGCCGGATCCGGTGACTGAGATTGTCCTGGGGCTGTCGGTCATGTCATGCCTCGTTCCGTTGGGGATGTTCGGATCGTGTGCCGGGATCCCGTGCCCGGCTCCGGGTAGCCGCCGGCCTGCAGTCCGGCCCGGCGTTCGAAGAAATTACGCGAGCCCGGGTTGCCCGTCCGGAGCAGGGACCAGCCGGCGGCGAGGAAATACAACGGCAGGAAGGGAAGGCCCAGGCACCAGGCGTACTGGGTGCTGTGGCGCTCCTCGTGCCCGAGCAGCACAGGGTTGGCCAGGACTTCCTCCGGCCCGGCGCGGAAGAGCACCACATTGCCCACCGTGAAGGCGGCGGCGAAGGGCAGCCGCCAGCGGTAACCGGTGGCAATCAGCAGTCCCCGGGGTCCGCGGCGGACGGGGGAGCGGGCGCAGCCGGCCAGCAGCAACCCCAGCGGGGTTGTTGCATTCAGTACATTGGCCAGCTGCCGCAGCCGTTGTCCCGGCGTCATGAGGCCATGCTAGCCGGGCACGCCCGCCCTGCGGGATGGGAAACAGTGCTGGATAGCTGGACAGCACCGCAGCCCTGCGTGCGGGCAGGGCCGAAAGCCGGGGGAGTGGAGGGGTGAACGGGGGGTGAGCTACGGGGTACCGTCACGTTCGGGCACCTGAGCCCGTTCAACTAGACTGAAAGGGAGTGCCCGCCGGAGCGATTTTTGGCGTGCCCTGTCCTTTGTCAACGCGCTGGTCCCTGAACCATTTCGAGGGTCCTGTGCCGTTGGCATGAACCGACTCGTAGCTAAGAACAGTAGATGACTGAAACTTTGCCGGGCGCCGGCGTCCCGAATCCCCTGGATGAAGCCGCCATCACCGCCGCCGTAGACCAGGCCGTTGCCGCCATCGCCGCCGCCTCCACGCTCGACGAACTCAAGGCCGTGCGCCTCGCGCACACCGGCGAGAAGTCCGCGCTGAGCCTGGCCAACCGTGAAATCGGCAGGCTGCCGAAGGACCAGAAAGCCGCGGCCGGCAAGCTCATGGGCTCCTCCCGCGGACGCGTCAACAAGGCGCTCGCGGACCGCACGGCCGAGCTCGAAGCCGAGAACGACGCCCGCATCCTGGTCGAGGAGACCGTCGACGTCACGGCGGCCCCGCGGCGCCGTCGTGCCGGTGCCCGACACCCGCTGTCCACCCTGCAGGAGCGCGTCGCGGACATCTTCGTCGGCATGGGCTGGGAGATCGCCGAAGGCCCCGAGGTCGAGTCGGAGTGGTTCAACTTCGACGCGCTGAACTTCAAGCCGGACCACCCGGCCCGCGAAATGCAGGACACCTTCTTCGTGGAGCCGCCCGAGGCGCACCTGCTGATGCGCACCCACACCTCGCCGGTGCAGGTCCGCTCCATGCTGGAACGCGATCTGCCCATCTACGTGCTGTGCCCCGGCAAGGTGTTCCGCACCGACGAACTCGACGCCACGCATACCCCGGTGTTCCACCAGTTCGAGGGCCTCGCCATCGACAAGAAGCTCAGCATGGCGGACCTCCGCGGCACCCTGGAGCACTTCGCGCGCCAGATGTTCGGCGACGAGGCCCAGATCCGGCTGCGCCCCAACTACTTCCCGTTCACGGAGCCTTCCGCCGAGCTGGACATCTGGCACCCCGGCGCCAAGGGCGGCCCCAGCTGGATCGAATGGGGCGGCTGCGGCATGGTCAACCCCAACGTGCTCCGCGCCGCCGGCATCGATCCGGACATCTATTCAGGTTTTGCCTTCGGCATGGGCATCGAGCGGACCCTTATGTTCCGCAACGAGGTCGGCGACATGCGCGACATGATCGAAGGCGACGTACGTTTCAGCGAGCACTTCGGGATGGAGATCTAACAGTGCGTATCCCCCTTTCCTGGCTGCGTGAATTCGCGCAGGTACCGGCCGGCGCAACGGCCGAAGACGTCATGGCGGACCTGGTCAAGGTCGGCTTTGAAGAAGAAGCGGTCCACCGGCCCACGGACGCCCTGCAGGGCCCCGTGGTGGTGGGCCAGGTCCTGAGCATCGTCAAGGAACCCCAGACCAACGGCAAGACCATTAACTGGTGCCAGGTCCGCGTGGTCCCCGAAGGACAGCAGCAGAGCCTCACCGGCGAGGGCATCGACCCCTCCGGTGTCCAGGGGATCATCTGCGGCGCCCACAACTTCGTGGAAGGCGACAAGGTGGTGGTCACCCTCCCCGGTGCCGTGCTGCCGGGCGACTTCCACATCTCCGCGCGGAAGACCTACGGGCACCTTTCCGCCGGCATGATCGCGTCCGTGCGCGAGCTCGGCATCGGCGAGGACCACGACGGCATCCTGGTGCTCTCCCGGATCGGGCTGGACCCGGAAATCGGCGCCGACGCCATGGAACTGCTGGATCTCTACGACCAGGCCGCCGAAATCAACGTCACCCCGGACCGCGGCTACGCGTTCTCGATCCGCGGTGTGGCCCGCGAGTACGCCCACGCCACCGGCACCTCCTTCACCGATCCGGCGTCGAAGGTCCAGGCTCCCGCGGCACTGGCCGGCGGCTACGGCGTCAAACTCAACGACGACGCCCCGATCTACGGCAAGCCCGGCTGTGACCGCTTTGTGGCCCGCACCGTCCGCGGCGTCGACGCCACCAAGCCGACGCCGCCGTGGATGTCTTCCCGGCTGCGGCTCGCCGGCATCCGCTCCATCTCCCTGCCGGTGGATATCTCCAACTACGTCATGCTCGAACTCGGGCAGCCCACGCACTGCTACGACCTGGCCAAGCTCACGGGCGACATCGTGGTCCGCCGGGCCGTGGCCGGCGAAAAGATCACCACCCTGGACGAGAAGGTCCGGGCGCTCGACGTCGAGGACCTGCTGATCACCGACGGCTCCGGCGCGATCGGCATCGCCGGCGTGATGGGCGGCGCCGCGACCGAGGTC
The DNA here is from genome assembly GCF_052113365.1 of Arthrobacter sp. YAF17. NCBI lineage: Bacteria > Bacillati > Actinomycetota > Actinomycetes > Micrococcales > Micrococcaceae > Arthrobacter > Arthrobacter sp. YAF17. The sequence continues at coordinate 30,582 of NZ_JBFRDB010000009.1, read as the reverse complement.
AGCGATTCGACGTCGAACGTCCTCGTTGAGGCGGCGCACTTCGACGAGGTGTCCATCGGACGCTCCCGCCGCCGCCACAAGCTGCCGTCCGAAGCCTCCAAGCGGTTCGAACGCGGAGTGGACTGGCACGTGGCTGGCACCGCCGCGCAGCGCGTCGTTGACCTTCTGGTCGAACTCGCCGGCGGCACCGCGGATGAGGCAGGGACCGACGTCGGGACCGCGCCGGACACCGTCACCGTCGAGCTGCCCGCAGCCTTCGCCGCGGAACGGATCGGCATCGACTTCACCGAGGAACAGATCGTCACCTCGCTTGAGGACCTGGGCGCCGTCGTGGTCAAGAACGACGGCGGCTACACCGTGACGGCCCCGAGCTGGCGCAATGACCTGGAAACCAAGGAGGACCTCTCCGAGGAGATCGCCCGGCTGGTCGGCTACGACCAGATCCCGGCGAGCCTTCCCGTGGCGCCTCCCGGCCGCGGCCTGACCCGGGTCCAGCAGCAGCGCCGGCGCCTGGTCCAGGCCCTGGCCGCTTCCGGACTCACCGAGGTCCTGGCCTACCCGTTCGTGTCCAAGGCCGCCAATGAAACCTTCGGCGTGTCCACGGAAGGATCGCCGCGCAAGGCCCTCAAGCTGGCCAACCCGATCAGCGAGGAGCACGGCTACCTGCGCACCTCGATCCTGCCCGGCCTGATCGACGCCGCCAAGCGCAACCACTCGCGCGGCTTCCGCGACCTGGCGCTGTTTGAGGCCGGCCTCGTGTTCCTGCCCGGCGACACGCTCGGCACCGCGTCGATCCCGCCGCTTGGCGTCAAGCCCGGCGATGAGGTCCTGGACGGCCTGTACGACGGCGTCCCGGACCAGCCGCTGTACGTCGCCGCCGTGCTCACCGGACACGACTCACCGGCCGCCGCAGCCCACACGCCCCGGGCGTGGGACTGGGCCGACGCGCTGGACATCGCCAGGACCGCCGGCGACGTGCTCGGCGTCGAGATCGTGATCAGCCAGGGGCAGCACCAGGCCTTCCACCCCGGACGGACCGCCCAGCTGGCGCTCCGCACCGGCGAGGTCCTGGGCTTCGCCGGCGAGCTGCACCCGAAGCTGCTGGCCGCGCACGACATGCCCGAGCGGTCGGTGGCGATCGAATTCAACGCGGACGCCCTCTTTGAGGCGGCCGCCGACGTGATCGTCGCCCGGCACATCTCCACGTACCCGGTAGCCACCCAGGACGTCGCCCTCGTGGTGCCGCAGGAGGTCCCGGCGGAAGAGGTGCTCGCGGCCCTGCGCGAAGGCGCCGGCGAACTGCTCGAAGACGTCGCACTCTTCGACGTGTACGCGGGCAAGGGCATCGAGGACGGCAAGAAGTCGCTGGCCTTCAGCCTGCGCTTCCGTGCCATGGACCGCACGCTGACCGCGGACGAGGCGTCCGCGGCCCGCGAGGGCGCCGTTGCCGTGGCCCACGAGCGCTTCGGAGCAGTCCAACGCTAAAGCAGCCGKGGCACAGGGGAACCCTCGCCGTCGCCGGAATCACCGTCCGGTCCGTTCGTCTTGCCGACGTCGGACCGGACGGTGAGGTCTTTCTCGGTGCCGCCGAACGCGCACGCGCCGCAGGCATCAAGGACCCGGGCGCCCGGCGGGACTTCCTGGCTGGCAGGATCGCGCTAAGGGAATTCGCCGCCGGAATCCTGGAAGTCCGCCCCGGGGAACTGACTGCGGCCTACACCTGCCCGGAGTGCGGGACGGGGCCGGAGCTTGACCACGGCCGGCCCGGCTACCTGCTTGGTGCTGCCCCCGCCGGCCTGCTTTTGAGCCATTCCCGCAGCCGGGGCTGGGCCCTGCTGGCCGCGGGTCACAGCGGCGCGGCCGGTGCGATCGGCGTCGATCTGGAGCACAGCTCCGGGGTCGTGTTCCAGGGGTTCGACGACGTCGCCCTCACCCCGGCGGAACGGCAGCTGCTCGCGGCGCTGGCGCCGGAGGAGGCGATGCCGTGGCGGGCAGCCGCCTGGGCGCGCAAGGAAGCCCTGCTGAAGGCACGCGGCACCGGGCTGCGGGTCGATCCGGCCACGGTTGAGGCCTTCGCGGAGCCCGCCGAGGGCACTGTCCTCGTTGATCTGGACACGGTTGCTCTGGGCTTGCCGGCCGGCTTTGCCGCCGCGCTGGCCGTCGTGGGAAGTGTCTAACAGCGGCAAGCAGGCTGGTAGCCCCTCCGGTTAGCGCTTTTTCCCGGTGGAGAGGCGGTGCCTGCCGGGGATGTTTTAGGGCACACTGGTGGCGTGAGCGGAATCCGGTGGGTACTGCACGTCGATCTCGACCAGTTCATCGCGGCGGTCGAAGTGCTCCGGCGCCCGGAGCTTGCGGGCAAGCCGATCATTGTCGGCGGTCGGGGCGACCCCACGGAACGCGCTGTGGTGTCGACCGCATCCTACGAGGCCAGGGCGTTTGGCGTGGGCTCCGGCATGCCGTTACGCATCGCGGCGCGGAAAGTGCCGGACGCCGTGATCCTGCCCGTCGACCACGAGGCCTACCTCGCGGCGTCGGAAACGGTGATGGCTACCTTGCGCGCGCAGCCCGGCGCCACCGTGCAGGTGCTGGGTTGGGATGAAGCCTTCGTTGGCATTGAGACAGAGGACCCGGAAGCTTACGCCCGGCAGGTGCAGGCCGCGGTCCTGGAGCAAACTCAGCTGCATTGCAGCGTGGGCATCGGCGACACCCTGGTCCGGGCCAAGGTCGCCACCGGTTTCGGCAAGCCGGCCGGCGTCTTCCGACTCACTGCCGGGAACTGGATCGACGTCATGGGAAGCCGGCCCACCAAGGACCTGTGGGGCGTCGGAACCAAAGTGTCGGGCCGGCTGGCCAAACTCGGCATCAACACCGTCGCCGAACTGGCCGCCTCCGACCCCCGGGACCTGGTCCCAGAATTCGGCCCCAGAATGGGTCCGTGGTACGCGGAGCTGGGCCGCGGTGACGGCACCAGCGTCGTGGACGACACCCCGTGGGTTGCCCGCGGGCACAGCCGGGAGACCACCTTCCAGCGGGACCTGACCGACCCGGCCCAGGTGGACGACGCCGTGCGGGAGCTGACGGCGCATGTCCTCGAAGATGTGGTGGCCGAAGGACGGCCCGTGATTGGACTGACCCTGAAGGTCCGCTACGCGCCGTTCCTCACCAAGACCCACGCGCGGAAGATCCCCGAGACCTTCGACCGGAACGAAATCCTCACGCGGGCCCTGGACCTCGCAGCCGGAATCGAAGCGGGCCGTCCCATCCGGCTCCTGGGCCTGCGGGCCGAGATGACAATGCCCGACGATGCCCGACAGGGACATACGCCGACCCGCGGCGGCTGGTGACGGCGTCGTTCGTCTGCAAAGCCGCCTCCGTCAGGGCAGATCAGCCATCCGACCCTGCTTCGAGTAGCCGTGCGGGTGTCAGTTCTTCTTCAGTTCCTCGGCGAGCATCACGATGATGCCGCTGGGGCCGCGGAGGTAGGTGAGCTTGTAGACGTCCTTATAGGTCGCCACGCCGCGTAGCGGATAGCAGCCGTGCTTCGCAGCTACCTCAAGGGCTTTGTCTATGTCGTCGACCGAGAAAGCCACACGGTGCATGCCAATCTCGTTGGGACGGGTGGGTTCCGATTCGATCGCTTCGGGGTGGATGTACTCGAAGAGTTCAAGCTGACCGTGACCGTCCGGCGTCTGGAGCATCGCTATGTTGGCGTGGTTTCCGTCAAGGCCGACGGCAGTGTCGGTCCACTCGCCGCTGACCGTGTCACGGCCAACGACCGTGAGCCCGAGGTCGGTGAAAAAGGAAATCGTTGCTTCGAGGTCGCGAACCGCGATACCGACGTTCTCAAGTTTGATGGCCATGCGTTGAACCTACCAAGGCGGACCGGTTAGCTCCAGAGGCGGCAAGGCTGGCGCCCCTCGTCGGTGGGTTCCTCGAAGGCCTCCTGCTCCTCATCAGGTGGCCGGCCAAGCGTGGCTGCAGTTCAGCCGGCGGCCGGCAGCGGCGGCAGGGCCTCCTGGTACAGCCACGGGTGCAGCAGCGACTCGGTATCGAGCCCGGTCGCGTGGTCCGCGGTGAGAATGAACTGCTGTGTTGAGACGGAGCCGTGACGGTTCTGGCTTGCCCAGTCGTGCAGCAGCGAGAAGAACGCCAGGTCGCCGCAGCGCAGGCGCAGGGCGTGCAGCGCCAGGGCGCCGCGCTTGTAGACCCGGTCGTCGAACATCAGCTCGGGGCCGGGGTCGCCCACGAGCAGGTCCTGTTTGCCGGCGGCGAGCTTCCGCCAGGCAGCGGCTGCCCGCCGGGCCACCGTCAGGACACCGGCTTCTTCGGACCAGATCCACTCGGCGTAGCAGGCAAATCCCTCGTGCAGCCAGATGTCCTTCCACGAGGCGGCCGTCAGTGAGTTCCCGAACCACTGGTGGGACAGCTCGTGCGCGATGAGCCGCTGCGACTCCCAGTCCTGCCCCAGATGGTTGGGGCCGAAGATCGACAGGCTCTGCGCCTCCAGCGGGATCTCCAGTTCATCCCCGGCCACCACGACGGTGTACTCGGCGAACGGATACGGGCCGAAACAATCGATGAAGGTGCGCATCATCTCGGGCTGCCTTGCCAGGCCCCTGCGGGCCGCCTCTGCCAGCTCCGCCGGAACAGCCGCATACTGGGGCACCTGAACCGCCGGGCGGACGGGGTTGAGCGCCAGGAGTTCGTAGCGGCCGATCTGGACCGTGGCAAGGTACGTGGCCATCGGCTCCGACTGCTCGTAGACCCAGGTCTCGCGGCTGGACCTGGTGGTGCGCGAGACCAGGATCCCGTTGCACACAGCCCGGTAGTTCGCGTCCGTTGTCACCGAGATCCGGTAGCTCGCCTTGTCCTTCGGATGATCGTTGCAGGGGAACCAGGACGGTGCGCCGTTCGGCTGGCCGGCCACCAGCACCCCGTCGGTGAGCTCCTCCCAGCCGACCTCGCCCCACAGCCCGCGGCGAGGAGAGGGATTGCCCACGTAACGGATGTCCAGCGTAAATTCCTCACCGGGCAGCAGGGCGGCTTCGGGGACGACGACGAGCTGGTCGGCGCGGTGGCTGAACCTCCGGACCCTCCGCCCGGAGAGCTGGACCTTGGTGGCACGGAGCCCGGTCAGATCCAGCACGATGGCCGACGTCGGGCGCTGCGTCACTGCGTGCACCACCGCGCGCCCGTTCAGGCGGTTGCTGCTGAGCTTGTAGTCCAGATCGAGTTCGTAGCGGGTGACACGGTAGGCATCCGTGCCGTGGCCCGGCAGGTACGGATCGGGGGAGCCGGCAGTATCGCCCGAGGGCAGGCCGCTTCCGCTGCCTGGTGCGACAGCGGAACTCGGTGGCGTGGAACTCATCAACCGTCTTTCGGGATTGCAGGGCGGGAGGACGGGGCGGGGCTACTTCAGTTTGGGGACGGGCGCGGCCGGCCCGCCCCAGGGGCTCACCGGATTGCCCATCCAGTACGTCCCGGCGGGCACCGTTTCACCCCGCATCACGAGGGACGCAGGGCCCACCGTGCCGCCTGTGCCAATCCGGGCCTGCGGGAGGATGACTCCATGCGGTCCCATGGTTGCCCCGTCATCGAGCGTAACAGTGTCGATGCTCATGACCCGATCGTGGAAGAGATGGGTCTGGACCACGCAGCCGCGGTTCACCGTGGAGTTCCGGCCCAGCGTGACGAGGTCAGCTTCGGGCAGCCAGTAGCTTTCGCACCAGGTGCCCGCGCCGATCTTGGCTCCCAGGGCCCGGAGCCACCAGACCAGGGCCGGGGTGCCGCTGGCAGAGCGGGCGAACCAGGGGGCGCTGACCATTTCGATGAAGGTGTCCACCACCTCGTTGCGCCAGATGAAGGAGCTCCACAGCGGATGCTCGCCGGGCTTGATGCGCCCGACCAGCAGCCACTTCGCCACGACGGCGCTGCCCGCCGCCACGGCGCCGGAGAGGAGGATTACGACGCCGCCCAGCAGGGCAGCGACGCCGTAGTTGAAAACTGTTGCGAGCCAGTCGAAGGCGAGGAAGACCCCGGCAGCGATCGCGACCGTGGCCACCACGGGGACAAAACGGCACAGCTCCCACAACGCCCGGGCAACCTTGAGCTTCAGCGGCGGCTGGTAGGTCCTTGTGTCGTCGGAAGCGATGGCAGTGCGCCGGAGCCGGACCGGCGGGCTGCCCAGCCAGGAGGTCCCGGATTTCGCCTTGGCCGGAGTCGCCGAGAGCACGGCCACGAGGGAGTTCTTGGGCACGTTGCGGCCTGCGGCGGTCATGCCGGAGTTGCCAAGGAAGGAGCGTTTGCCGATTTTGGCCGGCGCGATCCGCAGCCAGCCGCCGTCGAGCTCGTAGGACGCCACCATCGTGTCGTCGGCCAGGAAGGCGCCTTCGCCGACCGTGGTCATTTTGGGGATCAGCAGGACAGTGGAGGCCTCCACGTTTTTGCCGATCCTGGCGCCGAGCAGGCGCAGCCAGGCCGGGGTGAACAGGCTGGCGTAAATCGGGAAGAGCAGGTCGCGGGCCAGGTCCAGGACCCGCTCCGTGGCCCAGACCTGCCAGCCGATCCTGCTCCGGACCCGGTAGTACCCTTCGGCCAGGCCGACGCCGAGGAGCCGGGTGGTCAGGAGGATCAGCACAAGGTTGGACAGGAACCAGACCAGGGCCGCCGGCGGCAGCGACAGCAGGAGCTGCGGCAGTGCGGCGCCCAGCGATTCGTTGCCGCGAATGAAGCCATAGACCACCAGCGCCGCGGCGGCAGCGGAGACGTAGGGAATCAGGGCCAGGACGGCCGAGGCGGCCGCGAAGCCGGCGAACCAGAGCCTGCCGATCAGCGGGCGGTGCGGGGGAGTGTCCGGCCAGGAGGGCTTGGCCTTGCCGCGGCGCTCGGCCGGGGACCCGGCGACGAGTTGCCCGGATTTCACCTTGCCCAGGACGGCCGAACCGGGCTCCACCTTCGCGCCGGCTCCGATCGTGGCGCCCGGCATCAGGGTACTGCGTGCCCCGACCGTGGCGCCGGGGCCGATGCGGATGGCCCCGATGTGGACGACGTCGCCGTCGATCCACCAGCCGGACAGGTCGACCTCGGGTTCGACGTTGCAGCCGTTGCCGAGCGAGAGCAGTCCGGTGACGGGCGGCAACGAGTGCAGCTGGACATTGTTGCCGATTTTCGCTCCGAGCGCCCGGGCGTAGTACGGCACCCAGGGTGCGCTGGCCAGGCTGATGGCGCTGGCCAGGTCCTGGATCTGTTCGGCCAGCCAGAGGCGCAGGTGGACCCGGCCGGAGCGCGGGTACGTCCCCGGCACCACCTTGCGGAGCAGCAGGCGGGCCGCAGCGACGGAGATCAGCATCCGGCCCGCCGGGCTAACGAAGATGAGCCACGACGCGCCCACCCACCACCAGGACACCGTGGGGGCCGCCGTGAAACCGGCGAAGGAGGCGAGCAGATTGTTCGCCGCCATCAGGTACGTCAGCCAGCGCATGCCTACGAGGATGTGCAGCGGAACGCCCATCAGGGTCTGGAAGGCCTGCGACTTGCGGGCCGTCGGCCGGACCGTGCGCTCCGGCGCCGGGCCGGCGCCGCCGTCGGGCAGGGACTGGCGCGCGACGTCGATAAGCGCCCCGATCCGGGGAGTGGCGTAGATGTCTGCCACCGTGATGGTGGGGTAGCGGACGCGAAGGGCGGAGACCAGCTGCGCAGCGGCGAGGGAGCCGCCTCCGTAGGCGAAGAAATCGGCGTCGAGGTTGGACACGGCGCTGCCCAGCACGGCACCCCACTGCTCCACGATCCAGGTTGCGTCGCCCGGCAGGTTCAGCGGGGCCGCTGCGGTGTCGGCGGCTCCGGCGCCCGCCAGGGGCCACGGCAGCGCGTGCCGGTCCACCTTGCCGCTGGTCTTGGTGGGCAGCGAATCAACCACGGTCAGCAGCGGGATCAGCGGGGCCGGCAGGCTGTCGCCGAGCAGCTCCCGGGCGGCGGCCAGATCGAGATCCCGGCCCCCGGCCGGGGCTAGGTAACCGACGAGGATCTGGTTGCCGGCCGCCGTCGTCTGCACCGCGGCCGCCGCACCCGCCACATCCGGCAGCGACTGCAGGGCTGCGTCGATTTCGCCGAGTTCGATCCGGCGCCCGCCGAGCTTGACCTGTTCGTCGGCGCGGCCCTGGAAGATCAGCCCTGCGGCCTCGTAGCGGACCAGGTCGCCCGAGCGGTAGGCGCGCGCCCAGCCCAATGACGGCATCGGGGCGTACTTCTCGGCGTCCTTCGCGGGGTCCAGGTACCGGGCCAGGCCGACGCCGCCGATGATCAGTTCGCCGACTTCACCCTCCCCGACCGGCAGGGAATTGGCGTCCACGACGGCGAGGTCCCAGCCGTCCAGCGGCAGGCCGATCCGTACCGGACCGGGACCGCCCAGCGGTGCCGCGCAGGCGACGACGGTGGCCTCGGTGGGCCCGTAGGTGTTCCAGACCTCGCGGCCTTCGACGGCGAGCCGCTCGGCGAGGTCCGGCGGGCACGCTTCGCCGCCGAAGATCAGCAGGCGGACGCTTTCGAGGGACTCCACCGGCCACAGCGCGGCGAGGGTGGGCACCGTGGAAACCACCGTGATGCCGTGGCTGATCAGCCACGGGCCAAGGTCCATGCCGGTCCGGACCAAAGCCCGGGGAGCCGGGACAAGGCAGGCGCCGTGCCGCCACGCGAGCCACATCTCCTCGCAGGAGGCGTCGAAGGCGACCGAGAGGCCTGCCAGGACGCGGTCCTGCGTCCCGACCGGATCGTCCTGCTGGAAGATGCGGGCTTCGGCGTCGACGAAGGCCGCCGCCGAACGGTGCTGCACCGCCACGCCTTTGGGGGTCCCGGTGGAACCAGAGGTGAAGATGACCCAGGCGTCGTCGTCCGGGCCGGGAAGCCGCGGTCCCGGGAACGGGCGGGGCCGCTGCCCCTCCGTCACAATCTCCCCGGCTCCGCGTAATATCCCGGCAACCCGGGCCTCGCCGAACACGAGCCTGGCCCGTTCCTCGGGGTCGTCCGCGTCCACCGGGACGTACGCGGCCCCGACCATCAGGATCGCCAGGATCGAGACGTAGAGAAGGTTGGTGCCGGAGGGAATCCGGACCCCGATTTTGTCGCCGGCACCGAGGCCGGCGAGGTGCAGCTCCTTCGCCCTGGCCCGGACCGCGTCCAGAAGCTGGGCGTAACTGAGCGATTCGTGGCCGTCGTCGAGGGCGGAGGCCTCCGGGAAGCGCGCGGCGGTGTCCTGCAGAATGTCGACCAGGGTCCGCTCCGGCGGTGCCGCCAGGGACCCCGGAAGCTGCGGCCGGAACGCCGGGCTCACGGTGGCGAGGGCCTGCGGAGGGCCGCTGTGTTGCGCTTGCTGATCAGTCACAGGGGGATCGTCTCCGGCCTAGGTGAACGGAAGGTGTCCGGGTTCGCTTTATGTTAATACTCCGCCACTGTTCCTGCGATGGCACGTTGTTTCCCTGATCAGTTCCTGAGCCCTGGGTGCGGGGCACAGGAACAAGTTCTGCGGACCGATCCCTAGGGAACCAGGATCACTTTGCCGGTGGTGCGCCGCTGCTCGAGGTCATCGTGGGCCTGGGCGGCCTCTGCCAGGTCGTAGCGGCCGCCGACCCGCACCTTGAGGCTTCCATCGGCCACCGCAGCGAAGAGCTCGTTGGAGCGCCAGCGGCGTTCCTCGGCATTGCGCAGGAAATGCGCGATCGTCGGCCGGGTGAGGTACAGGGAGCCCCCGGAGTTGAGCCGTTGCGGATCGAAGGGCGGAACAGGGCCGGAAGCGGCGCCGAAGAGCACCAGGGTGCCGCGGATACGCAGAGCCTCGAGGGACCCGTCGAAGGTGTCCTTGCCGACGCCGTCATACACGACGTCCGCGCCGGTCCCGTCCGTGAGTTCGCGGACCTTGGCGGCGAAGCCGTCATAGCGCAGCACATGGTCGGCTTCTGCGTCGCGGGCCAGCTGCTCCTTGTCGTCCGTGGAAACGGTGGTGATCACGCGCGCGCCCCGGGCCTTGAGCAGCTGGATCAGCAGGAGGCCGACGCCGCCCGCTCCGGCGTGCAGCAGGACGGTATGGCCCGGCTCCACCTTGAAGGAGGAATTGATCAGGTAGTGCGCGGTGATGCCCTGCAGCGGTAGGGCAGCGGCCGTGAAGTCGTCCACGCCGGAGGGGACCGGCAGCGCCTTGTCTTCATCGATCAGGGCGTAGCCGGCGTAGCAGTTGATGCCTTCCGCGGTGGCCACACGGTCGCCGGTGGAGAACCCGGTGACGCCGTCGCCGAGTTCCTCCACGGTGCCCGAGGCCTCGGAGCCGGGAGTGAACGGATACGGAACCTTGTACGTTCCGCTGCGCTTGTAGGTGTCGATGAAGTTCACGCCGACGGCGGCGACCTTGACCAGCAACTGGCCGGGGCCCGGAACCGGGCGGTCCACCTCGGTCAATGTGAGGACCTCGGGGCCCCCGGCCTCGCTGGCGACGATTGCATGCATCATGGAACTCCTTGGCTGGGCTGAATTTCCAGGGCTGATATTCCAGGAGCTGGCGTTCCTGGACCTGATCTGATCCTGCACCCATCCTAGGGACACCGGCGCCAACGACGAAGTGACGGCCGGTATCCGGCCGCCACTTCAGGTCAAACAGTAAAGTCGGTGCCCTCGAGGGGGCGGCAGGGCCACCAGGGCGCCTGCGCGGCTGCGGAGCCCCGCCGCTTAGTAGCGGCGGGTGACCGTGGCCATCGGGCACTCGAAGTGGCGTCCGGCGGAGAGTCCGACGTCGTTGAGGTAGCGGACGATGATGCCGTAGGACTGCAGCAGCGTGGTTTCCGTGTAGGGGACCTGGTGCTTCGCGCAGAACTCGCGGACGATCACGGCGGCCTTGTCGAGCTGCGGGCGGGCCATGTCCGGGAAAAGGTGGTGCTCGGCCTGGCGGTTGAGGCCGCCGAGCAGGATGTCCATGAAGCGGCCGCCGGAGATGTTCCGGGACGTCAGGACCTGGCGGCTGAAGAAGTCCACCCGGCTGTCGGCCGGCAGGACCGGCATGCCCTTGTGGTTCGGCGCGAAGGAAGCGCCCATGTAGAAACCGAAGACGGCGAGCTGGACCGCGATGAATGCAAGCGCCATGCCCCACGGCAGGAAGGTGAAAGCGAGTACCGGCAGCACGCTGAGGCGGGCAAGGAGGATCGGGATTTCGACCCAGCGGTGTGTGACCTTGGCGCGCTGGAAGATGAACTTGATCGAATCGATCTGCAGGCCCAGGCCGACGAGGAACAGCAGCGGGAAGAAGAGCCAGCCCTGTTTGCGGGTCAGGTAGGAAAAGCGTCCCTGCCGGGTCGCCGCGGCTTCGGGGTAGAACGCGATTGCGCCGGTCGCGATGTCCGGGTCCTTGGAAATGACGTTCGGGTGGTTGTGGTGCGCGCCGTGCTTCTGCTCCCACCAGGAGTAGCTGATCCCGGCGACCGAGGTAGCCAGCAGCCGTGCGGCCCAGTCATTGGCGCGGCGCGAGGCGAAGATCTGCCGGTGCCCGGCCTCGTGGGCCAGGAAGCTCAGCTGGGTGCAGAGGATGCCGACGGCCGCGGCGATGAGGAGCTGGAACCAGCTGTCGCCGATCAGGGCGAAGCCGAACCAGGTGGCGGTCATCAGGAGCACGAGCACGGAAAACACGGTGATGTAGAAGCCGACGCGGCGTTCCAGCAGGCCTGCGGCCTTGACGGTTTTGAGGAGTTCCGAGTAGCTCAGGACGACGGCGTTCGGCTGCCGGATCCGGGATTTGGGGCCGCCGGGTTTCGCGGCAGGGGCGGAGAGGGTGGAGGTCATGGGAAAGCGCGCCTCGATGCTGTAACGGGCAACGCTGCATCCGACACTCGGACTGCACGGTCTGGATCACCCTCTACCAAGCATACGCTGGCAGCAGGACGCGGCCCTCCCGGATTCGAGCGGAACAGCTGCGGCACCAGGGGCCGGGGCGCGTGGCAGTCCATGCATAAATATCGGCATCTATGCATACTCTTGCTGTATAGTCCTTGCTATGACTATTTCTGTTGCCGTCTCCGGCGCAAGCGGTTATGCCGGCGGCGAGGTGCTGCGGCTCCTCGCCGGCCACCCCGACGTCACCATCGGCGCCATCACGGCCCACAGCAACGCCGGTTCCAGACTAGGGGAATTGCAACCCCATCTCCACGGCCTGGCCAGCCGTATCCTCGAAGACACCACAGTGGAGAACCTGGCCGGACACGACGTCGTGTTCCTGGCCCTGCCGCACGGCGCCTCCGCGGACATCGCGGCGCAGCTGCCCGCCGGCACCGTGGTGATCGACGCCGGCGCCGACCACCGGCTGGAGGACCCGGCGGCGTGGGAGAAGTTCTACGGCTCGCCGCACGCCGGCACCTGGCCCTACGGCCTGCCGGAGCTTCCCGGCCAGCGCGAGGCGCTCCGCGGCGCCAAGCGGATCGCCGTGCCCGGCTGCTATCCGACGTCGGCCCTGCTCGCCCTCACCCCGGGCTTCAGCAACCACCTGCTGGAGGCGGACGACGTCGTCATCGTCTCCGCCTCCGGCACATCCGGAGCGGGCAAGGCCGCGAAGGTCAACCTGATCGGCGCCGAGGTCATGGGTTCGATGAGCCCCTACGGCGTCGGCGGCGGACACCGGCACACACCCGAAATCGAACAGGGACTGTCCAAGGCCCTGAACGCTCCGGTCACCGTCTCCTTCACCCCCACCCTGGCCCCCATGAGCCGGGGCATCCTCACCACCGCGACGGCCAAGGTCCGGCCCGGTGTGACCGTGGAGGAGCTGCGCCGTGCCTGGTCCGAGGCCTACGACGACGAGCCCTTCGTGCACCTGTTGCCGGAGGGCCGCTGGCCTTCCACCAAGTCCGTGCAGGGATCCAACCACGCCGTCATGCAGCTGGCGCTCGACAGCCACACCGGCCGCGTGATCGTCACCTGTGCCATCGACAACCTGACCAAGGGGACCGCCGGCGGGGCCGTGCAGGCCATGAACATCGCCCTCGGCCTGGCGGAAACCGCCGGCCTCGAACTGCAGGGAGTCGCACCGTGAGCATCACCGCCCCCCAGGGATTCCGCGCCGCCGGCGTCACGGCCGGCCTGAAGGCCTCCGGCAACCCGGACCTCGCCCTCGTGGTCAACGACGGCCCCGCCAAGGCTGCCGCGGCCGTGTTCACGTCCAACCGGGTGGCCGCAGCCCCCGTGCACTGGTCCCGCGAGGTGGTCAAGGACGGCCGCGTTGACGCCGTCATCCTCAACTCCGGCGGAGCCAACGCCTGCACCGGCCCGCAGGGCTTCCAGAACGCGCACACCACCGCCGAGAAGACCGCCGAGGCGCTGGGCGTTTCGGCCACCGACGTCTTTGTCTGCTCCACGGGCCTGATCGGCGAGCAGCTTCCGATGGAGAAGATCCTCGCCGGGATCGGCACCGCCACGGCGGGGCTCAGCAGCGACGGCGGGTCCGACGCCGCCACCGCGATCATGACCACGGATTCCGTGTCGAAGCAGGCGGTCTTCACCGGCACCGACGCCGACGGCAACGAATTCACCATCGGCGGCATGGCCAAGGGCGCCGGCATGCTCGCCCCGGGCCTCGCCACGATGCTGGTGGTCATCACCACCGACGCGGAGGTCCTGCCGGACATGCTCGACGTCGTGCTCCGCGACGCCACCCGGGTCACCTTTGACCGGGCGGACTCGGATGGCTGCATGTCCACCAACGACACGGTGGTGCTGCTCGCCTCCGGTGCCTCCGGCGCCGTCCCGTCCGCCGTCGAATTCGGCAAGGGCCTGACCCAGGTCTGTGCGGAACTGGCCCGCAAGCTGATCGGCGACGCCGAGGGCGCCAGCCACGACATCGCGATCCGCACCTTCAACGCCGCGAGTGAGCGGGACGCCGAAGTGGTCAGCCGCTCCGTCGCCCGCTCCAACCTCTTCAAAGCCGCGATCTTCGGCAAGGACCCCAACTGGGGCCGCGTGCTCTCCGCCGTSGGCACCACCGACGCSGCCTTCGAGCCCGACCGGCTCAACGTGTCCATGAACGGCGTGCAGATCTGCCGCAACGGCAGCATCGGAGATGACCGCGGCCTCGTGGACCTAGAGCCGCGCGAGGTCCTCGTCGAGATCGACCTGCAGGCCGGCGCGGCGGAGGCCACCATCTGGACCAACGACCTCACCCACGACTACGTCCACGAAAACAGCGCCTACTCCAGCTAGGCAGTTCCCGGAGGGACGACCACTATGAACACCCAGACCCGCGAAACCACCTCCATGTCCGACGCCCAAAGCAAGGCCGGCACCCTGATCGAGGCCCTGCCCTGGATCCAGCGCTTCGCCGGCACCACCATGGTGATCAAATACGGCGGCAACGCCATGGTCAACGACGAGCTCCGCCGCGCCTTCGCCGAGGACGTGGTCTTCCTGCACCACGTCGGCATCCACCCCGTGGTGGTGCACGGCGGCGGCCCGCAGATCAACGCGATGCTCAGCCGGCTCGGCATCGAATCAGAATTCAAGGGCGGCCTGCGGGTCACCACCCCCGAGGCCATGGACGTTGTCCGGATGGTCCTCACCGGCCAGGTCGGCCGCGAACTCGTCGGCCTGATCAACTCCCACGGCCCGTACGCCGTCGGCATGTCCGGTGAAGACGGCGGACTGCTCCGCGCCGTCCGCACCGGCACCGTCGTCGACGGCGAGGAGGTCGACCTGGGCCTGGTGGGCGAAGTGACCGGCGTGAACCCCGAGGGAATCCTGGACATCATCGCAGCCGGCCGGATCCCGGTGATCTCCACTGTTGCCCCCGAAATCTTCGACGACGGCAGCCTGGACGCCGCGACAAAACAGGCCCAGACCACCGGCCAGGTCCTGAACGTCAACGCGGACACCGCCGCCGCCGCCCTCGCGGAAGCCCTCGGCGCCTCCAAACTCGTGATCCTGACCGACGTCGAGGGGCTCTTCGCCAACTGGCCGGACCGCTCCTCGCTGATTTCCTCGCTGACGGCGTCGGAACTGCGCGAGCTGCTCCCGCGCCTGGAGTCGGGCATGATCCCGAAGATGGAAGCCTGCCTCAAAGCCGTCGAGGGCGGCGTCGAACGCGCGCACATCGTGGACGGCCGGCTGCCGCACTCGATGCTGCTGGAAACCTTCACGACGGCGGGCATCGGCACGCAGGTCGTCCCGGACGAGGACAACAAATGAACCAGACCGAATCTGCTGCTTCCGCCGATCTCGAGCACTCCCCGGTGGGGGAGCTCGTCCACTCGCACGCCACCGGCGCGCAGTGGCTGTCCCGCTACTCGTCCTCCCTGCTGGGCGTCTTCGGCACCCCGCAGCGGGTCCTGGTCCGCGGCGCCGGCTGCCTCGTCTGGGACGCCGACGGCAAGGAATACCTGGACCTGCTCGGCGGCATCGCCGTCAACGCCCTGGGCCACGCTCACCCCTTCGTCACCTCGGTGATCTCCAGCCAGCTCGCCACCCTTGGCCACGTCTCCAACTTCTTCACGAGCCCCACCCAGATCGCCCTGGCGGAGAAGCTGCTGGAAGTTTCCAAGGCTCCGGCGGGTTCCAGGGTGTTCTTCGCCAACTCCGGCACCGAAGCCGTTGAGGCCGCGTTCAAGCTGGCCCGGCGAAACAGTGGCGCCGGCCACGAGTCAGCGGACAAACCGCGCACCAAGATCATCGCCCTAGAAGGCGCCTTCCACGGCCGGACCATGGGCGCCCTCGCGCTCACCGCGAAGGAAGCATACCGGGCGCCGTTCGCACCGCTGCCCGCCGGCGTCGTGCACGTCCCGTTCGGTGACATCGAAGCGCTCCGCGCCGAAATTGACGACACCACCGCCGCGGTCTTCCTCGAACCGATCCAGGGCGAAGCGGGCGTCCGCCCGCTGCCCGCCGGCTACCTGCAGGCGGCGCGGGAGGCCACCAGCGCCGCCGGTGCCTTGCTGATCCTCGACGAGGTCCAGACCGGCATCGGCCGCACCGGCAAATGGCTCGCGAGCGAGGACGCAGGGATCGTGCCCGACGCCGTGACCCTGGCCAAGGGCCTCGGCGGCGGCTTCCCGATCGGCGCCCTCGTCACCTTCGGACCCGAGGTTTCCTCGTTGCTCTCCGCCGGCCAGCACGGGACCACGTTCGGCGGCAACCCGGTGGCCACCGCCGCCGCACTGGCCACCCTGCACGTCCTGGAAAACCAGCACGTCCTGGACCACGTCCGCGACACGGGGGAGCACCTGCGTGCGGGTCTCGCCGGGATCGACGGCGTCACCGAGGTCCGCGGCGAAGGGCTCCTCATCGGCTTCGACCTCGACGCCGACATCGCCCCGGCCGTTGTGACGGCCGGGCTCGAGGCGGGTTTCATTGTCAACAGCCCCGGCCCGCACACCATCCGCCTCGCGCCGCCGCTGATCCTCACCACCGAACAGGCCGACCGCTTCCTCGCGGCGCTGCCCGCCCTCCTCCAGACCGCAAAGGACGCCCAGTGAACGCGACAGGAACTTCGACCATGACTGCGAAGAGCCAGACCCGCCACTTCCTCAAGGACACGGACCTCACCCCGGCCGAGCAGGCCGAGGTCCTGGAGCTCGCCGTCCGGATGAAGGCCGCCCCGTACAGCGTGCAGCCGTTCGCCGCCGACGGCAGCGGACGCCAGACCGTCGCCGTGATCTTCGACAAGACCTCCACCCGGACCAGGGTCTCTTTTGCCACGGGCGTGGCGGACATGGGCGGCAACGCGCTCATCATCAACCCGGGCGAGGCGCAGATCGGCCACAAGGAATCCGTCGAGGACACCGCCAAGGTCCTGGAGCGCATGGTGTCGACTATCGTCTGGCGCACCGGCGCCCACTCCGGACTCGTCGCCATGGCCAAAAACTCGCGCGTGCCGGTGRTCAACGCSCTGWSCGACGACTACCACCCCTGCCAGCTSCTCGCCGACCTGCTSACCGTCAAGGAACACAAGGGCGACCTGGCGGGCCTCACCATGAGCTACCTCGGCGACTCCGCCAACAACATGGCCAACTCCTACCTGCTGGCCGGTGTCACCGCGGGCATGCACGTCCGGATCGCCGGCCCCGAGGGGTACCTGCCGTCCCGGGCGATCATCGCCGCGGCCGAAGACCGCGCGGCGGAGACCGGCGGCTCAGTGCTCGTCACCGTGGACGCCGCCGAGGCGCTGCTCGGAGCCGACGTCGTCGCCACCGACACCTGGGTGTCCATGGGACAGGAGGACGAGAAGGAAGCCCGGCTGCAGCTGTTCCGCGACTACGCCGTGGACGAAGCGGCGATGAAGCTTGCCGCGCCGGACGCCGTCGTGCTCCACTGCCTGCCCGCCTACCGCGGCTACGAGATCGCCGCGGCCGTGATCGACGGCCCGCAGTCCATCGTCTGGGACGAAGCCGAGAACCGGCTGCACGCCCAGAAGGCCCTCATGGCCTGGCTGATGCACCGGTCCGGCCTCGCCGTCGTCGAAGGGCTCGGCTAGTGTCCGTCCAGCCCGCCGCCCCGGGAGCCAGCCCGGCCACCAAAACGGCCCGGCAAGCGCGGATCACCGCGATCCTCACCGGTGAATCGGTCCGCTCACAGGCGGAACTGGCGGCGCTGCTGGCGGACGACGGCGTCCAGGTCACCCAGGCCACGCTGTCCCGGGACCTCGTGGAACTCGGCGCAGTCCGGGTCCGCGGCAAGGAAGGCGTCCTGGTCTACGCGGTGCCGGGGGAGGGCGGCGAGCGTGCGGCCAAGAGCGGCGTCACGCAGGAGATCCTCGACGCGCGGCTGGCCCGGCTCTGCGGCGAACTGCTGGTCACCGCCGAAGCGTCCGCGAACATCGTGGTGCTCCGGACCCCTCCCGGCGCGGCCAACTTCCTGGCCCTCGCGATCGACCACTCGGTGATGCCGTCCATCCTGGGCACCATCGCGGGGGACGACACCGTGCTGCTGGTCACCCGCGACCCGCTCGGCGGCGCGGCCCTGGCCGCCCGCTTCCTGCAGCTCGCCGAGGAAGCCGGCACCGGCTGAGAAGCCGCAGGATTCATTGAAGATTGGGCCTGCCACACGGATGTGACAGGCTTTCAGTAGACAAGCTTTTCCCCGATATTTTTCCCAAACAACTAAGGAGCATTTCAAGTGACTGAGCGTATTGTGCTGGCCTACTCCGGTGGCCTGGATACTTCCGTAGCCATCGGCTGGATCGGTGAAGCAACCGGCGCCGAGGTCATCGCCGTGGCGGTCGACGTCGGACAGGGCGGCGAGTCGCTGGAGACGATCCGCCAGCGTGCCCTGGGCTGCGGCGCCGTCGAAGCCTACGTGGCCGACGCGTCCGACGAGTTCGCCAACGAGTACTGCATGCCCACGCTGCAGGCCAACGCCCTCTACCAGGGCCACTACCCGCTGGTTTCCGCGATCTCCCGCCCGGTGATCGTCAAGCACCTCGTCAAGGCCGCCCGCGAATTTGGCGCCACCACCGTCGCCCACGGCTGCACCGGCAAGGGCAACGACCAGGTCCGCTTCGAGGTCGGCATCCAGACCCTCGGCCCGGACCTGAAGTGCATCGCCCCGGTCCGCGACCTCGCCCTGACCCGCGACAAGGCCATCGCCTTCGCCGAGGAAAAGGGACTGCCGATCGAGACCACCAAAAAGAACCCGTACTCGATCGACCAGAACGTCTGGGGCCGCGCCGTCGAGACCGGCTACCTCGAGGACATCTGGAACGCCCCCACCAAGGACATCTACGACTACACCGCCACCCCGGAGTTCCCGCCGGCGCCGGATGAAGTCACCATCTCCTTCGAGGCCGGCATCCCGGTGGCGATCGACGGCGTCAAGGTCACCCCGCTGCAGGCCATCAAGGAACTCAACCGCCGCGCCGGCGCCCAGGGCGTCGGCCGGATCGACGTCGTCGAGGACCGCCTCGTCGGCATCAAGTCCCGCGAAATCTACGAGGCCCCCGGTGCCATGGCGCTGATCACCGCGCACAAGCACCTCGAGGACATCACGATCGAACGCGAGCAGGCCCGCTTCAAGGCGACCGTCGGCCAGCGCTGGGCCGAGCTGGTCTACGACGGCCAGTGGTTCTCCCCGCTGAAGCGCTCCCTCGACGCCTTCATCCTGGACACCCAGCGCTACGTCACCGGCGACATCCGCATGGTGCTGCACGGCGGCCAGGCGATCGTCAACGGACGCCGCTCCGAGACCTCGCTCTACGACTTCGACCTCGCCACCTACGACACCGGCGACACGTTCGACCAGTCGATGGCGCGCGGCTTCATCGAGCTGTGGGGCATGTCCGCCAAGGTTGCCTCCGGCCGCGACATCCGCGTCGCCGGAAAGTAGCCCCTGTGGCTGAGCACAAGTCCGAGGCTACAAACACGGGTGCGCTATGGGGCGGCCGGTTCGCCGGCGGCCCCGCGGACGCCCTCGCCGCGCTGAGCAAGTCCACGCACTTCGACTGGCGGCTGGCCCGCTACGACATCGCCGGGTCCAAGGCGCACGCCCGCGTGCTGCACAAGGCCGGGCTGCTGGACGACGCCGAACTCGAGGGGATGCTTGCCGCCCTGACCCGGCTGGACGAGGACGTCGCCTCCGGCGCCTACCTGCCGGCGGAGTCGGATGAGGACGTGCACGGTTCCCTGGAACGCGGCCTGATCGAGCGCGCCGGCACCCAGCTCGGCGGCAAGCTCCGCGCCGGCCGGTCCCGCAACGACCAGGTGGCCACGCTGGGACGGATGTTCCTGCGCGACCACGCCCGGATCATCGCCCGCGGCGTGCTCGCCACGATCGACGCGCTGGTGGACCAGGGCAAGGCGCACCAGGGCGTGGCCATGCCCGGCCGCACCCACCTCCAGCACGCCCAGCCCGTCCTGCTCAGCCACCACCTGCTGGCCCACGCCTGGGCGCTGCTGCGCGACGTGCAGCGGCTGGCCGACTGGGACAAGCGCGCGGGCGTTTCGCCCTACGGCTCGGGCGCCCTCGCGGGCTCCTCGCTGGGCCTGGACCCGGAGGCCGTCGCCGCGGACCTGGGCTTCTTCTCGGCCACCCACAACTCGATCGACGGCACCGCCTCCCGCGACGTCTTCGCCGAGTTCGCCTGGATCACGGCCATGATCGGCGTGGACCTGTCCCGGGTGTCGGAGGAGGTCATCCTGTGGGCCACTAAGGAGTTCTCCTTCGTCACCCTGCACGATTCCTACTCCACCGGCTCCTCGATCATGCCGCAGAAGAAGAACCCGGATGTGGCGGAACTGGCGCGTGGAAAGGCCGGCCGGCTGATCGGCAACCTGACCGGGCTGCTGGCCACCCTTAAGGGCCTGCCGCTCGCGTACAACCGCGACCTGCAGGAGGACAAGGAGCCGGTCTTCGACGCCGCCGATACCCTGGAGGTCCTGCTCCCGGCCGTCTCCGGCATGATCGCGACGCTGACGTTCAACACCGAACGGATGGAATCGCTGGCACCCCAAGGCTTCGCGCTGGCCACGGACATCGCCGAATGGCTGGTCCGCCAGGGTGTCCCGTTCCGCGAGGCGCACGAACTCTCCGGTGCCGCGGTCAAACAGGCCGAAAGCCGCGGCGTCGAGCTCTGGGACCTGACGGACGAGGAATACGCCGCCATCTCGGAGCACCTGACGCCGGAGGTCCGCACGGTCCTCTCCACCGAGGGTTCGCTCAACAGCCGGAACTCCCAGGGCGGCACCGCACCGGCCGCCGTCGAACGCCAGCTGCTGGCCCTCGAGGGCGAGCTCGCCGGCGTCCGCGGGTACGCCGGCTAGCACCCAGACGCTCCCTCAGTTCTGGCACCGATTCCGCCGACGCTCCTGCACCCGTTGCAGGAGCGTCGGCGGATTTCCTGCAAATGGTGAGGGAGCGTTGTGCGTTGGCCACCGAACAGTCCTCGGTAGCATTACGGCATGAGCCAGACCTTCCGGCAGTTGCTGCGTGCCCTGCCCGATTTCCCCGAAACGCTCCCGGACTTCGACCCGGACACAGCCCCCGCAGACCCTGCCGAACTGTTCCGGCAGTGGCTCGACGAGGCGCTGGCGGCCGGTGTGCCACAGCCCAACGCCTGCAGCCTGGCCACAGCGGACGTGCTCGGCCGGCCCTCCTCCCGGATGCTGATCCTGAAGGACATCGACGACGAAGGCTGGCACTTCGCCACGTCCAGGGAGTCCCGCAAAGGGCAGGAGCTCACGGCCAACCCGCACGCGGCCCTGAACTTCTTCTGGCAGCAGCAGGGCCGGCAGGTCCGCGTCGCCGGCAGCGTCGTTGAACTTTCCCGCGAAGCGTCCGCATCAGACTGGCATGCCCGGCCCGGCGCGGACGGCACCGACAACCCCACCTGGCAGCTGTACGCCGTCCGGCCCCGCGAAATCGAATTCTGGCAGGCCCGGCACGATCGCCGGCACACCCGCCACCGGTACGGCCTGGAGTCCTTCAGTTAATCCTGATTTATCCAGTGCCCTCGGCTAGGATGATCGCCATGACCGCAATCACCCCGGACAACCTCCTGGAAGAACTCCGCCGCGCCGCCGGTGTCGTGACCGGAATCACCGCCAAACTGCGCGAGGCAGACGTCAGAGCACCCTCGGAATTGCCGGGCTGGACCCGCGGCCACGTGCTGGCCCACATCTGCGGCATCGCCAACGCGATGGCC
The DNA here is from genome assembly GCF_052113365.1 of Arthrobacter sp. YAF17. Lineage (NCBI taxonomy): Bacteria > Bacillati > Actinomycetota > Actinomycetes > Micrococcales > Micrococcaceae > Arthrobacter > Arthrobacter sp. YAF17. Next base: position 8,939 of record NZ_JBFRDB010000009.1, on the reverse strand, counting down.
CGCCAGGTGGAATTCGCGGCCCGAGGAGACAGCATCGAGCTCTACGACGGCGGCTTCGAGGGGCGGACCCGGGCGATCGAAATGGCCGCCGGGCACACCCTCGCCGAACACCGGGAAGATGTGGACGCGGCCCTGGGCCGGGCCCTGCACGCCTTCGAAACGCTGGACGCCGCCGGCTGGCAAGTGCCGATCAGCTACCGCGGGGGAGTCGTCCTGGACGGCGGCCTGGCGCTCTGGCGTGAGCTCACCATCCATGCCACCGACCTCGGGACGGGCCGGGGGCCGGAAACCTGGAGCCGGCCATTCTGCGAGCACCTGTTCGATTTCCTGGCTGCCCGCGTGCCGGAGGGGCAGCGCTTCGTGCTCCAGCCGCTCGGCCTGCCCGGCATGGCCATCGGAACTCCCGGCGGCCGCGCGACGGCGATCAACGGGATGCTGACCGATATCGCGGCCTGGCTCGCGGGACGCACTCCGACCCTCGGCAGCCTGCGCGCCACCGCGGCGGCCGACGGCGTGGACCTTCCGGAGCTGCTGCCGTGGCCCGCCGGGGTGCCCGTCACCCGCTGAGGATGCACCGAGGTGAGACTTCGCGCCCATGATCCGCCGGCAAAGTCAACGGGTGGGCGCAAAGTCTCACCTCGGCACAATGGCCAGGCTGGTTTTAGGGCTGGCGCTACCTCGGCGCGGTTTCGAGCAGCGCCGTCTCGCGCTCCCGGGCCAGGAGGCTTTCCTTGATGACCAGCCCCCAGCGGAAGCCGCCCAGGGTCCCGTCGGTGCGGATGACGCGGTGGCACGGAACAAACAGGGCCGCCGCGTTGAAGGCACAGGCACTCGCTGCCGCGCGTACGGCCTTCACGTTTCCGGACAGGGCAGCGTACTCGGTGTAAGTCACGGGGTGTCCCGGCGCGACAGTCCGGAGCATGTCCCAGGCGTGGCCGCGGAACGGACCGGACTTCTGCAGCACCGGCACCTCCATGGCCGGACCCGGATCCCCGGCGTAGAACCCGTCCACGGCCTCAGAGATGGCACCGAGTCCGGTTACGGTCTCGAACTCGCCCGGCAACAGGTCCGCGTGGATCTGCCCGGTCAGTTCGCCGGGAACTGCGGTCCACCCGGAGGCAAGCACGGCCCCGTCCCGGGCAATGATGGTGAACGGACCGTCCGGGGTGGACATGGTCAACAGTTGGGCTTTCATGATGTCGCTTTCTTCGGGGTTGCAATCTTCGTGAGCCGGGTGGACCGGGCCGCGGACTGTGCTGCCGCGGCAGCGCGCCAGAGGTGCATGGTGGCATACGAGCGCCAGGGGCTGAGTTCACGGAAGTCAGGGCTCAGCGGCGTTTCGGGGGCCAGGGCAGCGCCGGCAGGACCGGCGCTGGCTGGACCGGCGCTGGCCGGGGCGGCCGCGAGCGAGCGGATGCCGTTGCGCACGGCGGCGTCGTTCGCGAGGAAGACATCCGGAGCGCCGATCACGCGCATCGCCACATAACCCACAGTCCACGGACCGACGCCGGCGAGGGGCAGTAGTTTCGTCTCCAGCCCCGGCAGGTCATCGCCGTAGCCGAAATCGAGGCCGCCCGACGCCATCGCCGCGGCAGCACCCCGGACCGAGTCGATGCGGCGCTGCGGGCCGCGGAGGAATTCGAAACCGGACTCCGCGATCTGCGCCGCCGTGGGGAACAGCCGGTGCAGCCCGTCGGCCGGAACCAGGCACTCACTCCCGGCCGCGGACAGCTGGATAAGGGCGGTCCGGGCCGCGGCGACAGTGATCTGCTGCCCGATCATCGCGCGGACCAGCAGCTCCTGCGGGTCGACGGCGCCCGGCATCCGGATGCCCGGGGTGGCAGCAACGCTGGCGGCCAGCCGCGGATCGGACCCCAGCGCGCCGTCGATGGCGACGGGATCGGCGTCGAGGTCCAGCAGCCGGCGGACCCGGCTGAGCAGGGATGGCAGGTCCCGCAGGTCGACGGCGCCGATGGTCAGCACCAGCGGCCGGCCGGGGGCCCCGGCGTCGTAGTCCACCCGGAAGCGCGCATCGCCGTGGGCCAGCCGCAGCGTCCGGGCGTAAGAACCGGAGGAGCCCTCCTCGATGCCGGGGACGGCCCGGACCGCGAGGAAATCGAAGACCCCCGGGTCGAACGGTTCACGGTACGGAAGGTTGAGCGTCAGGGCCGTTGACGTCACGGCGGCCGACGACGGCGCCCTATGGTGCCGGGCCGTGCCCCGCAGTGCCGAGGGCGTCATCGCGAAGACCTCGCCAATGGTCTCGTTGAACTGGCGCACGCTGCTGAAACCGGCCGCGAACGCGATGTCGGCGACTTTCATGGTGGTGGAGACCAGCAGGGTGCGCGCGGTCTGGGCCCGGCTTGCCCTCGCCAGCGACAGCGGTCCCGCACCGAGTTCGTGGCTCAGGATCCGGTTGAGCTGCCGCGAGGAGTAGCCCAGCCGGGCAGCGAGCCCTTCCACGCCGTCGCGGTTGATCACCCCGTCGTTGATGAGCCGCATCGCCCGTCCCGCGACGTCCGAGCGCAGATTCCAGGCCGGTGTGCCGGGGACCGCCTCGGGCAGGCAGCGCTTGCAGGCCCGGTAGCCGGCGTCGTGTGCGGCGGCGGACGTTTCGTAGAAGGTGACATTCCCCGCTTTGGGGGTCCGGGCCGGACAGGAAGGGCGGCAATAAATGCCCGTGGTGCGGACAGCCGTGTAGAACTGCCCGTCGAACCGGGTGTCCCGGGCGTCGATTGCCCGGTAGCGCTGCCAGAAGTCCATGTGTCCATCCTGCCAGCTGCCCGGACCTGCCGCTAGCGGAAATCGGACACGGCCGTGAAGGCGGGGCGGGCTCTTTGTTAAAGTCGGAGCATGAGTCAGACGCCGCCCGCCAGCGAACTGCGTGAGCTCCTGTCCCGGGACGCCCGCGAGGTGGCGCCGCTGCTGCTCGGCGCGGTCCTGACGCATGAGGGGCGCGACGGCCCGGTGTCTGTGCGGATCACCGAGGTGGAGGCCTACCTGGGACCGCAGGACTCCCTGCACCCGGATCCCGGCTCGCACACCTTCCGCGGCGCCACCGCCCGCAACGCGGTGATGTTCGGCCCGGCCGGCCACCTGTATGTCTACTTCACCTACGGCATGCACCACTGCGCCAACATCGTGTGCGGACCGGACGGCCTGGCCTCCGCGGTCCTGCTGAGGGCCGGCGAGATTGTGGCCGGGGAGGAACTGGCACTCAGCCGACGGCCGACGTCGAAATCCCCCAAGGACCTGGCAAGCGGCCCGGCGCGGCTCGCCACGGCGCTCGGCATCAAGACGGCGGACAGCGGCCGCGACGCCCTCCAGTCCCCGTTCCGGCTGGAACTTCCGGCCGTCCATGCCGTGGACGTCAGCTCCGGGCCGCGCGTCGGCGTCTCGGGCGCCGGGGGCAGCCACGACTACCCCTGGCGCTTCTGGCTGAGCGGCGACCCGACCGTCTCACGCTATAAGGCGGCGAAAGTGCGCCTGGCCTAGCAGTCCGGACGCGGCGATCCTGGTGACTCCGACTAATCGGCGGGGGATGATGAGGCCCTATGGGTGAGGGCAAGCGCGGGAAGCCGCGCAACGAGCTCGAACGGCTCGAGATTTTTGAGCAGCTGGCCGCCGAATACTTCCGGATGGCCGGGCTGTTCCAGCCGGAGGGCGGGCCGGTGCCGCCGGACTCTGTCGAGGGGGAGCGCAGGCAGTGGGTGGAGCTATTCCGGGCGGCCCTGCTGCGCAAGTTCATCGTCCGCGATGAACACGTCTCGCTCAAACTGGTGGTGCGGGCCCTGCGCCTCTGTAACTTCGCGGCAGACCGCGGGCTCGCCGAGGGGGCGGATGCAGTGACAGCCCTCTTCACGGCCGAGATGGTGCAGGGCCGCCGGCACGACATACCCGGACCATCCCCGGATGACGGGCGCGACACTTTCGAGGACGTTCTCTACGGACGGCTCCTGCACGGCGACGCCGACCGGTTCCACCGCTCCGACTGGGCGAAGGACTACAACCGGCTCCGGGCGGCGGCGGCCCGCCGGTTCGACGCGGAGCACGCGCTCGGAAAGGCGCTCGACGTCGTCCGCTACGGCCTCGCGCATGACCTCCTGCGCTCACCGGCCGCACCGGTTTCATCGGTTGACGGTGCGGGACCCGAAGGGCCCGATCCGTAGGGTTTGGTGCCCAGCCAGTAGGGTAGATGGGTGAATCCTAGCGAGCACCGACAGACCACTTTGCACCCGAATGAGACCACGGCGCCGGTGGACGAGCTGATCAGCAGCCTGTGCGCCACCATCCCCGATTACCCCAGACCCGGCATCGTCTTCAAGGACCTGACCCCCGTCTTCGCCGACGGCGCGGCACTGAAGGCCGTGGTGAACGCACTGGTTGGGCCGTTTAAGGGCCAGTTCGACGCCGTCGCCGGCGTGGAGGCCCGTGGCTTCCTGCTGGCTGCGGCCGCGGCCTACGCGACCGGCACCGGCGTCATCACCGTCCGCAAGGCCGGCAAGCTGCCGCGGGAGGTGGTGTCCGAGGACTACGCCCTCGAATACGGCAACGCCACCCTTGAGCTGCACACCACGGACCTCGCTCCCGGCAGCAGGGTCCTGATCCTCGATGACGTGCTCGCCACGGGCGGCACGCTCGGGGCCGCCGTGCGGCTGTTCGAACGCTGCGGTGTGGAGGTTGCCGGCGTGGGTGTGGTTCTGGAACTCGACGAGCTCGGTGGCCGGGCGGCCCTGGGCGGCCACCGGGTCAGCTCCCTGCTCCGCCTGTAGTTCCGTCCCGTCCTCTGCGCCGCGAGCACGTCCCGGCCGTGCCGGCAGCGGGGAAGTCGCGCCGAAACAGTGGACGATGCCGCATGCCCCGGTAGAATGCCTGCAAAAAAACTGACATGTTCGGATGGGCAGACCGAAATGGTTGTAGAATGGTTGGTCCGTCTTTTTCGATAGGGGAACGTTCGATGCACGACGCTGATTTGGCCCATGAGCGCGACTATGTGGCCGGACTTTACGCCCGGCTGGATGAGCTGCGGGCGGAAAAGCGCGCCCAGCTGGCCCAGGTCCGGCGTGCCGGTGCGGTGGGCACCATGCAGAACGTCTCCGAGCGGGACGCCTTCGCGGCACTCTACGAGGACCGCCTGGCGCAGCTCGACGCCGTCGACGACCGGCTCGTATTCGGCCGCCTTGACCTGGACTCCGGGGACGCGCAGTACATCGGCCGCATCGGCCTGACCACCGACGACCTTCAGCGACTCATGCTGGACTGGCGCGCCCCCGAAGCCGGCCACTTCTACCAGGCCACAGCGTTCGACCGGCAGGGCGTGCGCCGCCGCCGCCACCTCATCCTGCAGGGCCGCGAAGTCAAGGCCATCGAAGATGACGTCCTCGACGCCGACCTGCTCGCCGACAATGACTCGCTCCAAGGCGAGGGCGCCCTGCTGGCAGCCCTGAATTCCAAGCGGACCGGACGGATGTCCGACATCGTCGGGACCATCCAGTCCGAACAGGACCGGATCATCCGCTCCTCGATCTCCGGCGCCCTCGTGGTCCAGGGGGGTCCCGGCACCGGAAAAACCGCGGTGGCGCTGCACCGCGCCGCCTATCTGCTCTACACCCACCGGGACCGGCTCAAAACCGCCGGTGTCCTGCTGGTGGGCCCGTCGTCGTCGTTCATGAAGTACATCGAGCGCGTCCTGCCGTCGCTGGGCGAAACCGGCGTCGTGATGGCGAGCGTCGGCCGGCTGATGCCGGGCATCCACGCCGTTGCCGAGCCTGAAGCCGACGTCGCGGCCATCAAGGGCCGGCTGGACATGGCCGAGGTGGTGGCGAACGCCGTGGCCAACCGGCAGCGCATTCCGGCCGCCAACCGCATCCTCGAAGTGGACGGGCGCAAACTTGTCCTGACGCCCCGGCAGGTCCGCCGCGCCCGGGACAGGGCACGCTCCACCGGAAAGCCGCACAACGAGGCCCGCGTCTCGTTCGTGAAGATGCTGCTGCGCGAACTGACCGAGCAGATGACGGAACTCGTCGAAGCCGGCAGCCTCGGCAACAACGCCGACCGCTCCTACCTGGCCGAGGACGTACGCTCTGCCAGGGATGTCCGCATCGCCCTGAACCTGTGCTGGATGCCGATGACTCCGGAGAAGCTCATCGGTGAACTCCTCAGCAGGCCCGCGATCCTGGATGCCTGCACACCGGGGCTCAGCCCGGACGAGCGCGAACTGCTGCTCCGTCCTGCCGATTCCCCGTGGACCGAATCGGACGTTCCGCTGCTGGACGAGGCCGCCGAACTGCTCGGCGAACTCGACGCCGCCGCCGGCAGGGGACTGGCCCAGCAGGAACATGACCGCGCCCGGGATCTGGCCAACGCGAAGCAGACGCTGGTCAACATGGAAACCGCCGGTGTGGACGTCCTGGTCACCGCGGAAGAGCTCGTGGACCAGAATCAGGAACGCGAAGCCCGGCTCACTGCGGCCGAGCGCGCCACGACGGACCGCAGCTGGGCCTTCGGGCACATCGTGGTGGACGAAGCCCAGGAACTCTCGCCCATGCAGTGGCGGCTGCTGGTGCGTCGCTGCCCGCTGAAGTCCTTCACGATCGTGGGCGACATTGCCCAGACGAGTTCGGTCGCCGGTGCCAATTCCTGGCACGGGGCACTGGCTCCCATGTTTGGGGACCGCTGGCAGCTTGAGGAACTCACCGTCAACTACCGCACGCCCTCGCAGATCGCGGAAGCGGCCGCCCGGATGGCCAACGCGGCAGGACTGGTCGTCTCCGCTCCGAAGGCTGTCCGCGAGGGCCGCTGGGCTCCGGTGATCGACCGCGTCGAGCCCGGCCAGATCATCAACAAGCTCGTGGAGGTCCTGCCGGAGGAACTCGATTCGCTGGAAGGCGGCCTGCTCGCCGTCATTGCCGACGGCGAACTCCTCCCGGAGGCGACCGCCGCGCTGCGCGCTGTCTATGGCCGGCGCGTCGGCACGGATGCCGGCAGCTACGTACAGGACATCGTGGTGATCAGCCCCCGCGAGGCCAAGGGCCTGGAGTTCGACGGCGTCGTGGTGCTGGAGCCGTCGGCGATGCTGAACCACGAACACGGCCGCGTCGGTGACCTGTATGTGGCCATGACCCGGCCCACGCAGCGGCTGCGGCTCATCGCCGCCGCCGGCGTGCCGGCCGGCATCGAAGACTGAGTCCTGCCTCCAGGCGCCGGCGCACGCCGGCGTCTGGGCGTCCCGGCACCGGACAGCGGACGACGGCGGCGGGAGTCCCGCCGTCGTGCCTTTGCCGGCTCCGGGTCCAAGGACGGTCACAAGCGCTGAGGGCGCCCGGATCCTGCTAACTTAGATTCCGTGTCCCAGCTAAATGATCTCCGTTCCCAGCAGAATGACCCCAGCTTCGCCAATGTCTGGCAGGAGCTGAAATGGCGCGGCCTTGTCCACGTCTCAACGGATGAGGCGGAGCTTGAAAAGCTGCTTGCCGGCGATCCCGTGACCTATTACTGCGGCTTCGATCCCACTGCGCCGAGCCTGCACCTGGGAAACCTGGTCCAGTTGCTGCTGATGCGCCGGATCCAGCTGGCCGGCCACAAACCCCTCGGGCTGGTGGGCGGCTCGACCGGCCTGATCGGCGATCCCCGGCAGACCGCCGAACGCGTGCTGAACACCCCCGAGACCGTCGCCGAATGGGTCGGGAAACTGCAGGAGCAGGTGCAGCGTTTCCTCAGCTTCGACGGCGACAACGCAGCCCGGATGGTCAACAATCTGGACTGGACCGCGCCGCTGAGCGCCATCGACTTCCTGCGCGGTATCGGCAAGCACTTCCGGGTCGGCACCATGATCAAAAAGGACATTGTTGCCAACCGCCTGAACTCCGATGAGGGGATCAGCTACACGGAGTTCAGCTACCAGATCCTGCAGGGGATGGACTACCTCCAGCTTTTCCGCGACTACGGCTGTGTTCTGCAGACCGGCGGTTCGGACCAGTGGGGCAACCTCACCAGCGGCACCGACCTTATCCGCAAGGTCGAGGGCAAACACGTCCATGCGCTCGGTACGCCCCTCATCACCAACTCCGACGGCACCAAGTTCGGCAAGAGCGAGGGCAACGCCATCTGGCTGGATCCGGAGATGTGCAGCCCGTACGCCTTCTACCAGTTCTGGCTGAACACCGCGGACAGCGACGTTGCGGCACGCCTGAAGGTTTTCACGTTCCTGAGCCGTGCCGAGATCGAGGCTCTGGAGGCCGCGGTTGCGGAGCGGCCCTTCGCCCGCGAAGGACAGCGGAAGCTGGCTTACGAGGTGACCTCCCTTGTCCACGGCGTGGATGCCACTGAGAAGGTCATCGCCGCCTCCGCTGCGCTGTTCGGCAATGGTGACTTGAGCGTCCTCGACGAGGCGACGCTCAAGGCTGCGACCTCCGAGCTGCCGTCAGCCACCGTCGACGCTGGCGGCCTGGGCATCATCGAACTGCTGGTGGCAACGGGTTTGTCGGAGAGCAAGTCCGCCGCCCGCCGCACGGTGGGGGAGGGTGGAGCCTACGTAAACAACGCCAAGGTGGCGGATCCGGAGACGGTCATAGAGTCCGGGCAGCTGCTGCACGGACGCTACCTGCTGCTGCGCCGTGGCAAGAAAAACCTGGCAACTGTTGAGGTCACAGCCGGCTAGTCCTGCACCCCCTGCGTCATCTGCACGCTCCTTCCCGATCCAGTTGCAAGGTCGGGGAGGAGCGTGTATTGTTTTCTGAGTCGCCACCGAAGAGTGGTGGCCAACCCCAACAAAAATAGAGAAGCAATTCTTCTAGCGCTTTCGGCTCCCTTGGAGCATACGGTGCAAACATGAAAAATTGCTTCCAATTCTGCTGGGCGGATTCGCTTCACCGAGTGAAATTCAGATGAAAATCCGGATTTGCAAAGTGGATATGAATGAAATAAGCTTGAAATATCGC
>NZ_JBFRDB010000008.1:0-125970 GCF_052113365.1 Arthrobacter sp. YAF17 | reverse complement strand
CGACGCACCCCGCGCGGGTGCGTCGCCGTCGTCGTTAAGCCGCGTCGCAGCCCGGTTTCAAAAGCTCAGTCGCCGGCAATGCAGAACTCGTTGCCTTCGGGATCCTGCATGACGTCCCAGTGGAAATCGCCGATGTCGTTGCCTTCGACGAAGCCGGCACCGAGCGACTCGGCGAGAGCGCGCAGCGCCGCGGGATCGGGCCCGTGGATATCCAGGTGCAGGCGGCGCCTGCCTTCCGTGGGCTGCTCGACCTGCTGGAAGGCCAGCTGTGGTGCTCCGGGGCCGGCGGGCTGGAGCCAGACGAACTGATCGAAGCGCGTAGATACCGCGGTGCCCAGCAGGGCGGCCCAGAACTCTGCCAGCCGCTCGGCATCCACGGCGTTGACCATGATTGTGGCGATGCGCGCCGCGGGCGCATCGGGTTCAGTGATTTCCATGCCGACACTGTACCGATGGCCCATTGCCGGTGGCGCCGTGCGCGGGTCACAATCCACTGACAGCGGAACCCCCGTGCGCCGGCCCGGCTGAATCCCTAGGATGGGACACGGCACGACCGGCGCACGCGCCGGATCACGCATTGAACTATGACGAGGAGTGGACATGGCAACAACACGCACCGCACACACCGTTTGGAACGGCGACCTGATGTCAGGCGCCGGCAACACCACCCTGGACAGCTCCGGACTGGGCAATTTCGACGTCACCTGGAAGGCACGCGCTGAAGCGGCCGAGGGCAAGACCAGCCCCGAAGAACTCATCGCCGCCGCGCACTCGGCATGTTTCTCGATGGCCTTCAGCCACGCCCTGGCCGGCGCCGGCCACACGCCCGAGGAAGTCAACACCAAGGCGGACGTCACGTTCGTTCCCGGGACCGGCATCTCGGACAGCCACCTGACCGTGAGCGCACGGATCCCGGGCATCCCCCGCTCCCTGCTGGTCAGGGAACGGGGGCCTTCGCCGTCGGGGGGGGTGTGCCCGTCGGTGGGGGTGCTCGTCTGGGGGTGTTGGCTAGCTGCCCTGGCGGCGGGCCGGCAGCGGGGCAGGCCGGACGAGGCGGTAGCCTTCGCGCAGCGGCGGCCGGTCGGTGGGCAGCTCCTGGATCATTTCCTTGAGCGCGCCGATGCCGTATTCCAGCTGCGGGTCCGTGCCGGCGGCGCAGGCGTGCGGCGGGAAGGTCACTTCGATGTCGGGCGCGACGCCGAAGTTCTCGACCCCCCAGCCCACCCCGCCGGAGAACCACGTGGCGTAACGCGGCTGGGTCACGCCGGTCCCGTCGGCCAGGGCGAAGCGGTTATCGATGCCGACGACGCCGCCCCAGGTCCGGGTGCCGATGACGGGGCCGATCCCCCGCAGCTTGGAGACCTGGGTGATGATGTCGCCGTCGGAACCGGCGAATTCGTCGGTCAGGATGATGACGGGACCGCGCGGCGCGTGGTGCGGGTAGGTCCGCGGCCTCTCCCCGCGCGGCATGCTCCAGCCGGTGACCTTGCGGCCGATGAGTTCGGCAACAAGCTGGGAGGTGTGTCCTCCCCGGTTGCGGCGGACGTCGACGATCAGCCCGTCGAGGGCCGTCTCGGTGTCAAGATCGCGGTGCAGCTGGGCCCAGCCGTTCGCCATCATGTCCGGGACGTGCAGGTAGCCGAAGGTCCCCTGCGAGGCCTGCCGGACAGTCCGGCGGTTGGAAGCCACCCATTCCTGGTACCGCAGCCGCTCCTCGTCCTTGACCGGGACCACGGCGACGCGGCGCTGTTGCCCTGCCTGGCTTCCGTGCCCGGCACCGTTGCGCAGGGTGAGCTCCACCGCGCGTCCTGCGGCGCCGACCAGCTGCATGGCCGGGGTGCGCGCCTCGGTGAGCTCGACGCCGTCGATCGCCAGCAGCACGTCGCCGGGCTTCGCGTCAGCACCGGGCCGGGTCAGCGGCGAGGTGGCGAGCGGGTCGGAGGACTCCCCCGCGAGGATCCGGGTGATCTCCCAGCCCTCCCCGGCGAAGACGAGGTCAGCGCCGAGGCGGCCCTGGCCGTTGCTGCCGTTCTCGGTGACGGCGGCCGGGCGGACGTAGGCGTGGGAGGTGCCCAGCTCACCGTGGAGCTCCCACAGCAGGTCCACGAGGTCATCGTGCGAGCCGAGGCGGTCCACGATGGGACGGTAGCGGGCGTGCACGGAGTCCCAGTCCTGACCGGCCATGTCTTCGGTCCAGAAGAAGTCCCGCTGGAGCCGCCAGGCTTCATCGAAGGCCTGCCCCCAGACGCTGAGCGGATCCAGCTGCACGCGGATGCGGCTGAGGTCCACCTTGACCAGCTGGCCGGACTCCTCGTCCGCCTTGGCGCCGGCGGGCGAGACGCGGATTTGCTTGTCGTGCAGGGCCACAACCTTTTCGCCGTCGCCGGAGAGCCGGTAGCTGTCCAGCGCGTCCACGATCGTGGTGGTCTTGCGGCGGGCCAGGTCGAAACGGACGAGGCAGGGTGCCGCGTTCTTGTCCTCGACGCTGGCGCGGCCCTCGCCGGTGGCACCGGAGAGTTCGCTGTCGAGCCAGAGCAGGGCCCCGGCGGCTGCGGTGAGGGCGGAGTAGTTGCCCTGCGGAACCGGCACGCTGATGACGCGGTGGGCCAGGCCCTCGGCGTCGACCCGGACTACCGGAACGTGCTGCCCAACGGACTTCTCCGCCGGAGTCCCGGCTGTGTCGTCCCGCAGGGGCTCCCGCAGGTCTTCCTGCAGGTCAACGCTCGGGCCGAAGGGCGAGGGGGTGTCCGCGGCGAGGGCCACGAGGTAGGGCTTGATCGGGCTGGGGAAGGACAGGTCGAAGGAGTGTCCGTCGTAGACCGGGTCGAAGCTGCGGTTGGAGAGGAATGCGAGGTACTTGCCGTCGGGGGTGAACGACGGCGATTCGTCGCGGAAGCGTCCGTCGGTGACCTCGACGATGGTGCGTTTCCCGTCCGCTGCGTTGCCGGCGTCGTCCACAGCGGTGATACGCAGCCGGCTGCGGGAGCCGAAGGACGTGACCGGCTCGGACCAGCCCAGCCAGGCGGAGTCTGGGGACCAGCTGAAGCCTTCGATGCTGCCCTCGCCGATGCTGCTCACGAGGGACAGTGCGCCGGTGCGCGTGTCGGCGAGGTAGATGTCGCCGAAGGCTGTGCCGACGGCGAGCCAGTTCCCGTCAGGGCTGGCCTCGATGGCGCTGGCCCGCGTGGGCTTGGGGAAATCGATCCGGGTGGTCGGGCTGGACTGCCCCTGCTGCGCAGCGGGGGTGCCTTCCGCCGCGCCGGCGGCGTCTGCGTTGCCGCCGGCGGTGTCGGCTGTGTTCGCGGGGTGGCGGTCCGCTCCGTCCGCTCCTGCCGCCGGGACGGCGGTCACGGCGTCGGGCCGGGTGAGGGCTGCAGCCGAAACGGGCCTGGGCAGGGGCGCGCCGGCGTCGGATTCCTGCATAGACGCGGGGGCCTGCTGTGCCGGAGCTTCCGGCTGGCTGCCGGACTTCGTGCCGAAATCGGGGTTGCCGGCAATTGCCCGCAGGTACAGGGCCTCGACGCCGTCGTGATCGGCGACGTAGGCGATCCGTCCCTCGCCAAAGGGTCGGGGCAGGCGGGCCCGGACGCCGGGGGTGGCTTCCAGGACGCGGGAGGGCCCGTCCTTGTGCCGCAGCCAGTGCAGCGTGCCGTGGGATTCCACGGCGCTGGAGCCGCCGGTGCGGTCCGGAACCACGTCTCCCAGGTGCCGTGAGGTCTTCAGCGGCGCCGCGCGGCGGGCCTGGGAAGCCGATCCCAGCGAAATCTCGAGTTTGACGGCGTCCGAGCCGAGGTCCGGCAGCAGCCACAGTTCGCCGGCCGATTCGAAGATGATGCGCCTGCCGTCGGTGGCGGCGTGGCGGACGTAGAAGTCCTCGTGGTCCGTGTGGCGGCGCAGGTCGGAGCCGTTGGGCAGCACGGAGTAGACGTTGCCGTAACCCTCGTGGTCGGAGAGGAAGGCGATCCGCCCGTCCACCCACATCGGGTCGGTCAGGTTGCCGTCAAGTTCTGCGGCGAGGCGTTCGAATTCGCCGTTCCCGTCGCCGTCAATCCACAGCTTGCCGGCGGTGCCGCCCCGGTAGCGCTTCCACCATGCGGGTTCGCGGGAGAGCACGCTGGCCAGGACAACGGGGCGTTCGTCGCCGACCACGGGTCCGAAGGCAACGGACTCCACCGGGCCCAGCGGGAGTTCAGTGGCCCAGCCGCCCGTGACGGGAAGGCTGTAGGCGTGGGTGAGACGGCTGTCGGCCTGGCGGAAGGCGCTCGTGACCAGGACATCGCCGTCGGGCGTGAAGCCCTTGACCTTCGTGGACGCGTGGCCGAAGTAGCTCAACTGGCGGTAGCCGCCGCCGTCGACGTCCGCGGTGACAACTTCCGGGGCCGTTCCTTGAACGACCGTCCACACCAGTTTCTTGCCGTCCGGCGTGAAGCGGGGGTTCCGGGCGGGCAGCTGCAGCGAGGACACGCGCCAGGCGCGGCCCCCGCCGAGGGGCGCAATCCAGACGTCGTCCTCGGCCACGAAGGTGACCAGATCGCCGTGCAGGTGCGGGTAACGGAAGTAGCGCGAAGAAGTCATCGTCCGATCATAGTCAAGACCGGCCCTCCCGCCCGGGAGGTGTCCCGGCCGTGCCGGGCATGGTGAGATGGATCATGCGAATCATTGTTGCCGGAGCCTCCGGGCTGATCGGAACCGCCATTTCCAGCACCCTGCGCAGCGCCGGGCACGACGTCGGCGCCCTGGTCAGGCGGCCCCCCGCCGCACCCGGCGAGTTCCAGTGGAATCCCGGCGAGGGCCGCATCGACGACTCCGCACTGAAGGGAGCGGACGCCGTCATCAACCTCTCGGGCGCCGGCATCGGCGACCGGCCGTGGACCCGGGCACGGATCAGCGAACTGCGCAGCTCCCGACTGGACGCGACGCGGACACTGACGGCGGCAATGGCCCGCCTGGATACCCCGCCCGCGGTCTTCCTGAGCCAGTCCGCGTCCGGCTACTACGGCAGTGCCGGTCCCGAGCTGCTCCGCGAGAACTCACCCGCCGGCACCGGCGTTCTCGCCCGGATCTGCGCCGACTGGGAGGCAGCCGCGCACGAGGCTCCCGCCGGCGTCCGGGTTGTCACGCCCCGCACCGGCGTCGTGCTGAGCCGTTCGGGCGGCGCCTTGGGACGCTTGATGCCGCTGCTGCGCCTGGGCGTCGGCGGGCCGCTGGGCAACGGCCGGCAGTACTGGCCGTGGATTACGCTCCCCGATGTTGCCGGGGCCTTTGAGTTCCTGCTCCGCACTCCGCTGTCCGGGCCGGTAAATCTTTGTGCCCCGGAAAGCGCGGACGTGAACTCCCTGATCGCGCAACTGGCAGGCGCCCTGCACCGGCCGGCGGTGCTACGCGTCCCGGCGCCGGTGCTGCGACTGGTGATGGGCCAGCTCGCCGACGAGCTGCTGCTCGCCAGCCAGCGGATGGAGCCGGCAGCCCTCAGCGGGGCCGGATTCGAATGGCAGCACCCGTCCCTCGCGCAGGCCGCCGCCTGGGTGGCGGAACGCGGTACGAAATCCTGAGGATCCCCGACGTCCGTTAGCTGCCGGCGTCGGGGGTGCCAGCTGCGGCACCGCCGGCGTCGGGGGTGCCGGTACTCGCGGGAAGAATGTCCTGTATCCGCCAGCGGCCCTCGACCGGGGCCAACACCAGCCGCAGCCGCTGTTCCGGCACGGCAGCAGCCTCGCCCACCACAACCCCGCTGGCGTCCCGTTCCCAGTAGGCGGACGTGCTGACAGTGACGGCCACCACGGCGAGCAGTCCGCCGCTGTCTTCGGTGGCCGCCGTCTGGGTCACGACCGTGGTGAACCCTGCCAGCACCCGGCCCGACTCCTCAAGGCCGGCGCTGATGCGTCCGTCCGCCACGGCCGCAGACGACGCCGGGACGTTGACCTGATCAAGCAGCCGGAAGTCCCCCGTGCTGAACGCCAGAGAGCGAAGCCAAGCCAGCCCACGGACCGCTTCCTCGGGGTTCTGTGAGTCAAGCTGCGCCCGCACCTCGGGCGGAACGGCGGCCGCATCCATGGCTGGCGTCGCAGGCTCCGGAGCGGGGTCCGGGACAGCCGGCGCGGGCTCCTTCGCAGCCTCAGCCTCCATCGCGGCGAAACTCCGGAATACCGGGGGTACCGGGGATCCCGCGACTCCCCACCCTGCAACGAGGACAGCCAGGACGGCCAGTCCCACAGCTGCGGCCCGGAAACCGCGGCGGCCCGACGGATTCCTGCGGGCTGCGCCAGTGCGGGCGGCGCCTAAACGGACAGCATCCGAGCGGGCTGCGCCTGAGCGGGCTGCGCCAAAGCGGACAGCATCTTGGCGAGCTGCGCCTGAGCGGGCGGCGTCGGAGGCTGCCACGCCCGAGCGGGCGGCATCCGGGCGGGCGGCATCCGAGCGGGCTGCGCCAAGGCGGACAGCATCTTGGCGTGCTGCGCCAGTTCGGGCGGCGTCGGAGGCTGCCAGGCCCGAACGGGCCGAGTGGCGCGCGCCGGCATTCCGGGAGGGTCTCCCTGTGCCGGACGGCCCTCCCGGCGGAGGCGGCCAGGCCACGCGGGGCTTGTGGAAGCGTCGCCGAAAGACCCGGAACTGTTCGACCCGCCGTTCCCGCGCCGTGGCGGGCAAGGAGCGCCGCGTCAGCAGTTGCGGGATGACCGTGGGGTGGACGGAGACCGACAGGTCAACCGGTGCTGCCACGGCGCTGCGATGAACGACAATAGCCAGCTCCGCAGCAGAGGGCCGCAGCCTGCGGTCCTCATGAAGTCCGGATTCCAGCGCTGCGGCCAGCTCCGCCGGAACTCCGGGAACCAGCAGGGGCAGCGGCGGCCGCTGCGCACCCGGCTCGGGAGCCCGTCCGGTCAGGCAGTACCAGCCCAGCGCCGCGAGCGAATACACATCACGCTCCGGTTGCAGTCCGGCCCGGACGGCGTCCACCGGCGCGGGGTCGCGGAAGCCGTCGGTCCCGGCGTCGGCCACGGCCGTGGCGTCAGCCACCATGCGCGCCACGCCCAGGTCCGCCAGCAGCGGCTTGCCGTGCGCGGTGAACAGCACATTGCCGGGTGAGACGTCGCCGTGCGTGAATCCCTGGCCATGCAGGTACGCGAGGGCCTGGGCAATCGGAGTCAGGACCGTCACCGTCTCCCCCGGCCCCAGCTCCCCCCGGCCGGCCACGAGCTGCTCCACTGAACCGCCCGCCGCATAGTCCATGATCAGCCCGACAGCCTCGCCCCAGTCGGCGTCGGCGTCGTCATCGCCGTCGTCATCGCCCGAACGGCTCAACTGGCCGCCCGGCAGGCGCACCACCGAGTGCGCCCGCACCAGGTGCTCATGGTCAAGGACGGACAGGATCCTCACCTCGCGCCGAATGGCTTCCTCCGCGTCGCCCCGTTCGAGGCCATCGCCGGCAGGGAAGCACTTCAGGGCGTATTCGCTGCCTGTCTGGCGTTCGGTCACCAGCCACACGGTGGCGTTGCCGCCGCGCCCCAAACAGCGGCCGACGTCGAACCCGGGCACCTCGGGCGCCGAACCCTTGGTCCGTGCGTAATCGTCCATGTCCAAGGAATAGCGGATATGCGGAAATCCCGCAGAAGTTATCCACAGGAGGGTGAGAGCTTCACCACAGAATCAGCTGCTGGGACGGCCGGGGTCTAAGCTGGATGCCATGACTCTTGAGTTCTCCCAGCTGGGTCTCGCCCCGGAATTCGTCGAATATACCCGCGGCTGGGACATCCAGCGCGAACTCCATGAGCGCGTCGCCGCCGGCGCTGCCCCCAGCTCGGTCCTGCTGCTCGAACACGCCGCCGTCTACACGGCAGGCAAACGCACCGAAGACCACGAGCGCCCCTTTGACGGCACCCCCGTGGTCCCGGTGGACCGCGGCGGCAAGCTCACCTGGCACGGTCCCGGACAGCTCGTCGGCTACCCCATCATCAAGCTGAAGAACCCGGCCGGGATCCGCGACTACGTGGAGCGGCTCGAAGCCGTGATCATCGCCGTCCTGGCCGACTACGGCATCGAGGCCGTCCGGATCAAGGGCCGCGCCGGCGTCTGGATCGACCAGGACGAGAAGGGTCCGGCGCGCAAGATCGCCGCGATCGGCATCCGCGTCCACGAGGGCGTCACGATGCACGGCTTCGCGATCAACTGCAACAACGACCTCGCCCCGTATGCCCAGATCATCGCGTGCGGCATCACCGACGCCGGCGTCACCACTATTTCCCAGGAGACGGGCCGGGACGTCACTCCCGCCGACCTCGTTTCACGGATCATCGAAGAACTGCGCAACAATGAAGAAGCGCTAGTTGCAACCCATGAAGGAGCTCTACTGTGACCCTGGCACCAGAAGGCCGGAAAATGCTGCGCATCGAGCAGCGCAATGCGGCCACCCCGGTGGAACGCAAACCGGAATGGATCAAGGCCAAGGTCCAGATGGGTCCGGAGTTCGTGCAGCTCAAGAACCTCGTCAAGAAGGAAGGCCTCCACACCGTGTGTGAAGAGGCCGGCTGCCCCAACATCTTCGAATGCTGGGAAGACAAGGAAGCCACCTTCCTGATCGGCGGCTCCGAATGCACCCGCCGCTGCGACTTCTGCCAGATCGACACCGGCAAGCCCTCCCCCGTGGACGTTTTCGAACCCACCAAGGTGGCCCGCTCGGTCCAGTCGATGCAGCTCCGCTACGCCACCGTCACCGGTGTGGCGCGCGATGACCTCGCCGACGAGGGCGTCTGGCTCTACGCCGAAACCGTCCGCAAGATCCACGAACTCAACCCGGGCACCGGCGTCGAGCTCCTGATCCCGGACTTCTCCGGCAAGCCCGAGCACATCGAGGCGATCTGCGACTCCAAGCCCGAGGTGTTCGCGCACAACGTCGAGACCGTGCCCCGGATCTTCAAGCGCATCCGTCCGGCTTTCCGCTACGACCGGTCGCTGGATGTCATCACCCAGGGCCGCAAGCTCGGCATGGTGACCAAGTCCAACCTGATCCTGGGCATGGGCGAGACCCGCGAGGAAATCTCCGAGGCGCTCCGCGACCTGCACGATGCCGGCTGCGACCTGATCACCATCACCCAGTACCTGCGCCCGTCCGAGCGGCACCTGCCGGTGGACCGCTGGGTCAAGCCGCAGGAGTTCGTGGACCTGCAGCAGGAAGCCGACGAGATCGGTTTCCTCGGCGTCATGTCCGGACCGCTGGTGCGTTCCTCCTACCGCGCCGGACGTCTCTGGGCAACCGCGATGCGCAAGAAGGGCTGGGAAATTCCGGCCCAGCTCGCCCACATCGAAAGCTCCGGCAGCACCCGCCAGGAAGCCAGCTCACTGCTCGCAGCGCACTCCTGAATCCAGCTGTAACGATTGCGGCGCAGGGCCGGCACCGGATTAATTCGGCGTCCGGCCCTTCGCCGTCCATCACGTAGAATTAAGGCACTATGGCGACTTCCCCTGATTCCAGCAACTCCACACCGGCTTCTGATGCTCCGAAGCGCGGCCTCTTTTCCCGTAAGCCCAAGGCGGCCAAGGTCAAGAAGCCGAGCCGCCTGAAGCAGATTGGCGAGGTCTTCCAGATGACCCGCCAGCACGATCCGATGGTTCCGTGGCTGATGCTGCTGGCGTTCCTCGGTGTCGTCGCTGTCAGCTTCGGCGTCGGTTTCGCGCTGGACAACTGGATTACCGGCCTGATCATCGGTATCCCGCTGGGCATCCTGGCCGCCACCCTGATCCTGTCCCGCCGCGCCGAGCGCGCGGCTTTCGCACGGATTGAAAACCAGCCCGGCGCGTCCGGCGCTGCGCTGGGCACGCTCAAGCGCGGCTGGATCGTCGAAGAGCAGCCCGTCGCCGTGAACCCCCGCACCCAGGACGCCGTCTTCCGCGCCATCGGCCGCCCCGGCGTCGTGCTCGTCAGCGAAGGCCCCACCACGCGCGTCAAGCCGCTGCTCGACGCCGAACGCAAGCGTCTCGCCCGTATCCTGCCCAACGTCACGATCCACGTGATCGAAACCGGCCGCGGCGAAGGCCAGGTTCCCATCAGCCAGGTCGCCAAGAAGATGACCAAGATGAAGAACGAACTGACCAAGCTCGAGGTCAGCACCGTCTCCAAGCGCATCTCCTCGCTCGGAAGCCGCCTGCCCATCCCCAAGGGCATCGATCCCTACAAGGCCCGCCCGGACCGCAAAGCCGCCCGCGGACGCTAGGCCACACGCCAGACTCAAGAGACGCCCCGGTGACCGCCTTTCAGGCCGGCAGCCGGGGCGTTTTCTTTGCTCACGACCTTCTTATACGTCCCTCGGACAGAACCGGAGACTCCACTATGAAACTGCCTTCCACCACTGCCGTGATCCGTATTTTCCGGGTCCTCGCGATCGCCGAGGCCTTCAGCTGGGCCGCGCTGCTGGTCGGTATGTTCCTCAAATGGGTCACCCGGACCACGGAACTGGGAGTGGAAATCGCGGGGCCGATCCACGGGGCACTCTTCATCGGCTACGGGATTGCAGCACTGAGCCTATGGGGCATGCAGCGCTGGCCGTTCCGGGTGGCGCTGTTCGCCGGGCTCGCCGCGGTGTTCCCTTTCGCCACCGTCTGGTTTGAGCGCTGGGCCGGCCGTCACGGCTACCTGACGGTGAAAGCGGGACAGGATACTTCCGTTGCGGCGCAGGAGACGGCCGGCGAGACAGCCGGAGTCTAGCCGCGGTCGAGGTTTGGCGGCCATTCGTGGCAAACGGACGACGGCTCCCCGCGTCCCTGGCAACCTTCCGGCGCCCATCTGACGCAAATGGTCGCCAAGCGGGAGGTTTCACGGCCATTCGTGGCAAACGGACGCCGAATCTCCGCGCCCTGGCACCCTCCCGGCGCCCATCTGACGCAAATGGTCGCCAACCGAAGAGGTTTGGCGACCATTCGTGGCAATCAGCCGCGTGGGCGGCCTCGGGACTGTGCCCGCCGCCGGACACCGGCAGGAGCTACATGCGGACGAGCACCGTGTTCATGGCCTTGTCGTGGATTCCGCGGTGGTCCGGGTCGAAGATGACGGCGGGGATCACGAGGCACATCAGCAGGCTGCGGACCAGGGCGGGAACCGGGCCGGCCGGGCCGCCGCCGAGCCGGACGACGTGGATCCCCATGATGCGGTGGCCGATGCTGTAGCCCAGGGTGCCGACGAGCAGCGCCTGTTCGACGGCGAACACGGCCAGGGTTGCCCACGGGTTGCCGGCGAACGCGTAGTTGCTGATCACCAGCGCGATTGCCCAGTCAATGCAGATGGCGACGATGCGCCGGCCGGCCCGGGCAATGGACCCGGGCCCGGACTCGGGCAGGCCCAGCCGCTCCCCCGGGTACTTCGAGATGCCGGACGTGTCCGGCCCGCTGAGCCATGAGCCTATGTCTTTACGATCAACCACTCTCCAAGACTATCGGCAATGCGGGCCCTGCCGCGCTGTTCAGAGTGTGGACATCCTAGGGCCACACTCTGGTCACGGATAGGCCACGTTGTGGACAACGACTACCGTTTACATGTCAGGGCATTCTGTAACCTGCCGGAAACAAAGCGGACACCATGGGGAAATCCCGTGTCCTTAGGGTGGTAACAGTTGCTAGCGGCATAGGAGCGGGGCAGACCTTTGTGTTTACCCCGCTGTCGGACTGCGCTGGACCACACGGCCTGACGGCCAGATCTTTCACATGCATAAGGAGCATAGATGTTCAAGACTGCGGACGAAGTCCTCAAGTTCATCAAAGACGAAGACGTTAAGTTCGTCGATATTCGCTTCACCGACCTCCCTGGCGTTCAGCAGCACTTCAACGTGCCCGCCAAGAGCGTTGACGCGGACTTCTTCGTCAACGGCCAGCTCTTCGACGGATCTTCGATCCGCGGCTTCCAGGGCATCGCCGAGTCGGACATGCAGCTCATCCCGGACGTTACAACCGCGTTCCTCGACACGTTCCGCATGGAGAAGACCCTTGCGTTGAACTTCTCGATCGTGAACCCGCGCACCGGTGACCCGTACCACCGCGATCCCCGCGGCGTGGCCGAAAAGGCAGAGGCCTACCTGGCTTCCACCGGCATCGCCGACACCGCGTTCTTTGCACCCGAGGCCGAGTTCTTCGTCTTCGACAACGTCCAGTACCAGTCCTCCCCGCAGGGCAGCTTCTACAAGATCGACTCCGAGGAAGCCCACTGGAACACCGGCCGCGAAGAAGAGGGTGGAAACCTCGGCTACAAGACCCCCGTCAAGGGCGGTTACTTCCCGGTCTCCCCCACCGACAAGCAGGCCGACCTGCGCGATGCCATGTGCATCGCCCTGGACGAGGCCGGCCTTGAGGTCGAGCGCAGCCACCACGAGGTCGGTTCCGCCGGCCAGGCCGAGATCAACTACAAGTTCACCACCCTGACCCACGCGGCTGATGACCTGCAGAAGTTCAAGTACGTCATCAAGAACACCGCCGATGCCTGGGGCAAGTCGGTCACCTTCATGCCGAAGCCGGTCTTCGGTGACAACGGCTCCGGCATGCACTGCCACCAGTCGCTGTGGAACGGTGGCGAGCCGCTGTTCTACGACGAAAAGGGTTACGCCGGCCTCTCCGACATGGCCCGCTGGTACATCGGCGGCCTGCTGAAGCACTCCTCGGCCGTGCTGGCCTTCACCAACCCGACGGTGAACTCCTACCGCCGCCTGGTCAAGGGCTTCGAGGCTCCGGTCAACATGGTCTACTCGCAGGGCAACCGCTCCGCCGGTATCCGTATCCCGATCACGGGCTCCAACCCGAAGGCCAAGCGCATCGAATTCCGCGCTCCGGACCCCTCCTCCAACCCGTACCTGGCCTTCGCGGCCCAGCTGATGGCCGGCATTGACGGCATCCGCAACCGCATCGAACCGCCGGCTCCGATCGACAAGGACCTCTACGAGCTCCCGGCCGAGGAAGCCAAGGACATCCCCAAGGCTCCCGGCACGCTCGAAGAGGCATTGGATGCACTGGCCGAGGACAACGAGTTCCTCCAGGCCGGCGGCGTCTTCACCCAGGACCTGATCGACACCTGGATCGAGTACAAGTACGAGAACGAGATCCGTCCGCTCTCGCTGCGCCCGAACCCGTACGAGTTCGAGCTGTACTACGGCGTCTAATCGCCCAAGAAATAGCGACGGCGGCCCCCACCTTTCCGGTGGGGGCCGCCGTCGTTAACGGGCCTCGCCAGATGGTCGCCGCTCAGCGTTTTCCGTACTTCTTGTGCACGGCCTGCTTGCTCACACCCAGGCACGCGGCAATGGCCTCCCACGACAGGCCGGCCCGGCGGGCGCGCAGCACGGCCTCAGTTTCGGTACGCGCCACTTCCCTGCGCAGTTCAGACACCGCGTAGAGCGCCTCTGCCGGGCTCTTGCCGTCCATCGATCCGATCAGGGTTTCCATCAGAACCTCCTGGCGTCAACCTTAGATGACGTCGCCGGCGTCGTCAATGAATGTTGACGCAATCCTGCCAGGGGCAGGAAGACCAGATCAGAAGGGCCGGTACATGGTCCGCTGCGGGCCGGCGTCGCTGCCAAGGTACCGTCCGCAGTCTTCGAAGCCGGCTTTGCGGTAGGCGGCCTGCCCGGCGGGGTTCTCTTCGTTGACGGAAAGCACGACGCCGGTCTGCTCTCCGCCGAGGGCGGCGTTGAGTTTCGCGGCTGCCTGCACGGCGGCGTCGGCCGCCAGGGAACCGAGGCCCTTGCCCTGCTGCCGGCGGTCGACCAGGAAGCCTCGGAGCAGCCAGACCGAGTCGTCGTCGGGCCAGCCGGCCAGCGTCGCGGCTCCTGTCTGCAGCGTCAGCACGCCAACTGCGGCGCCGTTGGCGTCAATAGCGATGGGGTGGCGGGATTCCTCTTCCAGCCCGATGAGCATCATCCGCAGCGGCTCGCCGACGAACCGCCGCTGCTCCCCGGTGACCGAAAGTTCGGCGATCTCCCCCAGTTTGATGGCACGCGCGTCGTCGTCGAGGTTCTTCAGCGGCAGCAGCCACACATGTTCAGGCATAACAGAAGCGTACCCAAACGGGCGGGCTATCCCCGCCACAGCCCGGGCCAGAGAGTGCCGCCGGCCGGGTTAGAGTGCTGCGTCCTTCGGCGGTCCGGCAGGGTCCATCCAGAAGACTTCCCACAGGTGGCCGTCCGGGTCCTGGAAGCTGTGGGTATACATAAAGCCGTAGTCCTGCGCTTCCTGTGACGGTGAGCCGCCGACGGTGAGTGCCTTCCGGACGAGCTCGTCGACCGCCTCGCGGCTGTCCAGCGAGAAGGACATAATCACCTCGGCGGCCGCGGAAACCTCCGCAACCGACTTGGACGTGAAGGTCTTGAAGTACGCCTCGACCAGCAGCATCACGAACGCGTCGTCGTTGACGATCATGCACGTGGCGTTCTCATCGGTGAAGTCAGGATTGAAGGAGAACCCCAACCCGGTGAAGAACTCCACCGTCTTGTCGAGGTCCTTGACGGGGAGGTTCACAAACAGTTTTCTGGCCATCCGGCTAAGGTAGCACCGCGTCCGTGGGGTGTCAGCCCCCGGGCCCTCCCGCCGGTTCCGGGCGGGAGGCCGGCGGGGCGCTCACTGGCCGTAGAAGACCCGTTCGAACACGCCCCGGGCCCGCCGGCTCAGCCTCAGGTAGTCCTCCTCAAGCTCTGCGGCGTTGCCCTGACCGTAGCCGCACCAGCGGGCGACCGCTTCCAGGTCCCGGCGGGAGGACGGCAGGACATCCGACGCCCGCCCGGTCCAGACCACGTTGGCCGAGCGGATCCGGCTCGCGAGCCGCCAGGCCCGGAGCAGAATCACGACGTCGCCCGCCTCAAGGAGTCCGACGGCGGCAGCGCCCTCGAGTGCCTCCACGGTGGACGTGGTCCGCAGGCCGGCGTGGCGTCCGGCGTGCTGCAACTGGAGCAGCTGGGCCAGCCATTCGACGTCGCTCAGGCCGCCGCGGCCCAGTTTCAGGTGCCGGGCGGGGTCCGCGCCGCGCGGCAGCCGTTCCGCCTCTACCCGTGCCTTCACCCGGCGGACCTCCCGCACATCCTGTTCCGAGATCGTCTCGGGGTAACGGATCGGGTCGATCAGCGCCACATAGTCTGCGGCCAGCTCGTCGTCGCCCGCCATGGGCCGGGCCCGCAGCAGCGCCTGCGCCTCCCACACGAGCGACCAGCGGCGGTAGTACTCGGCGTAGGATTCCAGCGACCGCACCATCGGGCCGCTTTTGCCCTCGGGCCGCAGGTCGGCGTCGACCATCAGGACGCGCTCGGCGAGGATGGCGGGCTTGAGGGGCTGGGTCAGCAGGTTGGAGAGCCTGCTCACGATCTGCAATGCCTGCTGCTGGGCCTCGTCCTCCGGGACGCCGGGCAGTCCGCGGTGCACATACATGACGTCGGCGTCGGAGCCGTAGCCGATCTCCCGGCCGCCCTGCCGCCCCATGGCGACCACCAGCACGTGGGTCTTGAGCGGCTCCACGGCGGTGACAACGTTTTCCGCCACGCGGAGGGCGCCGAGGACGGCGGCGCGGTCGGTGTCGGCCAGCGCCGCGCCCACCTGATCCTGGTCCAGCAGCCCGGCGCTGTCCGCGATCGCAATCCGCAGGATCTCGCGGCGCCGGATCAGCCGGATCAGGCGCATCGCGCTTTCCGGCTCGGCGTGGCGGGACATCTTGGAGACGATCTCCAGCCATTGCGCCTCAAACGTCAGCGGCACCAGGTCCTTGTCCGAACCGAGCCAGGCCACGGATTCAGGCGAAACCTCCAGCAGGTCTGCTATCAGCCGGGAGTTGGACAGCACGTGGCAGAGCCGTTCGGCCGCCGCCGTCGAGTCCCGCAGCATGCCGAGATACCAGTGCGTGGTGCCCAGAGCTTCACTGACGCGGCGGAAGGCCAGCAGGCCGGCGTCGGGGTCCACGCCCTCCGCGAGCCAGCCGAGCAGGATCGGCAGGAGCTGGCGCTGGAGCGCGGCGCGGCGGCTGACGCCGCCGGTGAGCGCTTCGATGTGCCGCATCGCGCCGCTCGGGTCGAGGTAGCCCAGCGCTGCGAGGCGGCCCTGCGCCGCTTCCGGGCTCAGCCTGGCTTGCTCGCTGCTGAGCGCCGCCGCGGTGTTCAGCAGCGGGCGGTAGAAGATGCGTTCGTGCAGTTCGCGGACGGAGCGTTTGGTCTTGCGCCAGGCCTCGGCCAGGGCGTCAGGTTTGGGCCGTTCGCTGGAGAACGGCCCCAGCACTGCTTTGGCCAGCGCCCGCAGCGAGTCGTCTTTGACCGGCATGAGGTGGGTCCGGCGCAGCTGGAAGAGCTGGATCCGGTGTTCGAGGAGCCGGAGGTAGCGGTAGTCGCGGTCGAATTCGGCGGCGTCGGAGCGGCCGATGTAGCCTCCGGCGGACAACGCGGCAATCGCCGAGGTCGTGTCGCGGCAGCGCAGGGTTTCGTCGGATTTGCCGTGGACCAGCTGCAGCAGCTGGACGGTGAATTCGACGTCGCGCAGTCCCCCGCGGCCCAGCTTGATCTGACGCTGCTCCTCGTCGGCGGGAATGTGTTCGGTGACCCGGCGGCGCATGGAACGGACGGACTCCACGAAGCCTTCCCGGCCGGCGGAGGACCAGATCAGCGGTGCGACGGCGGCCTCGTACCGGGCCCCCAGCTCGGTGTCCCCGGCGATGGTCCGGGCCTTCAGCAGGGCCTGGAACTCCCAGCTCTCAGCCCAGCGGGCGTAGTAGCTTTCGTGCGACCCGAGGGTCCTGACCAGCGGCCCGGACTTGCCCTCCGGGCGCAGGTTGGCGTCGACCTCCCACAGCCCGGGTTCGCGGCCGATGGACATGATCGCCCGGGAAATGCCGGAGGCCAGGGCGGTGCCGATCGTGTTGGCCCGCGGATCGTCCAGCTCGCCGGATTCGATCACGTAGATGACGTCGACGTCGGAAATATAGTTCAGTTCGCGGGCGCCGCATTTGCCCATGCCGATCACGGCAAGCCCGACGTCGGCCACCTCGGTGGCGCTGAAGTGCCCGGCGGCCTCGGCCCGGGAGACCGCCAGGGCCGCCTCGATCGCGGCGCCGGCGAGATCCGCGAGTTCTGCACCCGCGGCGGGCATGAAGTCCAGGGGGTCGGCGGCGCAGAGGTCTTTGATGGCCAGTTCGACGAGCCCGCGCCTGTACTCCGTGCGCAGCGCCTCGTAGCCTTCCTGCCCGGTCAACGCCGCGACCGGCCGGCCCGATTTCGGATCGGCCCGCACGGACTGCAGCAGCCTGGCGCGCAGGACGGCGGCGTCCGCGGCGCGCGGTTCCGGGCTGGCCGTCACCTCAAAGGCGTCAAGGTGTTCGGGGTGGCGGATCAGGAACTCGCCCAGCGCCTCGGAGGCCCCAAGCACCCGGTACAGCGGCTCGCTGCGTTCGGACTCCGCGGCCGCGAGCTTGCGCAGGTCCGGGTGCTTCTCGATAAGCCGGACCAGGGACTGCAGCGCCGTGTCCGGGTTCGCGGCCAGCTGAAGTCCGGCGAACAGGACGTCCTGGTCCAGGCCCTCCAGTTCGGGGGCGGCGAGGAACCGCTCGCCCTTCTCCAGGTCGCTGAAACCGGCGGCGATGAGACGACGTGCCAGGCTCACCCGGGACGCCTAAAGGATGCCGAGGTTGCGCTGCAGCTCGTAGGGCGTGACCTGGAGACGGTAGTCCTGCCACTCGGCCCGCTTGTTGCGCAGGAAGTGCTCAAACACCTGCTCGCCGAGGATCTGCGGCATGAGTTCGGAATCCTCCATGGTGCGGATGGCGTCGTGCAGGCTGGCCGGGAGCGGGTCGTGGCCCATTGCGCGGCGCTCGGCCGAGCTCAGCGACCAGATGTCGTCCTCGGCGGCGGCGGGGAGCTGGTAGCCCTCCTCGATGCCCTTGAGCCCGGCGCCCAGCAGCACGGCGTAGGCCAGGTAGGGGTTGGCCGCCGAGTCGATGCCGCGGTACTCGATGCGGGCGGACTGGCCCTTGCCGGGCTTGTACAGCGGGACGCGGACCAGGGCGGAGCGGTTGTTGTGGCCCCAGCTGAGGTAGCTGGGGGCTTCTCCCCCGCCCCACAACCGCTTGTAGGAGTTCACGAACTGGTTGGTGACGGCGGTGAACTCCGGGGCGTGCTTGAGGATGCCGGCGATGAACTGCCGTGCTGTCTCGGACAGCTGGAACTCGGCACCGGCTTCGTAGAAGGCGTTGGTGTCGCCCTCGAAGAGCGAGAAGTGCGTGTGCATGCCGGAGCCCGGGTGGGCCGTGAACGGCTTCGGCATAAAGGTGGCGTAGGTGCCCTGCTGCAGCGCAACCTCTTTGATCACGGTGCGGAACGTCATGATGTTGTCGGCGGTCTGCAGCGCGTCCGCGTAGCGCAGGTCGATTTCGTTCTGGCCGGGGCCGGCTTCGTGGTGGCTGAACTCCACGGAGATGCCGACCGATTCGAGCATGGTGACGGCGGTGCGGCGGAAGTCCTGGGCGACGCCGCCCGGGACGTGGTCGAAGTAGCCCCCCTCGTCTACCGGCACGGGGGCGCCGTCGGGGCCCGGATGCTGGGACTTCAGCAGGTAGAACTCGATCTCGGGGTGGGTGTAGCAGGTGAACCCCATGTCGGCGGCCTTGGCCAGGTTGCGCTTGAGGACGTTGCGCGGATCCGCGGCGGAGGGTTCGCCGTCGGGGGTCAGGATGTCGCAGAACATCCGGGACGTCGCTTCCGTCTCGCCGCGCCAGGGCAGGATCTGGAAGGTGGCGGGATCCGGCTGGGCCAGCATGTCGGATTCGAAGACCCGGGCGAGGCCCTCGATCGAGGAGCCGTCAAAGCCCAGGCCTTCCTCGAAAGCGCCTTCAACCTCGGCCGGGGCAAGCGCGACGGACTTCAGCGAGCCCACGACGTCGGTAAACCACAGCCGCACGAACCGCACGTCGCGCTCTTCGATTGTCCGCAGGACAAACTCTTGCTGGCGGTCCATAGTGGCCTCTTTCCGGGTTCAACGTCCGTGCCCGGGCCCGTCCTGACTCCCGCCAGGCATGGGTCCCGCAGCTGCTCAGGATTCACTTTACTAATCATTGCCATCGTTTGCTGGAGCAGCCGACTCACGTAACACAGCGTTAACATAACGTCCGGGGATCCGGTAGCCGGAAGCCTGCGCACCGGGACCCGCGACGGAGGCTGTTCACCCGACCGTGTGATGTGATTCACCGGCCGGCGTCCGGGGCCCGGTAGCTAGGACGCGCGGTATCGCACTACGCTCGTGCCATGGCCACAAGCAAAAGCCCCGATTCCAGCATGCCCGCAGCCGAAGTTGCGGCACCCTACGGCAACGGTCCTTCGGCCGCAGGCCCCGCGCAGCCCGCCGGTGCGACGTCGGAAACTGCAGCGGCACCTGGCGGGCGGAAGCCGGTGACGAAGATCCGCACCCACCACCTGCACCAGGCGAAGCTCAACGGTGAGAGGTTTGCCATGCTGACGGCCTACGACCAGTACACGGCGGAAATCTTCGACCAGGCCGGCATCGAGGTCCTGCTCGTCGGCGACTCGGCCTCGAACAATGTGTTCGGCAACGAAACCAGCCTGCCCGTCACCGTGGACGAACTGCTCCCGTTGTGCCGCGCCGTCACCCGTTCGGCCCGGCGCGCCCTGGTGGTGGCCGACCTGCCCTTCGGCAGCTACGAGGTCTCCGCCCAGCAGGCCGTGGCCACCGGTGTGCGGTTCCTCAAGGAAGGGCTCGCCCACGCGGTCAAGATCGAGGGCGGCAAGTTCTATGCGGAGACGGTCCGGGCCATGGTCCAGGCCGGGATTCCCGTGATGGCGCATATCGGTTTCACCCCGCAGAGCGAGCACGCCCTCGGCGGCTACCGGGTCCAGGGCCGCGGCGATGACGCCCAGCGGCTGATCGACGACGCCGTCGCCCTGGCCGACGCCGGCGCGTTCTGCGTCCTGATGGAAATGGTTCCGGCGGAGACGGCGGCGGCCGTGGACGCCGCCGTCGAGGTCCCCACCGTCGGCATCGGCGCCGGCAACGCGACCACCGGCCAGGTGCTGGTGTGGCAGGACATGGCCGGCCTGCGGGGCGGCAGGATGGCGAAGTTCGTCCGGCAGTACGCGGACCTGCGCACCTCCCTCAGCGACGCCGCGAAAGCCTACGGGGAGGACGTGCGCTCCGGCCAGTTCCCCGGCCCCGAGCACTCCTTCTAGGCCATCACCGCGGGCCGGCCTCCCGGCCGCGGCCGCGGGTTGGCCGGGCCACCTCATCCTTTTCGAACGATGCGGAGTTCCGCGCGCCCGGGCAGTCTGGCCATTAAGGGCCTGCATCGGGCCCCGGCAGATGTTCCGCCGTTCCTGCCCGCTTCGTGCGCGAAGCGACGGGCCGGACACCGGCGGGCACTAGTGGAGGAGTAGCCATGGGCTCAATTTCGACTAACTTCTGGGACATCCTGCTGTGGAGTTTCTGGTTCTTCATCTGGATTTCCGCCCTGATGGTGTGGTTCCGTTGCCTGTTTGACCTGTTCGGCGACCCCGATCTCAGCGGCTGGGGCAAGGCAGGCTGGGCGATACTGCTGATCTTCGTCCCGTGGCTCGGCGCGCTCATCTACCTGATCGCCCGGGGTCGCAGCATGGCCGGCCGGCAGATGAAGGCAATAGCCGAACAGCAGGCCGCCCAGCAGGATTACATCCAGCAGGTGGCCGGCAAGTCGACCAGCCCGGCCAGCCAGATCTCCGATGCGAAGGCACTGCTCGACTCGGGCGCCATCAACCAGGCCGAGTTCGATTCCCTCAAGGCAAAGGCGATGGCCTGAGCTGAACTGGGAAGGGGCCGCGCCGCGATCAGCCGTGCGTCCATGAGAGTCACGTGGCTGGGCCATTCCTCGGTGGTGCTGGACCTTGACGGGGTCCGGATCCTGACCGATCCGTTGCTACGCCCCCACGCCGGACTGCTGCGGCGCCTGGCGCCCCGGCCGGACCCGGCGTCCTGGAGCCGGTCCGACGTCGTGCTCCTCTCCCATCTGCACCACGACCACGCCGAACTGCGCTCCCTCCGTATGCTGCCCGGAGCAACCCTGATGAGCGACCCGGCGAACGTCGCCTGGTTACGACGACGACGGCTGCCGGACACTGTTCCCCTGGGGGACTCCTGGACCGCAGCAGGCAACATGACCGCCACGATCCAGGTGCGCCAGGTACCCGCCGACCACCGGCAGCGCCCCATGCCGCACCGTCCCAACGCCGCCAACGGCCAGCTGGTCCGGGGCGCATCGGGTACCGCCTGGATCGCCGGCGACACGGGGCTGTTTCCGGCGATGGCCGCGATCCCCGCGATGGCGGGCGGCACCATCGATGTTGCGCTGGTGCCGGTCTGGGGGTGGGGGCCCAGGCTCTCGGCCGGCCACCTGACCCCGGAGACGGCCGCACAGGCCGTCGCCTTAAGCGGCGCCCGGTTCGCCATACCCGTGCATTGGGGGACCCTGCACCCGCCGTTTGTCACACACTTCGCCCGGAGCTGGCTTGAGCTGCCCGGACGCCGGTTTGCCGAGGCCGTGGCGGAGCAGGCACCGGGCTGCACGGCCGTCGTCCTTGCACCTGGCCAGTCATGGGTTGCCCCCGCGTGAGCTCAAGGCCTTGAACCGGCCTCAACACGCACGCACTCCTTAGGGCGGGGCATCCCGCACCATGGCGCGCTGGCCACAGGATTCAAGCATCGCCACCAGCACGCGGTGGAGCTCATCGGCACCCTCGATCCGCTCCGGCAGCCCGGCCATAAGATCCGCCGGGCCCAGCAGCACCGCACGGTCCTGCCAGCCCCCGAGGCCTCCGTGGGATCCGACCAGCCCCTCGAACGCAGCGACGTCGTTGGTCATCGGATCGACCGTGCTGTTGACGTAAAGGTCCGGCGCCTCGGGCTGCCGGAGGGCGCGCAGCAGCACCCGCGGGGCGTGGAACCCGAAGTCTGCCAGCGGATCCGTCCCCTCCACGTCACCGCTGCCAATGTTGCGGCGCCCGCTGCTCCCGACCGCCCACGCCCGGCCTTCCTCATCGATGCCGGCGACGAACCCGATTCCGGGATGGCCGGCCAGGCCCGGCACCAGGGCCGGCCATTCCTTCGCAAGGCCCTGAAGCGTCCAGCGCCGGTCACCCCGCACGTAGACCAGGCCCAGGTTGCCGGAGCCCAGCACCACAACCGGCTCCTCCGCGCCGTCCCCGGGCGCCGACGTCTGGGTATGCTGCGCCTTGGCCAGCCCCTCCCCGGCGCGGACGGCGAGTTTCCCGGTCAAACCTCCAGTCGCGATGTCGCCCGCGATGGAGTCCGCGCGCCCCAGACCTTCGACGGACGCGTCAACATTTTGCACGGTCTCCTTCATGAGTTCCGCACACAGGTCGCCGAGCGTCTGGCCATACCGGTCGGCGAACGGCGTGCCCTGGGACTGGCCGTGGTCCGAGAGCACCACCAGCCGGTAGCGGCGCGCAGCAGAACCGGCGAGCTGGGCCAAGGACCCCAGCGTGCGGTCCAGGCCATCCAGGGAGGCGAGCGCCTCGGGCCGGAACATGCCTGCGTGGTGGGCGATCTCGTCATAGTCAACGTAGTCGACGTAGATGCACTTCGTGCCGCGATGCAGCTCCTCTGCCACCAGGGCGGTGTTCAGGTCACGCAGGATTCCGTTGGTTACGGCCCGCAGCAGGGCAAAGGTCCAGTCCCGGTGCACTCGCGGGTCGAGGTCACGCTTGACCTGCCGCCGGGCCTGCCACCGCTCCTTGAGGATCTCCCCGACGGTCCGGGTAAAGCTGCGCATGAACCCGTTCGGCGAGGTGAAAAACCAGGCGAAGGCACGCCGGGTCTGAGTGGAGCCGCGGCTAATCTCCACCCTGCTCATCGTCAGCAGGGACCTGGCCGCGTCACCGGTGAACAGGTTCGAGATGGAGACGCCGTCGTCGCACAGCAGGCCGCGGCCGTTGCTGTGCCGGCCCTCGATCACCCGGGCGTCTGCCGGGCGGTTTGCCACGAGGACCCTGTTGAGCTCACGGTCGTACCACCGGAAGGCGGGGATCCCGTCAACTGTGCCGTGCAGAATGCCCATCTGGCTGGCCGGCGTGGTGCATGGCAGCTGGGGAGTCCATTCGCGGAGCGTGTACTCGCCGGAGGAAAGCCAGCGCCGGATGTGGGGCACTCCCCCGGACTGGACCGCCCACTGAAGGACCGGGAAGGGGACACCGTCGAGCTGCACGAACAGCACGCCGTCGACCTCCGGATCAGTCAGCGCTGGTTGCCGGCGTGTCCTGCCGGCCAACGAGGTAATAAGGCCGTCATCCGTTCCGGCCGTGGTGGTCCACGAGAGGAGCGTGCCCACGGCGGCACTGACCCAGGTGGCGACAAAGGCGGTCCACGGCGTCGATTCAATGCCGGGCACCAGGCGGATGGCGGCGTACATGATCAGGGCCTGCCCCAGCAGGGCGGCAAGCAGCACGGCCAGCCAGCCCACCCTGGCCGAGATTTCCACGAGGAGGGGCCGGAAGACCAGTCCGACAATTCCGGCCGCCGCCGCCACGGCGGCGTAATCCCACCAGCTCGTTGCAGAGAATCCCGGCACCAGCGCGCCGGTGACGATGAGTGCCACGGTCGAGGCAGCCCAGGCGGCTGCCAGCCTGGCCAGGTCGGTGATTCGGACGCCGCGGCTGCGGGTGACGCTCGTCGGCATTTCCCCAGTATGGCCGGGCATAACCGGCCGGCCCTCATCCGCACCGGGTGAGAAAATCAGTCCCCGGGGACCAGCAGGGATTCCAGCTGCCTGCGCAGCGGCGGGACGTCGACAGGGCCCTCGGTGTTGACCTCCAGGACCGGTCCCAGCCCCAGTGGACCCGCCTGCCGGACCCACCGGGACCACAGCTCATCGTCGTCGTGTGCGGCGTGGTGCACGGGATGCCGTTCGCGGTTCCGGCAGCGCTGCCTCGCCGTGGCCGGATCCAGCACACACCAGACTTCTGCCGCCGCCGTCCCGCCGGCGTTCCGGAGATCGGCGCGCAGATACTCCAGGTCCCGGGGCGCGAACCAGAAGGATTCGACGACGGCCGGCCCCGATGCGGCGGCGATCCCCGCCCACATGAGCTCCAGCGCACGGCGCCCCAGCGCCGTCGATTCCGCCGCGCCGGGCGGCCGGGCGCTGTCCCACAAGCCCTCTTTGCAGGCGTCCTTGGAGAACAGCGGCAGCTCCAGGACGGCCGACAGTTCACGGGCGAGCGTCGTCTTGCCGGACCCCGGCAACCCGTTGACCAGGATCAGTCCGTTCATCCGCCGGTGCTAATTGTCCTCGTCGCCCTTTTCCCAGGTTTCATTGCGGGCCTTGACCTTCTCCAGGGCGTGTTCGGCTTCTTCGCGCGTCTTGTAGGGGCCAATCAGCTGGCTCCAGTCGGACATGGCGTCCTCTTCGACCTCGTGGGTGTTGACGTTGTACCAGTACTCCGGCATGAAAGCTCCTTACGCTGATGATTCTTGGCGTTTGTTTATCTGCCCCCGGCATCGCCTTATATGATCAATCTATGCCTTCTCTAGCCTCGACTGCACCCATCGGCACCCTGGTCCCGGGAACAGTCAGCCCGCAACTCCCCGTTCCGGCGTCGATCCCGCGCCCCGAATACGTGGGCAAGCCCGGACCGGCCAAGTTCACCGGCTCCGAGGTCAAGACGGCTGAGACCATCGAGAAAATCCGCACCGCTTCGAGGATTGCCGCCCAGGCGATCGTTGAGGTCGGCAAGCACATCGAGCCCGGCGTCACCACTGACCAGCTGG
This sequence comes from Arthrobacter sp. YAF17, assembly GCF_052113365.1. Taxonomy (NCBI): domain Bacteria; kingdom Bacillati; phylum Actinomycetota; class Actinomycetes; order Micrococcales; family Micrococcaceae; genus Arthrobacter; species Arthrobacter sp. YAF17. The sequence continues at coordinate 101,217 of NZ_JBFRDB010000008.1, read as the reverse complement.
ACCGGGTGGGCCACGAGTTCCTGCTCGACCACAACGCTTACCCCTCCACCCTCGGCTACCGGGGATTCCCCAAATCCCTGTGCTCGTCCTTAAATGAAGTCATCTGCCACGGCATCCCGGACACCACGGTGGTCCGGGACGGGGACATCCTCAACATCGACATCACGGCCTTCGTCGGCGGCGTGCACGGGGACACCAATTACACCTTCCTGGTCGGCGACGTCGACGAGGAATCCCGGCTGCTCGTCGAGCGCACGCAGGAGTCCCTGAACCGCGCCATCCGCGCCGTGGCACCGGGCCGCGAAATCAACGTGATCGGCCGCACCATCGAGTCCTACGCCAAGCGCTTCGGCTACGGCGTCGTCCGCGACTTCACGGGCCACGGCGTCGGCGAAGCGTTTCACACCGGCCTGATCATCCCCCACTACGATGCAGCGCCCGCGTACAACACGGTCATTGAGACCGGCATGGTCTTCACGATCGAGCCCATGCTGACGCTCGGCACCGTGGACTGGGATATGTGGTCCGACGACTGGACCGTCGTCACCCGTGACCGTAAACGCACCGCGCAGTTCGAGCACACCCTGCTTGTCACGGAGTCCGGCGCCGAAGTCCTGACCCTGCCCTGATTCCCGCCCCACCAGAAGATTCCGGTCTTCACCCGCCGGCCCTGGGCCGCACCCCGCCAGCCCCGCCCCCTGCCACGAACGGAACTCCATTGGCCAAGAAGGACGAGAAGTCGAAGAAGAACGCCCCGCTGATCGGCATTGATATCGGCGGTACCGGGATCAAGGGCGGGATCGTGGACCTGAAGAAGGGCAAGCTGATCGGCGACCGCCTGCGCATTCCCACCCCGCAGCCCTCCACGCCCGAATCCGTGGCCGAGGTCGTGGCCCAGGTTGTGGCCGCGCTGTCCGCCCGGCCCGACGCGCCGGCCCCCGACTCGCCCGTGGGCGTCACCTTCCCCGGCATCATCCAGCACGGCGTGGTCCACTCCGCCGCCAATGTGGACAAGTCGTGGCTGGAAATGGACATTGACGCCATGTTGACCGCGCGGCTGGGCCGCCCCGTGGAGGTCATCAACGACGCCGACGCCGCCGGCCTCGCGGAGGCGCGGTTCGGCGCCGGCGAGTTCGTGAAGGGGACCGTCCTGGTCATCACGCTCGGCACCGGGATCGGTTCCGCCTTTATCTTCGACGGCAAGCTTGTCCCGAACGCCGAGCTGGGGCACCTGGAGATCGACGGGTTCGACGCCGAGTCCAAGGCCTCGGCGGTGGCCCGCGAAAGGGATGGCCTGAGCTGGGAAGAGTACAGCGTGCTGCTGCAGCGCTACCTGTCCCATGTGGAGTTCCTTTTCTCCCCCGAACTGTTCATCATCGGGGGCGGCATCTCCAAGCGCGCCGACGAATACCTGCCGCGGCTGCAGCTGCGCACGCCGATTGTTCCGGCGGAGCTCAAGAACGACGCCGGCATCGTCGGCGCGGCCCTTGAGATCGCACTGAAGCACAAACTGGCCAAGTAGCACCATGACGGAACCGGCGCCCGGGGTTGTCATCGTCACGGGCGCCAGCCGGGGCATCGGCGCGGCGGTGGCGCTTCGTGCCGCCCGGGCCGGGTATGCCGTCGTCGTGAATTATTCCGCCGACGCTGCCGGCGCGGACTCAGTTGTGGAAGGCATCATTGCCGACGGAGGCGAGGCGGTGGCCGTCCAGGCGGACGTCAGCGATCCGGCCGCCGTCGTACGGCTGTTCGACGCCGCGGCTGCCCTCGGGACCCTGGCCGCCGTCGTGAACAACGCCGGCATCACCGGCAACCTGATCGGCCCCCTCACGGACGTCCCGGCCGCGACCGTCCGGCGCGTGCTCGATGTCAATGTCGCCGGCGTCGTCTATGTCTGCCAGGAGGCCGTGAGGCGGCTCAGCACGGAGCGGGGCGGCCGCGGCGGCTCAATCATCAACATCTCCTCGACCGCCACCAAGGCAGGCTCGCCGGGAACCTGGGTGCACTATGCGGCGTCCAAGGGTGCGGTCGATGTGCTGACGGCGGGGCTCGCGGCCGAGGTCGCCGCGCAGGGCATCCGGGTGAACTGTGTGGCGCCGGGCAGCACCAACACTGGATTGCATGCGGCCGCGGGGATGCCGGACCGGGTGGAGCGGCTCAATCCCACGATCCCCATGGGCCGGGGCGCCGAACCGGATGAAGTAGCCGCCGCCGTGCTCTGGCTGCTCTCCGGCGAGGCCGGCTACATCACCGGGGCCGTGCTGCCGGTCTCCGGCGGCCGCTGACGGTTGTTTGCCCCGGCGGCTTCATCCTGCCGTCGCGGGGCTAAACGGGAAGTTGGTGCCGGTGGTGGCTGCGGCTTCCCCTCCGCTGCCACCACCGGAGTGTGTGGGCAGAACTAGAGCGGGCTCTTCTGCTGGCTGGTGCCTTCGCGCCCCTTGGTCGCGGCCTCATGGCGGAGCAGGGAGATAGCGGCTTCGAAGTCCTCGAGGGATTCGAAGGCCTGGTAGACGCTCGCGAAGCGAAGGTAGGCGACCTCATCCAGCTTCTGGAGCGGGTTGAGGATGGCCAGGCCGACCTCGTGCGCATCGATCTCCGCCGCGCCGGAGGCCCGGATGGCTTCCTCGACCTCCTGCGCCAGCATTGCCAGGTCGTCTTCCGTGACGGGACGGCCCTGGCAGGCTTTGCGGACGCCGTTGATGACCTTGCTCCGGCTGAAGGGCTCGCCGACGCCGGACCGCTTGATCACCGTAAGGCTGGTGGTTTCAACAGTGGTGAAGCGGCGTCCGCACTCGGGGCACTGCCGGCGGCGCCGGATGGCTGAGCCGTCGTCGGCGATCCGGCTGTCCACCACGCGGGAATCAGGGTTCCGGCAAAACGGGCAATACACGTCGTTTCCTCCCCTGTCGCATGGCTGGACACCGTCTGAGAAGCCGGTTCAATTTAAGAGCCGGGTCACCTTAACAGCCAGGCACCCTGGCGGCGCCTACGGGACCAGTCTACGACTAGATGTAGCTGAATAACAAGCCTGTAATTACTACATGTTGTGGTCAGGGGCCAGCTGTGAAGCGGGCCGTGACAGCTTCACCGTGGGCCGGCAGGTCCTCCGCCCCGGACAGGCTGACGATGTGCCCGCTGACCTCCTCGAGGGCGGCGCGGGTGTAGTTGACCACCTGGATGGCGCGGAGGAAAGTGGTCACGTTCAGCCCCGAGGAGAACGCCGCCGTGCCGCTGGTCGGCAGCACGTGGTTGGAGCCGGCGCAGTAGTCGCCCAGGCTGACCGGGCTGTAGTCCCCCACGAAGATTGCACCGGCGCTGCGGATCCGGCCCGCGACGGCGGCCGCGTCCGCCGTCATGATTTCCAGGTGTTCGGCAGCGTACGCGTTGCACGCCGCGATGCCCTGTTCGAGGTCGTCCACCATCACGACGCCGGACTGCGGCCCGGAGAGGGCCTCGCGGACCCGCAGGCCGTGCTTGGTCGCTGACGCCTGGCGGTCCAGCTCCACCCTGACGGCGGCCGCGAGGGCCTCGGAGTCCGTGATCAGCACGGACGCCGCCTTGGGGTCGTGCTCGGCCTGGCTGATCAGGTCGGCGGCGACCAGTCCCGGCTGTGCGGTGGCATCGGCGAGAATCGCGATCTCGGTGGTGCCGGCCTCGGAGTCGATGCCCACGACGCCCTTGACCAGGCGCTTTGCCGTGGCGACGAAAACGTTGCCCGGGCCGGTGACGACGTCCACCGGGTCCAGTCCGGCGTTGTCCCCTGCGGCGGGGATGCCGTAGGCGAAGGCCGCGATGGCCTGGGCGCCGCCAATGGCGTAGACCTCGTCGATCCCGAGCAGGCACGCTGCGGCAAGGATCGTGGGGTGCGGGAGCCCGCCGAAGTCCTTCTGCGGAGGTGAGGCCAGGGCGATGGATTCGACGCCGGCCGCGAGGGCCGGGACGACGTTCATGATCACGGAGGACGGGTAGACGGCCAGGCCGCCGGGAACGTAGAGGCCCACCCGCGCCACGGGGACCCAGTTCTGGCTGACCACCGCGCCTTCGCCGAGTTCGACGTCGGTGTCGGCCGGACGCTGGGCGTCGGCGAACTGCCGCGCACGCCTGATGGACTCTTCCAGTGCCGCCCGCACTGCGGGATCCAGCCCTGCGAGGGCCGTCGTCAGCGCTTCGGCGGGGACCCTCGGGTGTACCTGCTCGACGCCGTCGAAGGTCCTGGCCAGCTCGCTGAGTGCTTCGAAACCGCGGGTGCGGACGGCGTCGATGATGTCCAGGACCTTCTGCTCGGCATCTGCCATGGTGCCGGCCTGTGCCCGGGGCACAGCGGCGCGGAGACCGGCCAGGGTAAGCCGCTGGCCGCGCAGATCGACGGTCCGGAAGTCGAGATCGACGGAGACCGGGTGCTCGGTAACGGAGGGCACGGCAATGGCGGGCACGGTATTCGAGGGCACAGTTTTGGCGGGCACAGTGCTGTCAGCTGAAGGGGTCACCCGTTCATTTTACGTGCCGCCCCGGGGAGTCCCGCCCCTGTTACTCGGAGGCTTGCGTGGAAGGCTGTTCCGCGGCCGCGTTCTTGGCCCCGGGCTTCGGCGTTGCGAACACGGTGTTCAGGAACAGGGTGAGTGCGGCGGCGGCCGGCCAGATCGCCAGCACGGCGAGGGACCGCAGGGAAAAGGCGATGCTGGCATTGGCCGAGGTGACCTCCGGCGCTGCCCACCACAGACCGCACAGCACGCCGGTACCCCAACCTGCGAGGGCGCCCACCGCCCCGGCACCCACCGCCAGAAGAACGTCCCGCCCGGACGGTTCGGCGTTCTTGCTGCCGGATGCCACTGCGCCTGAAATGCAGCCGGCGAGCAGGAACAGTCCCGCCAGTACCAGGTCCCGCGGCAGCCACCCCTCTGTGTTGCTCCCGCCCCGCAGTTCAGGATTGCCGGAGAGCAGATTCAGGCCCGAGGGGGCCAGGAGCCACCACAGCAGCCCCACCGGGATGCCGGCAGCTGCGATCACCGCGGCCTTCCGCCACGTAACGGCACGGCGGGTCGCGGCAAGTGCCGGCTGGTCCGGGGCGGCCTCCGGCCCGGGACCCCGGGCCGGATCATGGGCGGCGGTCCGGCCCTCGGCCTGGTCGGCGTCGAGCGGGGCGTCCTGCGGGAACTGGCCGTGCACTGCGGGCTGTGTCATGGAACAAACCTTAACAAGCTTTGCGTCCGCCGGCACATGACACCGCGCGTCCCCGTATGAGTCCAGATGACGCCGTCGGATACACAAGTACCGCGGCCCGCCGCCAGCGGAATACGCTGGCAGGGTAGGAACACCACACACGTGCAGCAGGGAGATGGATAGCAGTGGCCACAGAGGACCAAGCCTTCGAGGGAACTTTCCGGGAGATGTTCCGGCGGCACGCGGCGGGGGTGGCCATCATCACCGCCAACTTCAACGGGGTACCCTATGGCTTCACAGCGACCTCCGTGGCCTCGCTCTCGGCGAAGCCGCCCCGGTTCACCTTCAACATGGCCCGGACCTCCAGCTCCTGGCCGGCCGTGGCCAACACCACGTACATCGGCGTCCACATGCTGGGGCTGGACAACCAGGAGCTGGCCGACCGCTTTGCGCGGACCAGCAACCGCTTCGAGGGCGATCACTGGGCGCTCGGGCCCCATGACGTGCCGGTCCTCAATGGCGTGGCCGGCTGGCTGATCGGCAAGGTCCAGATGCGGCTCTCCTTCGAGAACAACGCCGTGGTGGTGGTCGAGGTCGTCGAAGGTGAAGTGGGCACCGACGGCGCTCCCCTGCTCTACCACTCCGGCGCGTACGGCCAGCCGGCACCGCTCGACTACGAGATCTGAGCGGCAACGCCGAGGTAACAGTCAATGCCCATGTCCCTGAGGGGCATGGGCATTAACTGTCACCTCGACGAACTGTCACCCCGGCGGGCGGGCTGCCGCCGGCCGCTCCTAGTTGTCCAGGCAGGTGGGGCCGAGGAGCACCTTCAGGTCCCCGAACAGTGACGGGCTCGGGTTGACCCGCAGGTGCACGGGCAGGCCCATGACCTCCACTCGGGAGTCGCCCTGCAGGTGCAGCCGGACCTCGGACTTGCCGCGGTGGGTCCGCAGCACGTCCCCGAGTTCGGTCACGACGGCCTCGGTCGCCTTGTGCGTCGCCATGGTGATCACCAGCGGCCCGTTGAGCCCCTCGCTGAGGTCCGGGACGGAGAGTTCCATGCAGTTGAGGGCTACGGCGCCGTCATCGCGGCGCTGCAGCCGGCCCTTGACCACCACGATCAGGTCCTCGGCCAGTACGGACGCGATGGGGCCGTAGACCTGGCCGAAGAACATAACCTCGACGGAGCCGCCCAGGTCCTCGATCTCCGCGCGGGCGTAGGCGTTGCCGCTGGCCTTCGCGATCCGCCGGCTGAGGGAGGTGATCATGCCGGCGATGGTGACGATGGCGCCGTCGTGCGGGCCGTCCTCGGCAATGAGCGAGGTGATGGACTGGTCGGCGTGCTGGCTCAGCAGCCCCTCCAGCCCCTGCAGGGGGTGGTCCGAGACGTAGAGGCCCAGCATGTCCCGTTCGAAGGACAGCTTGTCCTTCTTCTCCCATTCGGGAAGGTCGGGGATCTCGATGCTCAGGGACGCCTCGGATTCGGCCTCATCGAAGCCGGCAAAGAGGTCGAACTGGCCGATCGCCTCGTTGCGCTTGAGCGTAATGACGGAGTCGATAGCTTCTTCGTGGATCATCGCCAGGGCGCGGCGGTGGTGGTTCAGGGAGTCGAAGGCGCCGGCCTTGATTAGGGACTCGATGGTGCGCTTGTTGCACACCACGGCCGGGACCTTCATCAGGTAGTCCTTGAAGGACGTGTAGGCGCCTTCCTTCTCCCGCGCAACCACCATGGCTTCGACGGCGTTGACGCCGACGTTACGGATGGCGCCCATGCCGAAGCGGATGTCGTTGCCGACCGGGGTGAAGTTCAGCGCGGACTCGTTGACGTCCGGCGGCAGCACCGTGATGCCCATGCGCCGGCACTCGTTGAGGTAGATGGCCGACTTGTCCTTGTCATCGCCGACGGAAGTCAACAGGGCGGCCATGTACTCCGGCGCGTAGTGGGCCTTGAGGTAGGCGGTCCAGTAGGAGATCACGCCGTAGGCGGCCGAGTGCGCCTTGTTGAACGCGTAGTCGGAGAAGGGCAGCAGGATGTCCCAAAGCGTCTTGACCGCTGCCATCGAGTAGCCGTTGTCCTGCATGCCCTGGGAGAAGCCGGCAAACTGCTTGTCCAGCTCGGATTTCTTCTTCTTGCCCATGGCGCGGCGCAGGATGTCGGCCTGGCCCAGGGTGTAGCCGGCGAGCTTCTGCGCCACGGCCATGACCTGCTCCTGGTACACGATCAGGCCGTACGTCCCGCCCAGGATCTCGGCGAGCGGTTCCTCGAGCTCCGGGTGGATCGGGATGACTTCCTGGATCTTGTTCTTGCGCAGGGCGTAGTCGGTGTGGGCGTTGGCGCCCATCGGCCCCGGACGGTAGAGCGCCAGTACGGCGGAAATGTCTTCGAAGTTGTCAGGCTTCATCAGCTTGAGCAGCGACCGCATGGGGCCGCCGTCGAGCTGGAAAACGCCCAGGGTGTCGCCGCGGGCCAGCAGCTCGTAGGACGCCGCGTCGTCGAGCTCCAGGGACTCCAGGTCCAGGTCCACGCCGCGGTTCATCTTGATGTTCTCGAGGGCGTCGGAAATGATCGTGAGGTTCCGCAGGCCGAGGAAGTCCATCTTGATCAGGCCGAGGCCCTCGGACGTCGGATAGTCGAACTGGGTGATGACCTGGCCGTCCTGGAAGCGGCGCATGATCGGAATGACATCGATGATGGGGTCCGAGGACATGATCACGCCGGCCGCATGGACACCCCACTGCCGTTTCAGGCCCTCGATGCCAAGGGCCGTTTCGAACACCTTGGCGGCTTCCGGGTCGGTGGCGATCAGCTGCCTGAAGTCACCGGCCTCGCTGTAGCGCTTGGAGTCCTTGTTCTGGATGTCCGCAAGCGGGATGTCCTTGGCCATCACGGCCGGCGGCAGCGCCTTGGTCAGCGTCTCGCCCATGCTGAACGGGTAGCCGAGCACGCGCGAGGAGTCTTTGAGGGCCTGTTTGGTCTTGATGGTGCCGTAGGTGACGATCATCGCGACGCGTTCGTCGCCGTATTTGCGCGTGACGTAGTCGATCACTTCGGAGCGGCGCCGGTCATCGAAGTCGACGTCGAAGTCGGGCATGGAGACGCGGTCCGGGTTGAGGAAGCGCTCGAAGATCAGGCCGTGGTGCAGCGGATCGAGGTCGGTGATGCGCATGGCATACGCCACCATGGACCCGGCGCCGGAGCCACGTCCCGGCCCCACCCGTATGCCGTTGTTCTTGGCCCAGTTGATGAAGTCCGCCACCACGAGGAAGTAGCCCGGGAACCCCATGGAATTGATGACGCCGAGTTCGTAGTCGGCCTGGGTGCGGACCTTGTCCGGGATGCCCTTGGGGTAGCGGTACTGGAGTCCCTTGTCGACTTCCTTGACCAGCCAGGACGTTTCGTCTTCACCCTCAGGGCAGGGGAACCGGGGCATGTAGTTGGCGCCGGTGTTGAAGGAAACTTCGCAGCGCTCGGCGATCAGGAGCGTGTTGTCGCACGCCTCGGGGTGGTCGCGGAAGAGTTCGCGCATCTCCTGCGGGGACTTCAGGTAGTAGCCGCTGCCCGAGAAGGCGAACCGGGATCCGCCGTTGTCGTAGGTCGGCTCCAGGAGGGTGGAACCGGACTGGATGGCCAGCAGGGCCTCGTGTGCCTTGGCGTCGTGCTCGTGCGTGTAGTGCAGGTCGTTGGTGGCCACCAGCGGCAGGTTCAGTTCCTTGGCCAGGCGCAGCAGGTCGCCGGTGACGCGCCGCTCGATGTCCAGCCCGTGGTCCATGAGTTCGCAGAAGTAGTTCTCGGCGCCGAAGATGTCGCGGAACTCGGCGGCGGCCTCGACGGCTTCCCGGTACTGGCCAAGCCGGAGCCTCGTCTGGACCTCGCCGGACGGGCAGCCGGTGGTGGCGATCAGGCCTTCGGAGTAGGTGTTCAGCAGTTCCCGGTCGAGCCGGGGCCACTTGCCGAAGACCGAGTCCAGTGAGGCGATCGAGGACGCCCGGAACAGGTTCCGCATGCCCACGTTGTTGTAGCTGAGCAGCGTCATGTGGGTGTAGGAGCCACCGCCGGAGATGTCGTCCTTGCGCTGGTTTTCCTCGCCCCAGCGGACGCGGGTCTTGTCCCCGCGCGCCGTGCCCGGCGTGACGTAGGCCTCGACGCCGATGATGGGCTTGATGCCCTGGTCCGTGGCCCGCTTCCAGAAATCGAAGGCGCCAAAGAGGTAGCCGTGGTCGGTGGTGGCCAGGGCGGGCATGCCCAGCCGTTCGGTTTCGTCGAACAGCTCCCCGAGCCGGGCGGCACCGTCCAGCATCGAGTATTCGGTGTGGTTGTGGAGATGAACGAACGAGTTGTTGCTGGAAGTCACCGAATCATTCTAGTGCCGTGCACGAACGTTTCAGCGCGGCACTCCGGCCAGGCGCGACTCCGCCCGGATCAGGGCAGCCGGACCGGGCGGCCGCTCAGGCCTGTCCGGACTCCAGGACTTCGAGCGCGAACCGCAGGTCCTGCGGGTATTCGCTGGTGACGGTGACCTGCTCCCCCGTCCGGGGGTGGGCGAAGGACAGCTGCCGGGCGTGCAGCCACTGCCGGGTGAGTCCCAGCGTGGCGGCGAGCCGCGGGTCCGCACCATAGGTCAGGTCACCGGCGCAGGGGTGGCGCAGGGCAGAGAAGTGGACGCGGATCTGGTGCGTGCGGCCGGTTTCGAGGTGGACTTCCACGAGCGATGCCTTCCCGAACGCCTCCAGGACCTCGTAGTGCGTGATGGAATCCCGGCCGTCCTCGATCACGGCGAAGCGCCAGTCGTGGCCCGGGTGGCGGCCGATCGGCGCATCAATGGTGCCGGCCAGCGGGTCCGGAAGGCCCTGGACGACCGCGTGATAGACCTTGTCCACGGTGCGTTCCTTGAAGGCGCGCTTGAGCGCCGTGTACGCCTCTTCGGTCTTGGCGACCACCATCACCCCGGAGGTCCCGACGTCGAGCCGGTGGACGATGCCCGCGCGCTCCGGCGACCCGGAGGTGGAGATCCGGTAGCCGAGGCCGGCGAGGCCACCGACCACGGTGGGCCCCACCCAGCCGGGTGAGGGGTGCGCGGCCACACCGACCGGTTTGTCGATGACAACGAACTCGTCATCGTCCAGCAGGATATTCAGGCCTTCCACTACTTCCTCCACAACTTCCAGGGGGTCCCGGCGTGCCGGGACGACGACGTCGAGCACGGCGCCGGGGGCAAGCTTGAGCGACTTTCCGACCGCCTTGTCCTTGCTGCTGACGTTGCCCTCGGCAATCAGCGCGGCGGCCTGGGAACGGGAAATGTCCATGAGCTTCGCCAGTCCGGCATCCACCCTGCTCCCCGCCAGTTCATCCGGCACCACGAAACGGAAGGACGACGCCGGCGTCGCGCCCGTTCCGCCCCCGGCGTCACCGTCGATGTCTTCCTCCAGGCGGTCCTCCGGCAGGACGTCTTCCGGCAGGACGCGTTCCTGCGGACCTGCCGGCGTCAGGTCTTCAGGAGTCAGGTCCTCGGGGGCCGTGTGGCCGGGCGCCATGTCAGGAGTCATGCTTCACTGTGTCTTTCGTAAGGTGTGAGCCGTCCAGCGAGATCCCGCGCAGCGTGAGCAGGCAGATGATCACCACGGAGGACACCACGGCCGAGTCGGCGATGTTGAAGATCGCAAAGTTCGGCAGCTGGATGAAGTCCACCACATGGCCCATCGCGAAGGACGGTTCGCGGAACAGCCGGTCCGTGAGGTTGCCAAGGGCGCCGCCGAGCAGCAGCCCGAGCGCCAGGGCCCACCAGATTGACCCGAGTTTCCGCAGTTGCAGCAGGATGGCAATGGCGACGGCGGTCATGATGATGGTGAACACCCAGGTGACGTTCTCGCCGATCGAGAAGGCCGCGCCGGAGTTCCGGATGTAGTACCAGTGGAGCAGTGGAGGCAGCACCGGGATCCGCTCCCCCTCAGTCATGTTGGCGGTCACCCACAGTTTGGTCAGCTGGTCGAAGACGTAGGCGAACACCGCCAGGCCAAAGAATACGGAAAGCAGCAGGGCCCGCCGCGGCCGCGGCTTGGGGGTACCCGCCGGGGCGGACTCAGCGGGCTGCACGGCGTCGGGTGAGGGTGCGTCAGTCATAAGGCTTTCGTTCACGGGCCAGTGCGGGCACTGGGAGCTGGGTACTGGGGCACTGCCGCCGGCGGAACCTGCGGTTAATGCCGAAAGCCGGCGGCCGAGGAATCCTCAGCCACCGGCTTTCAGAATACTTGCTTAACGTCCTAGCTGTTGGCTTCAACCTCAGGGGCAGCCACGGAGCCGCGGGCGTCCAGGTCGCGCAGCTGGCCCTCGATGTAGGCCTTCAGGCGTGAACGGTAGTCGCGTTCGAAGCCGCGGAGCTGCTCAACCTTGCGTTCCAGCACGGAGCGCTGCTGCTCGAGGGCACCGAGGATCTTGCGGGACTTCTCCTGGGCGTCGTTGACGAGGCTGCTGGCCTCGATCTGCGCTTCGGCGATGATCTTGTCGCGCTGCTGCTCGCCGTCCGCGACGTGCTTGTCGTGCATCTGCTGCGCCATGGCGAGCAGGCCGGCGGCGGACTCGGCTGCCGGAGTAGCGGCGCCGCGGGCCGGGGCGGCTGCCTGCTCGGCTTCCTTCTTCTTGGCAAGCTCAGCAGCCTTGGCAGCCTCAGCGGCCTTGGCCTCGGCTTCTGCCTTGGCGCGGTCTTCCTTCTCGGCCTTGACGGGTGCCGGAACCTTTTCCACGACGGGAGCCGCGGCGGCGGAGCTGGCAGGCGTGCCGGCGCCGGATTCGGCGAGCTTCTTGCGCAGCTCGTCGTTCTCCTGGTTCAGGCGTCGCAGTTCGACGACGATCTCGTCCAGGAAGTCATCAACTTCGTCCTGGTCGTAGCCTTCGCGGAACTTGGTCGGCTGAAAGCGCTTGTTGACAACGTCTTCTGGCGTCAAAGCCATCTGGTCACCTCGTTGGTCTAGTTAGTCAGTAGGCCTTCCGGCCGTCAAAACTACGGTACCTAAATATGGTCTGGTTCCTCTAATTCAACACCGCAGTGTCAAACCGGAGTTTCTATCTGTTTCGGCTGCGGACCGTGTCCGCCGCCCGGCTACGCCGCGATCGGCTGGGAGAACACCAGGAACTTGGCTACGGCCATGGCGATGGTGACAGCCACGAACAGGAGCAGGAATCCGAGGTCCAGGGATAATCCGCCGAGCCGCAGCGGCGGAATCAGCCGCTGGAGCAGTTTGACGGGTCTGTCTGTGACCGAATACACAGCATGGGCGGTGACGAGCGCCACGCCGCGCGGCCGCCAGCTCCGTGCGAACATCTGCACCCAGTCGAAGACCAGCCGGACGATGAGGGCAACAAAGAACAACAGCAGCGCGATATAGACAAGTCCGAAAACAATTCCCATGACTTAACTCATATCTCCATGTTCATTCCGGATACCGCAGTGTCCTCGTGATAGTTACGCCTCTATTTCAACACGGATAATTCAGCAGCGATGCCAGACAGGGTGTCCCTGCCTGGCATCCTGGCCGAAAAATCCCGGACTAGCTCTGGTTGAAGAAGCTCGCCTGCGTCTCGCTGACCTTCTTGTCATCGCCGATAACCTCAACATACGACGGCGACAGCAGGAAGACCTTGTTGGTCACGCGCTCAATGCTGCCGCGCAGTCCGAAGACCAGCCCGGCGGAGAAGTCGACGAGGCGCTTGGCGTCCGCCTCCCCCATGTCCGTGACGTTCATAATGACGGGAATGCCGTCACGGAAGCTTTCACCAATGAGTTTGGCATCGTTGTAGGACCGCGGGTGGATCGTGGTGATCTGGCGGAGTCCGGTGGGCTCTTCGCGGCTCGATGCCGCTCGCTTGATGGGTGTCACAGGTGCGCGATATTCCTCTTCAGCGGCGTAGGGCTCTTCCCTGGGGGCCTCGCGGACGGGCGCCGGGGCACGGCGTTCCTCGCGGTCATGCTCCATGGAATCGTCCTCATCCTTATGCGATGTTTGGTGCTCGGACTCGTAATGTTCATCGCCATCGGCGAGCCCAAGATAGATCATTGTCTTGCGCAGAGCGCCGGCCATGGTCGACTCCTAATCGTGTCCGTGAGCGGGCCGATCAACGACTTAACAGCCTTGGAATCCCCGCCATTACCTTCCAATACGTTGAACCTACCGCAACGCCGGACGCGGACCGAGAATATCGGAGCCAACGCGAAGGTGTGTCGCCCCGAACCGGACGGCCTGTTCCAGGTCCTGGCTCATGCCCGCGGAAATGCCCGTGGCGTCCGGAAATTGTTCGATCAGCCGCCCGGAAATGCCTGCGAGCTTCTCGAAGGCAGCGGCCGGATCCGCCCCGAGCGGGGCTACGGCCATGACGCCGGCGAGCCTCAGTCCCGCAGCACCAGCCAGCTGTTCGGCCAGTGCGGGCACCTCGTTCGGGGCCGCGCCGCCGCGGTGGGCGCCGGCGTCGTCGTCGAGGCTGACCTGGATGAAGCAGTCCAGCGGCGCCCGCCCGGTGCGTTCGCTTTCGGCTGCCATCGCTTTGCCGAGTGCGGACGCCACCCCCTCCCGGTCCACGGAGTGCACGGCAGACGCGTACTTCACCACAGACTTGGCTTTCTTGCTCTGGAGCTGGCCGACGAAATGCCAGCTCAGGCCAAGGTCTTCGAGCTGCGCCGCCTTCTCCGAGGCCTCCTGATCCCGGTTCTCCCCGACGTCGGTGACGCCAAGGGCGGCGAGCCGTCGGACATCCTCGGCGGAGTGGAACTTGGTGACCACGATCAGCCGCGGCGGCCGGGCCGCACGCCCGGCGGCGGCAACGGCGTTGTCTATCCGCTCCCGGACGGCAGCGAGCCGCTCCCGGAGCTGTTCCAGCCGGGGATCGGGCTGCCCGCCGCCTGGCTCATCAGTGTCTGGCTGAACAGTGTCCGGCTGAACACCGGGGGGCTGAACACCGGGGTGCTGCTGTTCATTCATCGGCTGGCCCGCCTGATCGCCCATCGTTGACCGTCGACGGAAGCGTCCACACCAGTCCGGCGAATCGTCCGGTGTTCGGTTCGCGGCGGTACGAGAACAGGTTCTCGTCTTCCAGGGTGCAGTTGCCAGAGTATTCGACACTCACGTCCGCGTCTTGCAGTTGGCTGCGGACGGCGGCCGGCAGGTCAAGGCCCGGCGTGCCGCGGGAGGTTGTGCACCAGGCAGCGGGAACGCGGGCGGCCACGTCGGCGCGAATGTCCTCGGGAACCTCGTAGCATCCTCCGCAGACGGACGGGCCGATCCAGGCGCTGAGCCCCGCCGCACCGAGGTCGCGCATTCGCGCCACGGCCGCGGGGACGACGCCGGATGCGACGCCGGGGCGCCCTGCATGGACGACGGCGAGGACCGGGGTTCCGCCCCCGGCCCTGTCCCCGACCAGGACAACCGGCACACAGTCGGCCACCATCACGGCGAGGGGTTCCCCGAGGGAGACCATGGCGTCAGCGGTCGGGGCGTCAGTTCCCGGGGCGTCAACACCGCCGCCAGGGGCAGCCGCCACGCCAATGCCGGCGACGTCGCTGCCGTGGACCTGGTTCATGTACCGGAAGGGCCGGCCGCCGAGTCCCAGCGCCGCTTCGATGCCCGCACGCCGGTGCCGGACCTCCACCGGATCGTCGCCGACATGGAGCGCCAGGTTTCCGGCCCCGGCGTCGGTGAAGGCCACCCAGACGCCGGGCCGGACTTCCGCCCGCCAGGAGAACACGCTAAACCCCAAATCGTTGCCGAACTTGTTTGCAGAACTTCGATCCTACGAGAAAGCACCATGGCACTGCCATCCGGCAGTGCCATGGTGCTTCAGGACCTACTTGAGGAAGTCAGGGACATCCAGGTCGTCGGAGTGGCGGCCCGAGAGGTCCGGCTCCACGACGGACGGCAGGTCGACGTCGAAGCCGGAGTCAGCCGGGACTGCGGACGGGCGCTGCTGGCCCCAGCCGCCGTAGCCGGAGGCGCCGACCGTGGCGTGCAGGGGCTGGACCTGGGCGGAGGACGGAGCCTGGACCGGAGCTGCTGCCGGGGCGGCCGGACGCTGCGGTGCCGACTGCGGAAGGGACTGGTCCATGGACGGCGAGGTGGCCTTGACGTCGTCGAAGCCGGCCGCGATGACGGTGACGCGTGCCTCGTCGCCAAGGGCATCGTCGATGACCGCGCCGAAGATGATGTTGGCCTCGGGGTGGGCCACTTCCTGGACCAGGCGGGCGGCCTCGTTGATTTCGAAGAGGCCGAGGTCCGAGCCGCCCTGGATGGACAGCAGGACGCCGTGGGCTCCGTCAATCGACGCTTCCAGCAGCGGCGAGGCGATGGCGAGCTCCGCGGCCTTCACTGCGCGGTCTTCGCCGCGCGCCGAACCGATGCCCATCAGCGCAGAACCGGCGCCCTGCATGACGGACTTGACGTCGGCGAAGTCGAGGTTGATCAGGCCGGGGGTGGTGATCAGGTCGGTGATGCCCTGGACACCGGAGAGCAGGACCTGGTCAGCGGAACGGAACGCGTCCAGAACGGAGACGTTGCGGTCGCTGATGGACAGCAGGCGGTCATTCGGGATGACGATGAGCGTGTCGACTTCGTCGCGGAGCGCGTCGATGCCGGCCTCGGCAGAGCCAGCGCGGCGGCGGCCTTCAAAGGTGAACGGGCGGGTCACAACGCCGATCGTCAGCGCGCCGAGCGAGCGGGCGATGCGGGCGACGACGGGAGCGCCGCCGGTCCCGGTGCCGCCGCCTTCGCCGGCGGTAACGAAGACCATGTCAGCGCCGCGGATGACCTCTTCGATTTCTTCGGCGTGGTCCTCGGCAGCCTGCCGGCCGACCTCAGGGTTCGCACCGGCTCCCAGGCCGCGCGTCAGCTCACGCCCGATGTCGAGTTTGACGTCTGCATCGCTCATCAACAATGCCTGCGCATCGGTGTTGACAGCGATGAATTCGACGCCTCGAAGACCGACCTCGATCATGCGGTTGACTGCGTTCACGCCACCGCCGCCGATGCCGACGACCTTGATGACGGCCAAGTAATTCTGCGGAGCTGCCACGTTACGTGTCCCTTGTTCGTGTTCTATTGCGAAAACTGTTGGAGTCGGGCTTGAAGCTTTGAACCTTAACCTTCGACTTGAAGGTTATAGTTATGTCAAGTAACTCATGCTGTGACGCTATTTCCTTGCGTGGTGACATTCAATAACCGTCGCCGCGTGTCGCGGTAATACCGCCGAAATAGCTTCTTTTGGTGCCGTCCTCGTGACCGTGCTTCGGACGGCGTTGCTGCTGGTGTCGCTGCGGCGGCCGGCCGAGGGCCCAGCGGGTTGCGGGCGCCCCTGCCCTTCGCCGGCCAAGTGCTGGGCAGCTATCGGGTGACCGGGTGCCGCGGCACACTCACATCGTAGATCCGGACGGGGTTCTTCGGGTCCGCAGGTGCCTTCAGCAGGGCCTCGAGGACCTTTGCCTTGAGCTCCTTCTCCCCCGAGTTTCCCCAGACGATGGTCTGGCCGTCGACGAGCTTGAGCTCAACGGCATCCACCGACTTCGCCGAGGCGTTGGAGAGCCGCGCCAGCACATCGGCGGGCAGCGCCCCCAGGACCCCGGTGATGGCATGGAACAGGTCCTTGGGCAGGGTGCCGCCTCCGCCGTCGATGACAGGAAGCTGCGTAGCAGCCGGGTCTGCTGAGTCGCTGAGCGTCACGCCGTCGGCGTCGACCAGCTGGTGCGCCTCACCCTGTTTGACCAGCGCCACGGGCACGCGTTCGGTCACCTTGACCTGCAGCGTCGACGGCGGGCGGGCCTGCGTGCTGACTTCCTTGACTTGGACCAGCGGCTGCAGGAGTGCGGTGACGTCGCCGTCGCTGATCTGCGGCAGCGGCTTGCCCTGCAGCGGCGCGAGGGCGGTCTGGATCTGCTCCGTGGTCAGCAGTTTGGTGCCCTCCACGGTTACGGTCTGCAGCGCCAGGACCGGCGAGTAGACAGCCGCGGCGAGGATCCCCGCGACCAGCGCGGCCAGGGCACCGATCGTGCCGAACAGGATGCGCTTGCGGCGTTTGGCCTTCGGTTCGGGAAAGGACAGCACATTGTCCCGGGCCGCCGGGGTCACCGGCGCGGCCCCGGCACCGCTGGCGGTGCTGTTGGGCCCGCCTGGGCTCTCCTTGGATGCCGAGATGACATCGGGCGACGCCGTCTGGCGCGCGGACGGCGAACGGCCCGCACCTGCCCTATAACTGGGGCGGCGGGTGCTAGGCACCGGGAGCACCGCCGTTCAGGGCTGCACTGTCGTTGAGGGCCGCACCGTCGTTCAGGGCCGCAACAATCAGCGGCCCGTAGGCCGTGACGTCGCCGGCTCCGGCCGTGAGCACGATGTCCCCCGGCGCGGCGGCGGACACCATGGCCTGCACAGCCTCACCGCCCGGCCCGACAAGCCGGCCGCCGGCGCCAAGGTGGTCGGCGATCAGCTGGCTGCTGACGCCCGGAATCGGGTCTTCGCGGGCGGGATAGATATCCAGGACCAGGGCCGTGTCAGCGGCGTTGAGCGCTGCGGCGAACTCTTCGGCGAATTCGCGGGTCCGGGAGAACAGGTGCGGCTGGAAGAGGACGTGCAGCTTGTGGCCTCCGGCCACCGACCGTGCGGCAGAAAGGGCCGCCCGTACTTCCGTGGGGTGGTGGGCGTAGTCGTCGTAGACCCGGACGCCGCGGCCCTCGCCCGTGAACTCGAAGCGCCGGGACGCGCCCGTGAAGTGCGCCAGAGCGCCGGCGGCAGTCGAGGGGTCGACGCCGAGTTCCAGGGCGACGGCGAACGCCGCCGCCGCGTTGAGCGCGTTGTGCCGCCCGGGCACGTGGAGGTCGAGGGGGAACCGGCCGGCGGGGGTGGTGATCGAGACGTCCCCGGGGCCGCCGTCGTGCAGAACGAGCTGGGCGTCATCGCTGGTGCCGTAGAGCACGACTCGCGTGTTGCCGCGTTCCAGGGTCCGCAGGGCCAGGGCCCTGGCGCCGGGATCGTCAGCGCAGGCGACAAGCACGCCGTCTGCCGGAAGCAGCGCGGTGAAGCGGTCGAAGGAGGCGTACACGGCTTCGGCCGTGCCGTAGAAGTCGAGGTGGTCCGGTTCGACGTTCGTCACGACGGCAATCTGCGGGCGGTAGTTCAGGAAGGAGCCATCGGATTCGTCGGCCTCCGCGACAAAGACCGGCGAGCTGCCGCTGGCGGCGTTCACGCCTAGCGCCGGAACGTTCGCGCCGATGGCGAACGACGGGTCCAGCCCCGCGCCCTGCAGAAGCACTGCAATCATCGATGTGGTGGTGGATTTGCCGTGCGTGCCGGCCACCGTCACGGCGGTGTCCTGCGCCATCGCGGCCGCGAGTGCCTCCGAGCGGTGCAGCACGGGCAGTCCGGCCGCCCGCGCCGCAGCCAGCTCGGGATTGTCCGGGCGGATGGCGGAGCCGGCAACGACGCTCTGCGCGTCGCCCAGGTTGGCGGCGTCGTAGCCGACGCAGATCCGTGCGCCGGCCGCGGCCAGGTCCGTCATGACCGGCAGGTCCTTGGCGTCGGAACCGCTGACCGGCAGGCCGCGGGCCACCATGACGCGGGCCACGGCGGACATCCCTACGCCGCCGATACCGATGAAATGCATCCGGCCGAGGGATTCCGCGGAGCGGACGGCCGAGGTGGTGTGCTGGTGCTCGGGCTGGGTCATTGCTCTACTGCTTCCTGCCGGGTTTGACGTGTTTCACGGGTTTCGCGGACTTCGCCTGGACAGAGGCCGCCGCCTCAAGGACCAGATCCGCCATGCTCCGGTCGGCGTCGCGAATGCCGAGCTTCTCGGCGCTGTCAGCCATCCGTGCAAGTCTGGCAGGGTCCTGCAGCAGAGGGATGATGTGCTCGCTGACCCAACCGGGAGAAAACGTGCTGTCCTCGACGAGCAGGGCCCCTCCCGCCTCGACGAGTCCGGCTGCGTTGAGCGCCTGTTCGCCGTTGCCGATCGGCAGCGGTACGAAGACGGCGGGCAGGCCGACGGCGGCCACCTCGCTGACGGTCGCGGCGCCGGAGCGGGCCAGCAGCAGGTCCGCCGCGGCGTACACCGTTTCCATTCCGTCGACGTATTCGAGTTGCTGGTAGCCGGGGGCGGCGAGTGGCTTGCCGTCGGCGTCGTGGACTGCCTTGCCGCGGCCGGTGATGTGCAGGGTCTGGATGCCGGCCTCCGCGAGGAGGCCTGCCGACGCGGCCATGGTGCGGTTGATGCTTTGGGCGCCCGAGGAGCCGCCGGTGACAATCAGGGCCGGGCGGTCAGGGTCCAGGCCGAGTGCTGCGCGGGCCGCGGTCCTGGCGGCGGCCCGGTCGAGGCCGGAGATTTCCTTGCGCATCGGCATGCCGAAGTGGCGGGAGGCACCCAGCCTGGTGGCGCCGAAGGCCACGGCCACGTGTCCGCCCAGCAGTGCCCCCACGCGGTTCGCGAGCCCGGGCCGAGTGTTGGCCTCGTGGATGACGATGGGGATCTTGCGGCGCCGGGCGGCCAGGTACATCGGCGTGCAGACGTATCCCCCGACGCCGACCAGGACGTCGGCTTTGGCCTCCTCGAGGATGACCCCGGCCTGCTTGACAGCGCCTGCCAGTCGCCCGGGCAGCCGCAGCAGGTCCAGGGAGGGCCGTCGCGGGAAGGGAACGCGGCTGATCGTGACGAGGTCGACCCCGGCGGCCGGAACCAGCCGGGCTTCCATGCCGCCCGGTGTACCCACGGCCAGCAGCCGCGCATCGGGGCGGGCTTCCCGGACGGCGTTGGCGATGGCCAGGAGCGGGCTGATGTGCCCGGCTGTTCCGCCGCCGGCGAGGACGACGGATAACTGGGATACAGGGGACTCGGTGTTCATGGAGGCCTATTTACGCTTTCGTGCAGGATTGCGGGGGGCGGGAGTTCTGGCGGCCGGCTTTCGGTTGGCCGGCGTCCCTGGGGAGTCCGTGGTGACCGCGGATCTTGGGGCGGCGGATCTTGGGGCCACGGATTTCGGGGCGGCCGCGGCGGGGGCAGTCGCCTTGGCCGTTGTGGCCGTTTTGCCGGCTGTGTTGCCGGCCTTCTTCTTGGCTGTGCTCTTGGCTGCGTCGCGCTCGGCGTTCCGCTTCCGCAGGGACGCCGCCAGCCCGGCCGGGCCGTACCTGAACAACCCCTTGGGCTGGAGCCCGGGCGCCATCTGAGCCCGGGCCAGTGACAAGACTACGCCGATCGCGCACAGGGACATGAGCAGCGCCGAGCCGCCGTAGGAAATGAACGGGAGCGGGATGCCCACCACGGGGGCCAGTCCGGTGACCACGGCCATGTTGACCGTCGCCTGGCCCAGCAGCCAGACCATGATGGTGCCGGCCAGGACGCGGTGGAACATGTCCTTCTGGGCTACTACAACCCGGTAGATGGCGGTGCCGAGGATGGCGAAGAGCACCAGCACCACGAGTGTTCCGACCAGTCCGAGCTCCTCGCCGATGATGGCGAAGATGAAGTCGTTGTGGGCTTCCGGGATCCAGCTGTATTTCTGCCGGCTTTGCCCCAGCCCCACCCCGAACCAGCCCCCGGAGGCCAGGCCGTACAGGCCGTTGGTCGACTGGTAGTTGAGGTCGGAGCCGTCCGCGCAGGTCTGGCCGGACCAGGACAGGATCCGGCACATCCGGTTGGGGCTGGTGATCGCCATAACGGCCGTGCCCACGGCGATGACGGCGCCGGCGATGCCGAACAGGTACAGCCGCACCCCGGCGAAGAACAGGGCGGCGGCCGTGATCATCATGACGATCATGGCGGTGCCGAGGTCGTTGCCCACCAGGATGAGGCCGATCACTCCTGCGGCTCCCGGGAGAACCACGGGGACCAGGGCGTGCCGTGCCTGGGAGAGCAACTTGGCCTTGCGGTCCAGGACCGTGGCCATCCACAAGGCAAGCGCCAGTTTGGCCGCCTCGGAAGGCTGGAACGTGAACGGCCCGACGTCGATCCAGTTCTTGTTGCCGAGGGCGCTGCGGCCGACCAGCAGCACCAGCACCAGCAGGACGAAGGCGACGATGATGGCGATCCAGGCGCCGCGTTTGAGCCAGACGACGTTGACCCGCGAGAGCAGGAACATGCCAAACAGCCCGATCCCGGCGAACAGCCCCTGCTTCAGGGCTGCCGTGTAGGGCGACTCCCCCGCTGCGATGGCCTCGACGCTGGAGGCCGAGAGCACCATCATGATGCCGATCGCCGTCAGTGCCAGGGTGGAACCCAGGATCAGGTAGTACGTGGAGCCGTTGCGGGACTTGCCCGTTCCTTCGAGGGCGGACCAGAAACCCCGATACCAGCCCCGGACCTTGCGGCCGGCTGCTTGCACGCCGGCTGGGGCCGGCACGTCGGAAGGCCGGGTTGCCGACGACGAGGTTGCTGACGACGGTGTTCCGGACGGCTTGGTTGCAGCCGAAGAGGCCGCGGGGGAACGTGTGGGCGTGCTGACCATAGTTACTCCTTGCTGGTCTGAGCCTGCCCTTCCACGAGCTCGCGGACAGCTTCAATGAAGGCGTCGCCACGGTGAGCGTAGGAAGAGAACTGGTCCATGGATGCAGCCGCCGGGGCCAGGAGCACTGTGTCCCCGGAGGCGGCTAGCTGCGCCGCCGAGGCAACAGCCCGAGCCATCACAGTCTCGCCGAAGATCGGTGAGGGTCCTGCTTCGGCGTCGGCCGTCCCGGCAGTCTGCACCTGTTCAGTTTCGCCCTTCCCCTCACCGATCACGGGGACATCCGGTGCGTGTCGCTGCAGCGCGGAGCGCAGATCGCCGGAGTCCGCCCCGATCAGGACCACGGCCTTGAGCCGGCGCGCGTGCTCCTGGACAAGCGCGTCGTAATTCACGCCTTTGGAGAGCCCGCCGGCGATCCACACGACGTTCTCGAACGCGGAGAGCGATGCCGCGGCCGCATGCGGGTTCGTGGCTTTGGAGTCGTTGACCCAGAGGACGCCGTCGTGCCGTGCGACAACCTGGATGCGGTGGTCCCCCGGCAGGTAGTTCAGCAGACCCTTGCGCACGGCGGCAGGTTCGACGCCGTAGGCCCGGACCAACGCCGCCGCGGCCAGGGCATTGGCCACCATGTGACGCGGGGCCACGGCGCCAAGGTCGGACACGGACGCCAGTTCCGCGGCGCTGTCCTTGCGCTCGGCGATGAAGGCGCGGTCCACCAGCAGTCCCTCGACGACGCCGAGCATGCTGACGGCCGGCGTGACGGTGGTGAAGGCCACCGCGCGGCAGCCTTCGACGACGTCGGCTTCTTCGACCATGCGTTCGGTTTCGATCTGCTCGGCGTTGTAGACGCAAGCCTTCTGGGTGTTTTCGTAGACCTTGGCCTTGTCCGCCAGGTAGGACGCGTAGGAGCCGTGCCAGTCCACGTGGTCCTCGGCCACGTTAAGGCAGACGCTCGCCACCGGGGAGACCGAATCGCTCCAGTGCAGCTGGAAGCTGGAGAGCTCGACGGCGAAGACGTCGTAGTCCACCGGATCGCGCAGGGCGTCCAGGATCGGGGTGCCGACGTTGCCGACGGCGATCGCCTTGAGTCCGGCGGCCTGCAGCATCGATTCGGTCAGCCCGACGGTGGTGGTCTTGCCATTAGTGCCGGTGATGGTGAGCCAGTCCGCGGTCTTGCGTCCCTTGCGTTCCCGGACCCGCCACGCGAGTTCGACGTCGCCCCAGACGGGGATGTGGGCCCTCGCGGCTGCGGCGAGCAGGGCCTGGTCCGGCCGCCAGCCCGGGGAGGTGACGATCAGGTCCGGCTTTGCACCGTCGATTTTCGGGACGGTCTCCACGGCGTCCTCGCCGAGCAGGACGTCCACGGCCCCGACGATGCGCAGGGTGTCTGCCTGGGCCTGCGCCGTGGTGCCGGTGGCGGCGTCCACGACGACCACGCGGGCACCAAGTTCGATCAGTGTGTCCGCGGCGGCGAAGCCGGACACTCCGATGCCGGTGACGACGACCCGCAGTCCGGCCCAGTCGGAGTCCCAGGTGACCAGGTCCTGGAGCCTGGGTGAGGTGGTGAGGGGCGCCGGAATAGGACCAGTCACAGCAGTACCACCCATTCGGCGTAGAAGATGCCCAGTCCGGCGGCGACAAAGAGGCCACACAGGATCCAGAACCGGACGACGACGGTGACTTCCGCCCAGCCTTTGAGTTCAAAGTGGTGCTGGAGCGGGGCCATCTTGAAGAATCTCTTGCCCTTGGTGAGCTTGAAGTAGCCGACCTGGATGATCACCGAGAGGGTGATGAGCACGAAGAGGCCGCCGATGAAGGCGAGCAGCAGCTCGGTCCGGGACAGGATCGCGAAGCCGGCGACGGCGCCGCCGATGGCCAGAGACCCGGTGTCCCCCATAAAGATCTTGGCCGGTGACGTGTTCCACCACAGGAAGCCCACCAGGGCCGCGCTGAGGATGGCGGCGAGCAGGGCAAGGTCCAGCGGGTCACGGACCGTGTAGCAGCCGGAGCCTGCCTGCCGCGGCGAACCGCAGGACTGGTTGCTCTGCCAGATGCCCATGAGGGTGTAGGCGCCGAACACCATGATGGAGGCGCCGGCGGCGAGTCCGTCCAGGCCGTCCGTGAGGTTCACGCCGTTGGTGGCGGCGGTGATGATCAGGTTGGACCACAGCACGAAGAGGATGGTGCCCAGGAGCGTGCCGGCGAAGGCCAGGTTCAGCCACGGGATGTCGCGGACCAGGGAGATCTGGTACGACGCGGGCGTCACCCCGGTCTCGTCCGGGAAATAGAGTGCGAGGATCGCGAAGATGATGCCTACGGCGGCCTGCAGGATCAGCTTGGCCTTGGCGTTCAGGCCCAGGCTCCGCTGCTTGGAGATCTTGATGAAGTCATCCAGGAATCCGACCAGCCCCATGCCGACCATCAGGAACAGCAGCAGCAGGGCCGAGGCGGACGGGCCCGGCGACGCCGGGTTGATCAGCCACATGATCAGATGCGTGATGCCGTAGCTCGCGAGCACCGCCAGGACGACGACGGTGCCTCCCATCGTGGGGGTGCCGCGCTTGGTGTGGTGGGAGGTGGGGCCGTCATCCCGGATGAATTGCCCGTAGCTCTTCCGGACCAGGAAGCGGATGAAGAGCGGGGTGCCCAGGAAGGCAAACAGCAGGGCCAGTCCAGCGCCCATCAGCAGTGCAATCACAGCAGCGCACTCCCTTCAGTGGCGGTTCCGGCAGTGTCTGGGGGTAATGCTATCCGATCGCCCAAATGACGCAGCCCGATGCTGTTGGAAGACTTGAAGAGCACCAGGTCACCGGGTTCCAGTTCCGCCTGCAGCAGTTCGTAGGCCTCGTCCGGGGTCTCGGCGAAGACGCATTCGTTGCCCCAGGATCCCTCGTTGACGGCGGAGACGTAGAGCGAGCGTGCCTCGCGTCCCACGACGACGAGTCGGGAAATATTGAGCCGCACCACCTGGGTGCCGACCGCCATGTGTTCGCGGATGGAATCGGGGCCCAGTTCGAGCATCGCGCCCAGCACGGCCCAGGTCCGCCGGCCGCGTCCGAGGTCGGCGAGCGTGCGCAGGGCTGCGCGCATGGATTCCGGGTTGGCGTTGTAGGCATCGTTGATGATGGTGACGCCGTCGGCCCGCTCGGTCCGCTCCATCCGCCAGCGGCTGGCGGCCGTTTGGGCGCTGAGGGACGCGGCGATCCGCGCCGCCGGTACGCCGGCCGAGTGCGCGGCAGCCGCGGCCGCCAGCAGGTTGGCGATGTGGTGCGCGCCGATCAGCCGGGCCGTGACGTGGTGGCCGGTGCTCTCACCGGGCAGGAAAAGTTCGAATTCCGGGCAGCCGCCGGCATTCAGCTCGACGCCTTCCGCGCGGACCCGCCCGGCTCCTGCTGCGTCGCCGGCAGCCTGGGCCGTGTAGCCAAGGACAGTGGCCCGGGTGCGCTCCGCCATCGCGGCGACCCGCGCATCGTCCAGGTTGAGGACGGCGGTGCCTTCGGACGGCAGCGCCTCAACGAGTTCGCCCTTGGCGCGGGCGATGTTCTCCACTCCGCCGAACTCGCCGGCGTGGGCAGTGCCGACGCCAAGGACCACTCCGATATCGGGGCGGACCATCTCCGCAAGGTAGCTGATGTGTCCTACACCCGTGGCACCCATCTCGATCACGAGGTAACGGGTGTCGACCCCGGCCTTGAAAACGGTGAGCGGAACGCCGACTTCGCCGTTGTAGGAACCCTGCGGGGCAATGGTTGGACCCTCCGCGGCGAGAATTCCGGCGAGCAGGTCCTTGGTGGTGGTTTTCCCGGCGGAACCGGTAATGCCGATCACGGTCAGCGGCTCGCCGTCGGCCGCGCGGCTGGCACGGATCCGTCGGACGGCTTCCGCGGCGAGGGCACCCATCGCGAGGACCGAGTCCTTGACCACAACGGCGGGGTAGTTGACCCCGGCCCCGTCGGCGACGTCGTGCTCGACGAGCGCCAGTACGGCGCCGCGGTCGAACGCGGCGGCGACGAAGTCGTGGCCGTCGGCCGTCTCCCCCGGCTTGGCCACGTAGAGGGATCCCGGTGCGGCTTCCCGGGAGTCGGTCACCACGGACCCGGGGGTAATCCCCG
The DNA here is from genome assembly GCF_052113365.1 of Arthrobacter sp. YAF17. NCBI lineage: Bacteria > Bacillati > Actinomycetota > Actinomycetes > Micrococcales > Micrococcaceae > Arthrobacter > Arthrobacter sp. YAF17. The sequence goes on along the minus strand of NZ_JBFRDB010000008.1, from coordinate 75,488 downwards.
GTTCCGCGGCCAGCCGGCCGTTGGTAATGTCGGCGATTTCCGCCGCGGTAAATGCAATCATGTCGGTTTAGGACTCTATCCGCTGGTCTTCGAGAACGGTGAATCCCCGAGCTGTCAAGGCGGAGCGGAGCTCCACCCTGTCGTCAAGGGCGAGGTTGACACCCTTGACTTCCTGCCACACTTCGTGGCCCCGTCCCGCGACGAGGATGGTGTCTGCCGGGCCCGCGAGTTCCACGGCTTTCCGGATGGCGACGTCCCGGGGGTAAACCTCCAGGATGGTGCAGCCGAGGCCCTCGTCTTCCTTGGCCCCGGTCGCGCCGGCCATCACGTCGGCACGGATCGCCGCGGCGTCCTCGTCGTGCGGGTCGTCGTCGCTGACGATGACGGTGTCGGCAAGGCGTGCGGCGATGGCACCCATGGCCGGGCGCTTGCCCTGGTCGCGTTGTCCGGTGGCGCCAAAGACGATGATCACGCGGGATCCCGGTTCCGGGGAACGTACCGCCTCCAGTGCCCGTGCCAGGGCGTCCGGGTTGTGGGCAAAGTCGACCACCGCGGCGGGGGCGGTGGAGACGAGTTGCATGCGGCCGGGGACGGCGACCGTGAAGGGGTCGCCCGCGTCGAGGGCCGCCTGGACGGTAGCGGCGTCGTGGCCGCCGTCGAGCACCATGACTGTGGCCAGCGCGGCGTTGGCCACGTTGAAGCTGCCGGGCAGCCCGGCATGGACGCGCAGTTCCGTGCCGCTGCTGTGGCGGAGGGTGAAGTCCGTGCCGAGCCCGCGCGGGGCCGGGTTGATGACCGTCCAGTCCGCCGCTGCCGGCGTCCCGGCCGCCGTGCCGTCGCCGTGGGTGGCCAGTGTGGTGACCGGGATGCCGGCGGTGGCGGCCAGCGTTCGGCCCCACTCATCGTCAACTGTCACGACGGCGCGGCGGGCCCGTTCCGGGGTGAAGAGCCGGGCCTTGGTCTGGAAGTACTCGTCCATGCTTCCGTGCAGGTCGAGGTGGTCCTGGGTCAGGTTGGTGAAGCCGGCGACGTCGAACACTACCCCGTCCACGCGGTGGAACGAGACGGCGTGCGAGGAGACCTCCATGGAGGCGGCGTCGAGGCCGCGTTCCCGCATCAGCGCGAGCAGGGCGTGGACATCGGTGGATTCGGGTGTCGTGAGGAGACTGGGAATCGGCGCGCCGCCGGCCAGGATCTCGATGGTGCCGATCAGTCCGGTCTTCTGCCCGAGGGCCTGCAGCAGGGCGTTGATGAAGTACGTGGTGGTGGTTTTGCCGTTGGTGCCCGTGACGCCGAAGAGCGCCGGGGTCTGCGCATCCTGGGGGCGGCGCTGGTAGATCAGGGCGGAGAGTCCGCCCACGAGGCTTCGGGGTTCCTCTGCCAGGAGCACCGGAACGGCAATGTCGTGCGAGAACGCCAGCAGGCGCGCGCCGGCGTCGTCCGTCAGCACGGCCGCCGCTCCGGCCTCCACCGCCTGGGAGACAAAGTCGGCACCGTGCCGGCTCGCACCGGGCAGTGCGACGTACAGGTCGCCGGGCAGCACGGCGCGGGAATTCAGGGAGATCCCGGTGACCAGGACAGTGCCGGATGCGCCGGGGACAACGACGCCGATCGACGCACCGATGGTGGCCAGTGGCACGGCCGCCACCGCAGAGGGCCGGAAGGCCGAGGTGGATCCGGGACCGGACGGCGCGGCGGAAGCGCCGGGGGCATTCTGATCTGACAAGTGGATCTCCGTTGGTGGTGCTGGCGGATCGGGCGCTGCGCGCGGAGGAACACTCCGGCCCGCAGGCTCATTTTCCCGGTACAGGTTCGTGGTGGACGGGCTGGTGCTGGTTTCTCGCGCGTGCTACTTGGCGTACTGCGGCAACCGGACGGGCTCTCCGGTGGACGGCGGGACGTTGTACGTCCGCAGCGCCTGGCTCATCACGGACCGGAAAACCGGTCCGTTCGAGATTCCGTAGATATCGCCCTTGGGCCGTTGCAGGACCACTTCAACAATAAACCGCGGATCGTCCATCGGCGCCATCCCCACCATCGACGCCGTGAAGCCGCAGAACCCGGCGGTGCCGTCGTCACACGGCGATTGCGAGGTGCCGGTCTTGGCCCCGACCCGGTAGCCGTCCAGCCCCGCTTCCTTGATCTGGCCCTCCGTGACGGCGCTCTCGAGGATGTCCCGGACCTGCCGGGCGGTGTCCGGGGAGACAATTTGCCGGGGATCCTGCGCCGGCACTTTCTCCTCTGTGCCGTCAGGGGTGATGTAGCTGTCGATCAGCCGCGGCTGGAGCATCACGCCGTTGTTGGCGATGCTTTGGAAGGCCCGGACGGTCTGGAGCGTGGACTGCGAGACGCCCTGGCCGAACAGCACGGTGTACTCCTGGCGGCCGTCCCATTGCTCGTAGGGTGTCAGGATGCCCTTGGTCTGGGCAGGGAGTCCAATGTCCGGCGCCTCCCCGATGCCGAACTTCTTCAGCCAGTCGTAGCGCTGCTCCTTGCTGAGCCGCTGGCCGGCCATGACGGTGCCGGTGTTCATGGACCAGCCCAGGATGCCGGCCAGGGTCCGGTCCTCGGTGCCGTGGGTGAAGGAGTCGTTGAACGTCTGACCGTCCACGGTGTACGACGGCGGGATGGTGAACTTGTCCAGCGGACTGGATTTGCCCTCCTCGATCAGGGCTGAGGCCGTGATCATCTTCTCCACCGAGCCGGGCTCGTAGGCGGCCGTGACGGCACGGACGCCGCGGTCTTTCGCATCGACCTTGCCCGGATCGTTGGGGTCCGGGGCGTTGGTGTCCGCCATTGCGATGATGTCGCCGGTCTTGATGTCCTGGACGATGACGACGCCCCACTCGGCACTGAGTTTGTCCCGCTGGCTTTGAATGGCCTGCTGGGCGAAGTACTGGAGATCCGAGTTCAGGGTGAGCTTGATGTCCTTGCCGTTCACGGCGGGGGTCAGCTGGTCCACTCCGACCGGGATGCGGAGCCCGTCGGCGCCGATCTCGAAGAGCCGCTTGCCGGGGGTGCCTTTCAGGATCTCGTCCTGCGTCTGCTCGAGGCCGGCCTGGCCGGTGGTGCCGTCCCTCAGGAAGCCCACAATCCCGCCGGCCACCGAGCCGTTGGGGTACACACGCTTGCTGGTGCCTACTGTGACGATGCCGGGGATCTGGAGTTTGGAGATGCGGTCCTCGACGTCGGGCTTCACGTCCTTGGCGACGATGTAGTACGGCTGGTTCCCGGTGAGAGCATCCTTGAGCGTGGACTTCTCCATGCCGAGCAGTGCGGCGAGCTCGGAGATGCCCTCGTCCCGGGACACTTTAACGAGCTCTTCCGTGGCCTCGTCGAAACGCCGGAACGTCTCGGTTTTGGTGTTGACTCTCTGGTCGACGACGACGTTGTAGCGGATCACGCTGCTGGCAAGGACAGTGCCGTTGGCGTCCAGGATGCTGCCGCGCTCGGCTGGAAGTTCGACCGGTGTGAGCCTGTTCTGGAGGGCGGCCTCGGCCATGCCTCCGACGTCGAGGCCCTGGACGAGGAAGAGCTTTCCGCCGACGACCAGGAGGAGCGTCAGCATGACGCCAAGGCCCAGGCGCAGCCGCCGGGTCGCGTTCGGCGCTTTCGCCTTGCGTGCCTTGCCGGTGTTCTGCGCCACGATGTTTCCTTGCTTCTTGCCTGGCTGGTGGTCCGTCCTGCTTACTGTCCCGGGACCTTCTGCGCGGGGGCAGGAACGGAGCCGCCGTGGAGTTCGACTGCCGGTGCGGCGGGGGCGGGTGCAGCCTCGGGCGCGGGTTCCGCGGCTGCCGGCGCTGCGGCGGCCGGGGTCGTTGCCGCAGCAGCTGGGTCGGCGGCTGCCGGCTTGCGGTTCGCGAGAGGCTCATTGACGGTGGCGGGCGGAACAACGTTGAGCTGGCCCGCGACCGCCGGGGCGGCGATAACGGCCCCGGGGGCGTCGCCCTTCACCGCCGGCTTGGCTTTGCCCGTGACGGTCAGGGTGGACAGATCAATCTGGCCCTTGCCGGTGGAGGTGACCATGCCCAGCTCGGTGGCCTTCGCGGCCAGGTTCTGCGGGGCGTCGAAGTTCTGCACCTGCTGGGTCAGGTCCTGGTTCTGCTTCGTCAGGGTGGACTGCTGGCTCCGCAGCTGCACCAGCTGGTACTGCGCCGTCGAGACGGAGATGTTCAGGACCAGCACTGCGATGAGGGCAACGGCGAGGAGGCCGAAGCACAGCACAACGAACGGGGCGCGCCGTTTCCGCGGGGCCGACTGGACCAGAGAGAGCGGAGTGCGCGCCTTCCGGGAGGGACCGGTACCGGGGGTGATCCCGGGGAGGGCGCGGGCCGTGGCGCCTGTGGCAACGGGGAATCTGCTGACAGCGGCGGTGCTCATACGGCCCTCCTGGCTTTGATACGTTCCACGGCGCGGAGCCTGGCGGAGGCAGCGCGTGGGTTTTCGGCGATTTCGGCGGCGGTGGGCACTTCGGTGCCCTTCGTCAGGGTTTTCAGTGCCGCCTTGTGCTCTTCCAGCTCGACGGGGAAGCCGAGAGGCGCGGAGGACTTGGATCCGGCCTGGAAGAAGCCCTTGACGATCTTGTCTTCCAGCGAGTGGTAGGACATCACGACGACGCGGCCTCCGACGGCGATCGCGTCGATGGCTGCGGGGATGGCACGTTCCAGGACGTCGAGTTCCTCGTTGACTTCAATCCGGAGGGCCTGGAAGGTGCGTTTGGCGGGATGTCCGCCGGATTTGGCGGCACCGGCGGGGACTACATCGCGGATCTGCTCGACCAGTTCCCCTGTCGTGGTGAAGGGCTTCGCGGCGCGTGCGGTGACAATCCGGTTGGCGATGCGGCCGGCGAACTTCTCCTCGCCCCACTTCCGGATGATCCGGACCAGGTCCTCTTCGCTGTAGTTGTTGACGACGTCGGCGGCGGTTTGGCCGCGGCTCGTGTCCATGCGCATGTCCAGCGGGGCGTCAAAGGAGTACGCGAAGCCGCGTTCGCGTTCGTCCAGCTGGAGCGAGGAGACCCCGAGGTCCATCAGGACTCCGTGGACCTCCGCGAAGCCGAGGTCCACCAGGACGTCGGGGATTTCGTCGTACACGGCGTGCACCAGGTCGGTCCGGTTGGCGAAGGGCTTGAGCCGCTCCCCCGCCAGGGCCAGTGCTTCCTCGTCACGGTCGATGCCGATGAGGTGCAGTTCCGGGAAGCGCTGCAGCATTGCCTCGGAGTGGCCGCCCATGCCCAGAGTTGCGTCGATGACCACGGGGGTCTCGCCGCGGCTGCGGGCTGCTTCGAATCCGGGTGCCAACAAAGTGATGCACCGGTCTTTGAGGACCGGTACATGCCGTTCGGACGTAGGCTTCGCCTGGTCAGGGTCCGTCATGCCTGCGTCCTTTCGTTGTCCGGCTGAATTGTTGGAGTGCTGTTGCGGGCCGTGCTGGCCGCTTCTTGGTCCAGATCCCCATCCGCGCCTATCCTGCGTCCGCCTGGCTCCGGGGAAGTGAGCCAGGAAATCAGCTGGATGGGCGGCTGGAGATCTTGATCAAGAATCGTGCTGCACTGCTTGGTTCCTGTGGGGCTTCAGAGAATCCCCGGTATGGCGTCGTCGGTCTCCGAGAAGGCCGTTTCCTTCTCTGCGAGGTATTCGTTCCAGGCCTGGGCGTCCCAGATCTCAGCGCGGGTTCCTGCACCAATAACGGCGAGTTCCCGGCCGAGTCCTGCATACTCCCGGAGCGCCGGCGGAATCGTCACGCGCCCCTGCTTGTCAGGTACCTCGTCGGAGGCTCCAGAGAGGAAGACCCGGATGTAGTCACGAGCCTGCTTGTTGGAGATTGGAGCCTCCCGCATTTGCTCGTGAACCCGGCCGAATTCCGCCTCACTGAAAACGTAGATGCAGCGTTCCTGGCCCCTTGTGAGAACCAGTCCGCCGGCAAGCTCCTCACGGAACTTCGCGGGAAGGATGATTCGACCTTTTTCGTCCAGACGCGGCGAATGTGTGCCGAGAAACACGGCCCACCGCCTGTCTGTTCGTAGGAAGCCCAACGTCCCCTGTGCTGCCACTACCCTCTTACGTCCTCCACATTACTCCACATCCCTCCACAGTCAACGACACGCCGAAGATTTTCGCGTCTATTTGTGGGACTGACTGCCTCCAGGTTCCTTGCAATGGCAGGGATGTGGGCCCGGTGGTGCGCAGTGGAGGGACTGGAGAGGGCGTCAGCCGTCCGCTGCCTGGCACGGCCCAGGCAGGGGGCCGCGGTGGTTCTTTCGGTGTTCCTGCGGCGCTGTATGCGGCAGGAACACCCTGTTTAACGGCAAAAGACCCGCCGAAGCGGGTCTTCTATGCCACCTGTGGTGTCCCTGTGGTGCGGAATGGAGGGCGGGGGCTGGAAGCTGGAACCGGTAGGCCAGTACCGGAGGAACGGGCCGCCCCTTCGGGGCTCAGGATTCCCCGCGGTGCCTCTCGTCCCAGCGTTCCTCAAGATTGCTCATGAACGAACTCCTGGGCTTCCCGGACTTCCGGGCCGTGCCCGCGGCTTTGGCTTTGCCGGCAGCCGAAGCGCGCATGGTGGCGTAGTAGACGCCTGCGCCCATCACCACAAAGCCCAGAACGCCTACGAAGATGTTCTGGATCGTCACGCCGAAGAGCAGGATTACGACGCCGGCCAGCGTGGCCAGGACACCGATCACCAGATGGCGGGTTGACCATGAACGTCCCGCGTCCGAGCCCATCGAGCTGGCGAACTTGGGATCGTCCTCATGCAGCTGCTTCTCAAGTTGCTCCAGCAACTTCTGTTCGTGCTCCGAGAGCGGCATCACGACCTCCTTAAGTCGGCCAACGTCCAGACTGACGCGGCCAGTGTCCCTAAACCCACAACGTGCGGGATTCGCGCGTGGTTCCCATTCGCCGCCGTTGCTCGAATGGGGTTTTCCACGGCCCCTTGCGGGGTGTTCAGCTGGTCCTGCATTAGTCCGAACGCTCGATCCAGTCGTTCCAAACTTACGTATAAATAAGGATAGTTTGTTGCGCCCTGTTCTGAAAGATGCCGAACGTCCCCTTGACTTCGTGACGGGGACTTTGGACCGCCGAGGTCACCCCGAATTGCTTCCGGGGTCCAGCAGCCGGGCCGGAAGCACCGACTTGGTGCCGAATTTCCGGGTGACCTGATCCAGGACCTGCTCAGCCGCCCGCCAGTTGTCGTCCCTGCGGTCAAGGCTCAGCTGCAGGGGCGCCTGCGCGGCTTCCTCGAGCTGTTCGGCCCGGATGCCCACCAGCCGCACCGTCATGGGCCGGTCACCGAGTGATTCCAGCAGCTGGACAGCGACGGCGTAGAGCAGTTGGGCGCTGTCGATCGGCGTGCTGACCGTGCGGCTCCGGGTGATGGTGGAGAAGTCCGCGTAGCGCAGCTTGAGGGCCACGGTACGGGCGTGCATGCCTGCACTGCGGAGCCGCTCAGCGGTCCGGTGCGAGAGCCGGAGCAATTCCCGGTGCAGCAGTGCCTCGTCGGCGGTGTCAACAGCAAAGGTCTCTTCGGCGCCGATGCTCTTCTCCAGCCGGACAGGGGTGACCGGGCGGGGGTCGATCCCCCACGACAGGCGGTAGACGTGCTCCCCTGACATGCCGAGGACCTTCCGCAGGGACGGCAGCGGGGACGCCGCGACGTCCGCAACTGTCCGGATGCCCATGCGGGCCAGCACGTCGACGGTTTTGGCCCCGACACCCCAGAGGGCGCTGACCGGAAGGCTGTGCAGGTAAGGGACCGTCTCCTCGGGCCCAATGAGCAGCAGTCCGTTCGGCTTGCACCGGGTGGAGGCAATCTTGGCCACGAACTTGCTGGCGGCTATTCCCACGGACGCGGTGATGCCCAGCTCGCTGCGGACCCGCGCGCGGATAAGCTCACCGATCTCGCGGGGCGGGCCGAGGCGCCGGATCGCTCCCCCAACGTCGAGGAAAGCCTCATCCACGCTGAGGGGCTCCACGAGTTCGGTAATCGAACCGAAGATCTCCATGATCTGGCCGGAGACCTCGTAGTACAGCTTGTGCCTGGGCTCGATGACCACAGCGGAGGGACACATCCGCATGGCGACCACCATCGGCATGGCCGACCTGACGCCGAACTTCCGGGCCTCGTACGAGGCGGACAGCACAACAGAACGGTCCGCGGGGTAGCCCACAATAACGGGCTTTCCCACGAGTTCCGGCCGGCTGCGCAGCTCCACCGAGACAAAGAAAGCGTCCATGTCCACGTGCATGATGCTGCTCCGCCGGAACTCGCGTAATTGCGCATCGCTAAGCCGTCTGGGTGCGCCTTGGGGAGACTGCTCCCGCTGCTGTTTATCCTGGTCCGGCCCCACAACTTCAATCCTATGCCCCGGGACTGACTAAACTGGAGGCTGAATCCGGCGTCAACACCAGGAGGAAAGTCCCTGTGAAGGTATTTGGACCGCGCAACCGTGCTGCGGCAGCCGTTATGGCGGCGGGCACGCTGATGGCTCTGGCCGCATGCACGCCCCCCAACCCCGGGACCGTTCCTTCGGGTTCCGCGTCGGCCTCGCCGGCTCCCTCCGCGTCCCAGCCCTCCACCACAGCTCCGGCCAGCCCCTCCGCCGCACCCGGCACCTCGGCCACGGTCGGCGCCATGGTCCCCGGGTTCCCGGAGAAGCTCCTGCCCGTGATGCCTGGTGCGAAGGTCGTCTCCAGCAGTTTTGACAAGACCACTACGCCCGCCACCGTGGCTCTTGTCGGCAGTATTTCCGCGCCGTCCGCCGACGTGCTCGCCTACTACACGAAGGAACTTGAGGCACAAGGCTTCAAGGCCGTTCCGGGCGAAGCAGTGGGCGCGGTACCGTCCAAGGACTTCCTCCGCAGTGACAACGAAACGGTCAACATCTCGGTGGTGGAAACCGCCGGGGTATCCACCTTCACGATCGGCGCGAACGTCGCCGCCGAGTCCGTCAAGTGACCCTCGCGGAGCAGCTGCGCCTGGAGCAGACCGCGTTTGTTGCCGCCGTCGCCGGAAAGCTAACCGATTTCCTCACCACCCGCCAGGCGGTGATGTCCTCGATCTCCCCGGACATTGATCCGCTGATGGGATCCATTTCGAACCTGGTCACCGGCGGAAAGCGCCTGCGGGCATTGATGTGCTACTGGGGCTGGCGCGGCGCCGGTGGCGAGGCCGGAGCCGGCGAAGTGGTGACAGCAGGCTCCGCGCTGGAGCTCTTCCAGGCCGCAGCCCTGATCCATGACGACATCATCGACCGCTCGGACACCCGCAGGGGCGGCCCCAGCGTGCACCGGCGCTTCAGCGACCTGCACGAGACGCAGGGTTGGGCGCTGGACAGCGAACGGTTCGGCCACGCGGCCGCTATCCTGACCGGTGACCTGTGCCTGTCCTTCAGCGAGGAATCTTTTACCGAAATCGGGCAGAGCGCGGCGTCCGGAAGCCGGGCCCGGCTGATCTTCAACCTAATGCGGGCCGAGGTGATGGCAGGACAGTACCTGGACATCCTCGAGGAGGTCGCGGGTCCCAGGCGGGACCGCGCGGGAGCAGTCAGCCGGGCCCAGTCCATCATCCGGTTCAAGTCGGCCAAGTACTCCACCGAACATCCGCTGGCATTGGGCGGCGCACTGGCCGGCGCCCACGACGAGCTGCTGCGGGGCTACTCGGCGTTCGCCCTCCCGCTTGGCGAGGCTTTCCAGCTCCGCGACGACGTCCTGGGAGTCTTCGGCGACCCTGTCACCACGGGCAAACCGGCCGGAGACGATCTCCGAGAGGGCAAGCGGACCGTACTGATCGCCTTTGCCCTGGACCTGGCCAGTCAGGCCGACTCCACCTTCATCGACGAGAAGCTCGGCAGCCCCGGGCTGGACGACGCCGATGTGGACGAAATCCGCCGCATCATCGTAGAGTGCGGCGCACTCCAGGCCACGGAAACACTGATCGAGGAATTCGGCTACGCGGCTTTCTCCGCCCTGGACCTCCTGCCGCTGGATGAGCTGCCCAAGACTGCGCTCCGAAAGCTGGCGGAGGCCACGGTCAGCCGCGCGGCCTGATCCACGCAGCGGCACTCACTACTCAGCTCCACGCGCAACGCGGCGGCATTAACAAATGCGGGCCCTGCACCTCAGATTCGAGGTGCAGGGCCCGCATTTGGTTTAGGGACCGGGAAATTCCGGGGCGGCTACCAGGCCAGGGACTGCGCCCGGCGCCGGATTTCAGTTTTGCGCCCCTCGCGCAGGGCATCGATCGGCCGGCCACGCAGCGATTCATCCGGGGTAAACAGCCAGGTAATGAGTTCCTCGTCGGAATAGCCTGCGTCCGCGAGGACCACAATCGTTCCCTTAAGGCTCTCGACCGCATGACCGTCCTGAATGAATTCGGCAGGAACGCAACGGATCCGGCGTTCACCGACCCTCAATGCAGCCAACGCACGTTCATCAAGAAGTGCGTGAACCTTAGTAATCGAAACGTTCAGGAGCTGCGCGACATCGGGAAGGGGCAGCCATTCGCCCACCAGGCTTTCTACATTACTCACGGATCAAGATTGCCATGCCGGCGGGCCCTGCGCCTAGTCGGCGCCCGGCTATTAAATGGCCAATCTCCGGACGCGGCCCACGGGCCGAGTGCCGCCTCTCCGACCGACACTCCACGCGAGCGCATTTTCGGAATGTCAAACAGTTCTTGTGCTATTTGCCCATTTGTGAGAGATTCGCATGGATCACATTTGTAACAGTGATAACTTGAGTCACATTGGTAACACCAGTCACAGCGATAATTACGAGTAAGCCAGGCCAGACCCGCAGCGTTGGACGCTGAGAAGAGGATCTTCCCCCATGACGACGTCACGTTCGCCAAAGCCCAACCCGAGGCCCAGCCTGCCGATGATTGCGGCCACGACGGCGGCACTTCCCGCCGTCGTCCTTTCTTCCTTGGCGATCGCACAGCCGGCTGCGGCGGAATCGCGCCCCCGCGCCATCCCGGCCACGCTGGCCGCGGCCATTGAGGCACAGGCTCAGGGCCAGACCGCCAGGGCGCTGGCGTCGGCCCTGATTCCTGCCGGTTCCGTCCCGGTCACTGTTCCGTCCTCGTTCCGTCCTGCCCAGGTTTCCGCCCCGGCTGAGTACACAATCGCCCGCGGTGACACGATCAGCGGAATTGCCGGCAAATTTGGCCTGGACACCACACAGGTTCTGGCGTTGAACGGGCTGCAGGCAAACACCATCATCTACCCCGGCCAGAAGATCAAGCTCGAAGGCTCGGCCCCGGCGACTGCACCGGCGGCGCCGGCAGCCCCTGAAGCGCCGGCAGCTGCTGCCGGCGGCAGCGTCTACACCGTCAAGCCGGGCGACACCCTCGGCGTTATCGCGGCCCGACACGGCGTCAAGCTCTCCGAGGTGTTCGGCTGGAACGGGCTCAACATGGGTTCGATTATTTATCCCGGGCAGCAGATCAAGATCGGCGGCGGCACTGCTGCACCTGCGCCGTCGGCCCCCGCTGCTCCGGCCCCCGCCCCGGCCGCCCCCGCCCCGAGCGCACCGGCCCCGGCGGCCCCCGCGTCAGGGTCGTACACCATCAAGTCCGGCGACACCCTTTCCGGCATTGCCGCCAGGAACGGGGTCAAGCTCGCGGACATCCTCTCCGCCAACCGCCTGACGATGAGCAGCATCATCTACCCCGGCCAGAAACTCGCGCTCTCGGGGTCGTCCCTCGCTCCGGCCTCCACCCCTTCCACCCCGCCGCCTGCCACGGTGACGCCGCTGGTCCCGAGTACCTTCCTCGGCTTCACCTACCCGGCCGCCGTCGTCAGCTCCGCCAACCAGAACAAGGCCCTGTTGAACGCCTCGCCGGTGCCCAGCCGCGAACAGATGAAGACGATCGTGGCGGACACCGCCCGCCGCATGGGCGTTGACCCCTCGCTGGCCCTGGCCTTCGCCTTCCAGGAATCCAGCTTCGACCACCGCTCGGTCTCCCCCGCCAACGCGATCGGCACCATGCAGGTCATCCCGTCCTCGGGCCAGTGGGCCTCGGACCTGGTGGGCCGCCAGCTGAACCTGCTGGACCCTTATGACAACGCCACGGCGGGCGTCGCGATCATCCGCCAGCTGACCCGCACGAGCCCGGACCTGGACACCGCCATCGCGGGTTACTACCAGGGCCAGTACTCGGTCAGCAAGTACGGCATGTACGACGACACGAAGCAGTACGTGGAATCCATCAAGGCCCACCAGAAGAACTTCAGCTAGGAGTTCCGGCGGGCCACGCGGCGGCGTCCAGCCGCCCTGGCCAAGCCCCGACGGATAACGAAACGGGTCCGAATCGCAGGTGGATTCGGACCCGTTTCCGTGCAGCGATTAGGATCGTATAGTGCAGGATTACTCGTCGGACCCTCTTGTTGGCACCCTGGTGGATGGCCGGTACCTGATTCAGTCCAGGCTCGCCAGCGGCGGGATGTCCACGGTCTACGTGGCCACCGACCGCCGGCTGGAGCGTGATGTGGCGCTGAAGGTGCTGCATCCCCACATGACCGGCGACCCCCAGTTCCTTGACCGGCTGGGCCGCGAAGCCAAGGCCGCCGCCCGGCTGTCGCACCCCCACGTCGTGGGAGTTTTGGACCAGGGCGAGGACGACCGGGTGGCCTACCTGGTGATGGAGTACATCAAGGGCCACACGCTGCGCGACGTCCTCAGGGACAAGGGCGCTCTCCCGCCGCGCCTGGCCCTTGCACTGATCGATCCCGTCGTCGAGGGGCTGGGCGCGGCCCACGACGCCGGCCTCATCCACCGGGACATCAAACCCGAGAACGTGCTGATTGCCGATAACGGGCGCATCAAGCTCGGCGACTTCGGCCTGGCCCGCGCCATTTCGACCTCGACCAGCACCGGCGCGCTGATCGGCACCGTCGCGTATCTCTCCCCCGAACTCGTGCTTGGCCGCCAGGCGGACGCGCGCAGTGACATCTACTCTGTCGGGATCATGCTCTACGAGATGATTACCGGCCGGCAGCCCTTCGACGGTGAGGTACCCATCCAGGTCGCCTACCAGCACGTCAACTCGGCCGTCGGCGCCCCCTCGGAGCACGTTCCGGGCCTCGCCACCGAAATCGATGAGCTGGTGCAGTGGTGCACCGCCAATGACCCGGACAAGCGCCCCGTCGACGGCAACGCGCTGCTCTCCGAACTCCGGCACATCCGGCGGAACCTGAGCGACGCCGAACTGGACCTGCAGCCCCCGGCTGCGCGTCAGGCCCTGCCGGCCGTGCCGCTTCCGCCGGCAGGACGCCCCGGCGGCGCCCCGGATCCGCTCGCCGCCAACGGCGCCACCGAAGTCATCGGCGGCCGGCAGCAGCCCACGGAATTCATCGCGCGCGGCAACAACCCGACCACCGTGATGTCCGCGGCCCCCCGCCACCCCGGCTACGGCCCGCTGTCCGCCCCGGACGAAGCACCATACGCGGCCGGCGACTACGACGGCGACGACGACGCTTCCGCCGTTCCGGCCGGCAAACGGGCGCAGCGCAAACACGACCGCGACGAGGAAAAAGCCCGGCAGCGCGCCGCGGCCACCCCGGTCCGGAGCCTGCGCGAGGGCAACCCCCGGCGCCGCGGACTGCTCTGGATCCTCGTCCTCGTCATCGCTGCACTGCTGGCCGGCGGGGCGGGCTGGTTCTTCGGGATGGGGCCGGGCTCCCCCGGCACGATTCCGGAACTCGCGAACAAGACCGTGGCCGAGGCGCAGCAGCTGCTCCGCACGGCCGGGTTCCAGTCCACCACCAAAGACGTTTTCGACGACGACGTCGCCCCCGGACTGGTGGTTGCCTCAGAGCCGGCGGCCGGGGAGGTCATCCGGAAGTTCCAGCCGGTGTCCCTCGCTGTCTCCAAGGGCCCCGAGCTGTTCCCCCTGCCGGAGCTGACCGGAAAGTCCCTGGACGAGGCCAAGACGGCCCTTAACGGCGCGGGCATGGCACTGGGGAACATCTCCGAGACCTTCGATGAATCCGCGGCCGCCGGGACGGTCCTGGCGCAGGCACCGCCCAGCGGCAACCCGGTCCGGCACGGCACGCCCGTGGACCTCACTGTCTCCAAGGGACCGCAGCCCATTCCGGTGCCTGACGTGCGCGGCCAGAAGCAGGCAGACGCGGTCGCGGCGATCGAAGCTGCCGGGCTGAAAGCCGTGGTCGCCGATGAAACCGTCCACGACCGGAAGGTGCCCAAGGGCGCGGTCGTGGCGCAGGATCCGGCCTCCGGCAACCTGACCAAGGGCGGATCGGTGACGCTCACCATCTCCAAGGGACCGAAGATGGTCCAGGTGCCAAGCTTCATCGGGAAGCAGGCCGCCGAAGCGCAGAAGGCCCTTGAGGAACTCGGCTTCACGGTCAAAGTCGACAACATCCTCGGCGGATTCTTTGGTACGGTCCGAGCCCAGGACCCGGTGAACACAAGCGTCCCGGAAGGCTCCGTCGTCACGCTGACCGTAGTCTGACGGCCCCCGCCCTCACCACTGACAAACAGCTCCGCCCCGGCTGCATCAGCCGGGGCGGAGCTGTTTGATGGGCGGGCCAGTCTTTAGCGCTTGGACAGGGCCCCTGCCACCAGGAAAGCCATCTCGAGAGACTGCATGTGGTTCAGCCGGGGATCGCAGACCGATTCGTAGCGGTCCAGGAACGCCTCCTGGTCCACGGGATCCGCGCCGCCAAGGCACTCGGCCACGTCGTCGCCGGTCATCTCGACGTGCAGGCCACCGGGGACGGTGCCGAGCGCATGGTGGACCTCGAAGAAGCCGCGCACCTCATCAATGACGTCGTCGAAGTTCCGGGTCTTGTAGCCGTTCGGCGACGTGACCGTGTTGCCGTGCATGGGGTCGGTCACCCAGAGGACCTGGGCGCCGGACGCGGTGACGCGCTCCACAATCGGGGGCAGCTTCTCGCGGATGTTGCCCGCGCCCATCCGGGTGATGAAGGTCAGGCGGCCGGGCTCGCGGTCCGGATCCAGCTTGTCGATCAGGCGCAGCGCGTCGTCGCCGCTGGTGCCCGGCCCCAGCTTGACGCCGATCGGGTTGCGCACCCGTGAGAGGAAATCGACATGGGCGTGGTCCAGTTCGCGCGTGCGCTCACCGATCCACAGGAAGTGCGCGGACGTGTCGTACGGGAAGCCGGTGCGCGAGTCGATCCGGGTCAGGGCCCGTTCGTAGTCGAGCAGCAGGGCTTCGTGGCTGGCGTAGAACTCCACCCGCTTGAGCGCCTCGAAGTCCGCGCCGCAGGACGCCATGAACTTGATGGCGCGGTCGATGTCCCGTGCCAGCGATTCGTAGCGTGCGTGGGCGGGGTTTTCGGTGAAGCCCTTGTTCCACTGGTGGACGAGCCGGAGGTCAGCGAAGCCGCCCTGGGTGAACGCGCGGATCAGGTTCAGTGTGGAAGCGGAGGTGTGGTACGCCTTGAGCATCCGGCCGGCGTCGTGCGCGCGGGATTCCGGCGTGAAGTCGTAGCCGTTGACGATGTCGCCGCGGTAGGCCGGCAGCGTGACGCCTTCGCGGGTCTCGTCGTTGGAGGAACGCGGCTTGGCGAACTGCCCGGCCATGCGGCCCATCTTGATGACGGGCATCGCCGCGCCGTAGGTGAGGACCACCGCCATCTGCAGGATCGTGCGGACGCGGGCGCTGATCTTGTCCGCCGTCGCGGCCTCGAAGGTTTCGGCACAGTCGCCGCCTTGGAGCAGGAACGCCTTTCCCTGTGCGGCGGCGGCGAGCCGTTCGCGCAGGATGTCCACTTCGCCGGCGAAGACGAGCGGCGGGAGGACGGAAAGTTCCTTGACCGAGGATTCGAAGACGGACTTATCCGACCAATTCGGCTGCTGGGAGGCAGGAAGCTCCCGCCAGTGGTCCAGGCCGGGATAGTTCGCCGCACCGCTCTGGGCGGTGCTGGTCAGTGCGGTGCTGGTCAGTGCGGACCCCGCCGGGGGCGGGTCGCTCAGGGAACTGTTCAGGGGGGAGGCCGAAGGCGCAGATAGCTCAGTCACCTTCTAAGGATAGTTGCCCCCGCGGCGATCGTCGGCCCCGCGGCGTCATTGACTGCGCCGGAACCGTCACACGCTTCGGTCAGACAGTTCCGGGCGCGGCCGGGCCGGAGCCGGCCGCGCCGTCCTCCGGAAGTTCCGTGGCCTTGCCGGCGAGCCGGAGCTTGACGACGGCGGCGTACTCGTCGACGTATTCCTGGCCGGAGACCCGCATCAGTTCATACATGATCTCGTCGGTCACGGAGCGCTGGATCAGCCGGTCGTCCTCCATGCCGTAGTACCGGCTGAAGTCCAGCGGCTCGCCGAAGATCATCCCGATCCGGCGGATGTTGGGCATCCGTTTGCCGATCGGCTGGACCTTGTCGGTGCCGATCATAGCGACCGGAATCACGGGGACGCGGGCCTGCAGGGCCAGCCGCGCCACCCCCACTTTGCCGCGGTACAGCCGGGAGTCCGGGCTGCGGGTGCCTTCGGGGTAGATGCCCAGGAGCGAGCCGTTCTTCAGCACGTCCATGCCGGCGTTGAGCGAGAGGGCCGATGCCGCCCCGCCGGAGCGGTCCATCGGCAGCTGGTTGGTGAGCCGGAAGAAGGTGGCCGTCAGCTTGCCTTTGATCCCCTTGCCGGTGAAGTACTCCGATTTCGCGAGGAACACGACCGGACGGGGCACCATGAGCGGCATAAAGATGGAGTCGGAGAAGGAGAGGTGGTTGGATGCCAGAATGGCGGCGCCCTCGGCGGGAACGTTGTCCAGGCCCTTGACCCAGGGCCTGAAAAGCGTCTTCAGCACCGGCCCCAGAACGAAGGTCTTCATGAACCAATAAAACACGTGGTGTACCTCTCCGGAAGGCGTCTGGCCGGCCCTGCATCGGACCCGGCCAGGACTTCAATGACACCCTACTCTAGTGAGTTTTATCGGGAACAGTGACACGATGGGCACATGACCGGAAGCAGTACTCCCCTGGCGCCCGCAGCGTTCAGTTATCCCGGCCACGGCGGCAACGCGGGCATCGGTGTGGCCATCTGCCACGGCTTCACCGGCAGCCCCCTGAGTGTCCTTCCGTGGGCCGAGCACCTGGCCCGGCAGGGCTTTGCCGTGTCCGTCCCGCTGCTCCCCGGCCACGGCACGGACTGGCGCGACCTGGCCCGCCACGGCTGGCAGGACTGGTACCGGGCCTTCGAGGACTGCTATCTAGAACTCGCCGCAAAGACCCGGTACTGCTACGTGGCGGGGCTCTCCATGGGCGGGACGATCGCCCTGCGCACCGCGGCCCGCCACCACGTCGCCGGCGTCGCCGTCGTCAACCCGGGACTGAGCTTCTACGACCGCCGGGTGCGCTACATCGGCCTGCTGAAGCACGTCCAGCGCACCACGGTTCCGGTCCAGGAGCCGAACCCGGCGCCCGTCACCACCGAGGACGGTGACTACTCGCTCACCCCGCTGGAGGCCGTGCACCAGCTAAGCCGGCTCTTCAAGGCTGCGCTGCGCGACCTGCCGGCCGTCACCGCTCCGGCGCTGGTCTTCAAATCCGCGACCGACATCGTGGTTCCGCCGTCCTCAATGGAGCTGCTGCGGAAGCGGCTCGGGTCGCGGGAGCTGGACGTGGTCGGTTTGCCGGACAGCGGCCATGTTGCCACGCTCGACGTCGATGCTCCCCTGATCTTCGGGCAGTCCGTCCAGTTCTTCCTGCAGCACGCAGCCTCCGCGCCCTCGCCGGGCCGGCCCGCCACAACCCCGGAGACCCCATGACACTCCCCCCGGACCACACGCCGTTCAGCAGCCCTTTCACCGGCACCGGGCCCCGCACCGGCGTCGTGGTCTCGCATGGCTTCACCGGCAGCCCAAACGGCGTCAGGGACTGGGCCACATCGCTGGCCGACGCGGGCTACGCCGTGCGGATGCCGCTGCTGCCCGGGCACGGCACCAGCTGGCAGGATCTTGCCCGGACGCGCTGGCAGGCCTGGCACGCGGCGATTGACGCCGCCTACCTCGAACTCGCCGGGGAATGCGACCAGGTGATCGTGGCAGGCCTGTCCATGGGCGGGGCGCTGGCGCTGCGGATCGCCGCCAACCGTCCGGTCGCCGGCGTCGTGGTGGTCAATCCCGGACTCGTCATCGACGATCCCCGGGCACCGTTGGCGGGCCTCCTCAAATTCGTGGTCAGGAGCACCCCCGCGATCGCCAACGACATCCTGAAGGAGGGCATCGACGAGGGCGCCTATGCCCGGACGCCGGTCGCCGCCGCGCACGAGCTGAACAAGATGTTCAAGGACACCGTGCGGCTGCTCCCCCGGGTCACCGCGCCGGTGCGGGTCTACCGGTCCGCGGTGGACCATGTGGTCTCCGACTCGAGCATGCGGGCACTGCGCCGCGGACTGACCCACGCCCCGCTGGAGGTGATCCGGCTCGAAAACAGCTACCACGTCGCTACGATGGACAACGATGCGCCCGAAATCTTCCGTGGCTCGGCCGAATTCATCCGGTCGCTGGCCCCGGGAAGCACTCCGGACGCTGCCCGCGCCAGCCAGAAGGACACGGCAGATGACTAGACCGGACTCCAACTCTCCCGACCCCGATTCATCGGATTCCCGTGCCCACCAGGACGACGCGGTCTGGCTTGACCTGGTCGCGAGGCTGGAGGGAAGGGAACCGGCCGCAGGCCCGGGGACTCCGGAAATCCGGGAAGCCCCGGACGGCAAGGACGACAACGCCGGCGGGGACGGCGTGGCGCACCCAGAGGCATCCCCGACGGACGGCCCGCACATCGACAGCCCTTCAGCGCCACGGCCCTTCAGCGACTTCGACCCGCTGGGCCTTGCCGCCAAGGCGCCGGTCGAACTCTCCGCCGCGGAGCGGCTGGCGCAGAGCCAGGCGGCGGGGAGGGCCGCAGCCAACGCGGCCGGGGCGGATGGCCGGCAGGCTGCCCCCGGGCCGCGGGACTTTGACGCCGATGACGATGACCCGTTCATCGCCGGCGAGTTCGTGCCGGAGGAACCGCCCAGCCTCGCCGGGGCCGACCCGATGACCGTGCTGGCCTGGCTGGGGGCGGTGGGCGGTCCCGTAGCGCTCCTGATGTCTGCAATGTTCTGGCGCTCCGCCCCGCTGCTGGCCATCCTCGGCATGGTGGCAGCCTTCGCGGCGTCGGTGGTCTTCCTGATCATGAAGCTGCCGGGCGAAAAAGACGAGCACGACGACGGCGCGCGCCTCTAACTCGCCTAGCTGTGCATGCGGCTGCTGACCCGGGACAGGTCCGCAGCACCAATCAGGCCCGCGTTCGGGCCAAGGGCCGCCAGCTCGATTTCCGCCGCGGGCCGGAAGCCGCGGCCGGTCAGGTTCCGGGCGAAGGCCTTCCGGGCCGGGCCGACCAGCAGTTCGCCGGCATCGCAGAGTCCGCCGCCGATCACGAACTTGCCCGGATCCAGCGCGGCCGCGAGGTTGGCCAGGCCAAGTCCGAGCCACTCGCCGACATCCTCGAGCAGCTCCCGGGAAGTCGGGTCCCCGGCCTTGGCCAGCTCGGTGACTATCACTCCGGTGATGCGCTCCACGTTGCCGTCGACCGCTTTGAGCAGTTCCTGGGCCACCGGGGAGTTGGCGGCGGCAAGTTCCCGGGCTTCCCGGCCGAGCGCGTTGCCGGACGCGTACTGCTCCCAGCAGCCCCGGTTGCCGCACTCGCAGCGGTGGCCGCCGGGCATGATGATCTGGTGGCCGAATTCCCCGGCCACACCGAACCGTCCGCGTTCCAGTCGGCCGTCCATCACCATGGCACCGCCGATTCCGGTTCCGAGCGTGATGCAGACCAGGCGGTTCTGGCCCTGCCCTGCGCCGAAGCGCCATTCCGCCCAGCCGGCCGCATCGGCGTCGTTGGTCAGCAGCACGGGCCTGCGCAGGAGGCGCTGCAGGTTGTCCCGGAGGGGTTCGTTGCGCCACGCCAGATGCGGGCTGAACAGCACGGTGCCGCCGTCGAGGTCCATCCAGCCGGCTGCGCCGATCCCGACGGACCAGATCCGGTGGCCCGCGCCGAGCTCCTCGACGAGCTCAACAATGACCTGTTCGACCGCCCGGGGGTCATTGCCCGGAGTGGAGCGCTTGGCCTGGGAGAGGATCCTGCCCTCCGCGTCGACGACGCCGGCCGCCACCTTGGTGCCGCCAATGTCCACCCCGATGGCGAGGCCCTTCCGGCCCAGCCGCAGATGCTCACGGAGCCCGTGCGCGGCCGGCGCGGCCGGCCCGGCGGCTGCTCCGGCGGCAGATCCGGCAAAGGCCCTGCGGCGCCATGCTGCTGTCCTGCGGTACGGGCCGGGCTGCTGTCCGGGTGTAGGTGTGTGCATGGTTCCCCATCCTATTCGCCGGAGTGCCCCGCACGGGCCGCACCACCGGACCGCACCATCGGGCTGTCGGCCGGCGGGCTCCACTGCCCGGCCGCTGCTCGTCAGGCTGCAGCGGGGTCCACAAACGGTAATGTTACTCACCAGTAGGTGTGGTGGAACACACATGCCTTGAACGACATACTAGTGTTAGTCGTACCCCTCGCGGGTCTATGGATATCAAAGGAGCTAACGTGCGAGAAATCAGTGTCCCGCCCCTGGTCAACGTCCCCCCGGAATCGAACGTCACGGACCTGGTCCTGCGCCAGGCCGCCAAGGCCTCCAACCCGGCCCTGTTCTCCCGCCTCGACGCCGCCGGCCAGTGGCAGGACATCCGGGCCACCGATTTCCTGGCCGATGTTTCGCTGCTCGCCAAGGGCCTGATGGCCAGCGGCGTCGCCGCCGGCGACAGGGTGGGCATTATGTCCCGCACACGCTACGAATGGGCGCTCATTGACTTCGCCGTCTGGTTCGCCGGCGCCGTCTCCGTGCCGATCTACGAGACCTCCTCCCCCTCCCAGGTTGCCTGGAACCTGGGCGACTCCGGCGCCGTCGCCGCTTTCGGTGAGTCCGCCCACCACGAGAACATCATCCGCCAGGCCGCCACCTCTGAAGGCCTCACCGACTTAGCGCACGTGTGGCAGCTCGAGGGGGCCGGCCTCGACGAGGTCCGCGCCGCCGGTGCGGCCGTCAGCGACGAGGAACTCGAGGCCCGGCGCAGCCAGGCATCCCTTGCGGACCTCGCCACGATCATCTACACCTCTGGCACCACCGGCCGGCCGAAGGGCTGCGAGCTGACCCACGGCAACTTCGTTGAACTCTCCGAAAACGCCTTGGCCACCTCGCTGAACAAAATCGTGCACGAGCAGGCCAGGACCATCATGTTCCTGCCGCTCGCCCACGTGTTCGCTCGGTTCATCTCGGTGCTCGCCGTGGCCGCCGGCGTGACCGTGGCGCACACGCCCGATATCAAGAACCTCCTGCCGGACCTCCAGAGCTACAAGCCGACCTTCATCCTCGCAGTGCCACGCGTCTTCGAGAAGGTCTACAACTCGGCCCTCACCAAGGCGGAGGACGGTGGCAAGGGCGCCATCTTCCACCGCGCCGCGGACACCGCGATCGAGTTCTCCCGCGCCCGCCAGGCCGGCAAGGTGGGCCTGGGCCTCAAGCTCAAGCACACCCTCTTCGACAAGCTCGTCTACAGCAAGCTCCGCGCCGCCATGGGCGGCGAGGTGGCGCACGCCGTCTCCGGCGGCGGCCCGCTGGGCGAGCGGCTGGGGCACTTCTTCCAGGGCATCGGCATGCAGATCCTGGAGGGCTACGGCCTGACCGAGACCACGGCCCCCGTCACGGTGAACACGCCGGAGCTGATCAAGATCGGCACCGTCGGCGCCCCGATTCCCGGCAACGCCGTGAAAATCGCCGACGACGGCGAGATCCTCGCCAAGGGCGTGTGCGTCATGCGCGGCTATTACAAGCGTGAGGACCTCTCCAGCGAGTCCTTCGAGGACGGCTGGTTCCGCACCGGCGACATCGGACAGCTCGATGAGGCGGGGTTCCTGACCATCACGGGCCGCAAGAAGGAAATCATCGTCACTGCCAGCGGCAAGAACGTGGTGCCGGCCCTGCTGGAAGACCAGATCCGCGCCGACGCGCTGGTGTCCCAGGTGCTCGTGGTGGGTGACAACCGCCCCTTCATCGGCGCGCTGGTCACCCTCGACGAGGAGGCCCTGCCCGGCTGGCTGCACCGCCACGGCCTGCCCGCCTCGACGACCCTTGCCGAAGCCACCGACAACGCGGTGGTCAAGGCCGCTGTGCAGGAACTCATCAACGGCGCCAACCAGTCGGTGTCCCAGGCCGAGGCGATCAAGTCCTTCCGGATCGTGCCCGCCGACTTCACGGAAGCCTCCGGGCACCTGACGCCGTCGATGAAGGTCAAGCGCGCCCAGGTGATGAAGGACTTCGAGAACGTCATCGAGGAAATGTACGGCGCCCCGCGTCCCACCAAGGTCTAACAGCAGTACAGCAACGCGGGGTCACTTGCCGCCGGTCCGGGAGCTTCGGATGGGCGGTATCTGACCCCGCGTTGCTATAAGAAGAAGGGTCCATCCAGCCTCGGCCGGAAGGACCCTTCTTCGTTGTTGTGCTGTGTAGTCCGGTGTTGCGTTGCGTGGCGGCTATTCCACGACGAGCAGCAGGTCCCCGCCCTGGACCTGTTCGATCGCGCCGACGGCGAGGCGTGAGACAGTGCCGGCCACCGGCGTCGTGATGGAGGCTTCCATCTTCATGGCCTCGATCGTGGCGACCGTGTCGCCGGCCTTGACCGCCTCACCGGCCTTGACGGTCAGCGTGACGGCGCCGGCGAACGGTGCCGCGACCTGGCCCGGCTGGGAGGTGTCGGCGCGTTCGGCGGCCTTGACGTTGCTGACCACGGAACGGTCGCGGACCACCACCGGGCGGGACTGCCCGTTGAGCGTGCACATCACGGTGCGCATGCCCTTCTCGTCCGGTTCGGAGACCGCTTCGAGCGAGGCGATCAGGTTGACGCCCTTTTCCAGCTCGATCTCGTGTTCGGCGCCGCGCTGCAGTCCGAAGAGGTAGTCGCGGGTGTCCAGGACCGAGAGGTTGCCGTAGTTCTCCACGCTCTTCTGGTAGTCCTTGGTTGGCCCGGCGAAGAGCAGTCTGTTGAGGGTTTGCTGCACCGTCTTGGAGTCCCCCTTGAGGGCGGCGCTGTCCTCGGCGCTGAGCTCAACGTCGCGGACCTTGACCGTTCGGCCCTGCAGGGCCTTGGTGCGGAACGGTTCCGGCCAGCCCCCGGGCGGATCGCCCAGTTCACCGGACAGGAACCCGATGACGGAATCCGGGATGTCGTATTTCTGCGGATTCTCGTTGAAGTCCGCGGGATCGGCATTGAGTCCCACCAGGTGCAGGGCGAGGTCGCCGACGACCTTGGAGGACGGCGTGACCTTCACGAGCCGGCCGAGGATGCGGTCCGCCGCGGTGTACATGTCCTCGATGGCCTCGAAGCGCTCACCGAGTCCCAGTGCGATTGCCTGCTGGCGCAGGTTGGAGAGCTGGCCTCCGGGGATCTCGTGCTGGTATACGCGCCCGGTGGGGCCCGGGAGGCCGGATTCGAAGGGTGCGTAGACCCGGCGCACCGCTTCCCAGTACGGTTCCAGGGCGCAGACACTGGCCAGGCTGAGGCCCGTGTCGCGGGGCGTGTGAGCCAAGGCCGCGACCAGGGCCGAGGCCGAGACCTGGCTGGTGGTGCCGGCCAGCGACGCCGAGGCCACGTCCACGGCGTCCACGCCGGCGTCGACGGCGGCCATCAGTGTTGCCAGCTGCCCGCCCGCGGTGTCGTGCGTGTGCAGGTGCACCGGAAGGTCAAAGCGTTCACGCAGGGCCGTGACGAGCCGGGCCGCGGCGGCGGGACGCAGCAGGCCGGCCATGTCCTTGATCGCCAGGATGTGCGCGCCGGCGTCGACGATCTTCTGCGCCAGCTCCAGGTAGTAGTCCAGGGTGTAGAGCGTCTCGTCCGGGTCCAGCATGTCGGCGGTGTAGCAGAGGGCCACTTCCGCGACGGCCGTGCCGGTCTCGCGGACGGCGCGGATGGCCGGGGCCATCTGGTTGACGTCGTTGAGCGCGTCGAAGATGCGGAAGATGTCGATGCCCGTGGCGGCGGCCTCATTGACGAAGGCCACCGTGACTTCCTCCGGGTACGGGGTGTAGCCGACCGTGTTGCGGCCGCGGAGGAGCATCTGCAGGCAGACGTTCGGCAGCGCCTTGCGTAGCGCCGCGAGCCGGTCCCAGGGATCCTCGCCGAGGAAGCGCAGGGCGACGTCGTACGTGGCACCGCCCCACGCCTCGACGGAGAGCAGTTCCGGGAGGAGCTTGGTGACCGCTGGGCCGGCCGCCACCAGATCGCGGGTGCGGACCCGGGTGGCGAGCAGCGACTGGTGGGCGTCACGGAATGTGGTGTCGGTGACGGCGACCGCGTCCTGCGCGCGCAGGGCAGCCGCGAAGCCTTCCGGGCCCAGCTCCAGCAGCCGCTGGCGGGAGCCCGGCTGGGCGTCGGCGTCGTTCACGGCGGGCAGCTTGGCGGCGGGATCGATGTGGACCGTGAGCTCGCCGTTGGGCTTGTTCACGGTGACGTCGGCGAGCCAGGTCAGCAGCTTGGTGCCGCGGTCCGCGGACACCCTGGCCTTGAGCAGTTCGGGGCGTTCGTCAATGAACGAGGTGGCCACGTTGCCCGCGATGAAGTCGGCGTCGTCCAGCACGGCCTGCAGGAAGGAGATGTTGGTGGAGACGCCGCGGATGCGGAACTCGGCGAGGGCACGGCGGGCCCGGGCCACGGCGGCCGGGTACTCGCGGCCGCGGCAGGTCAGCTTGACCAGCATGGAGTCGAAGTGCGGGCTGATCTCGGCGCCGGAGTAGACGGTTCCGCCGTCGAGCCGCACGCCGGCGCCGCCGGCCGAACGGTAGCCGGTGATCTTGCCGACGTCGGGCCGGAAGCCGTTGGCCGGGTCCTCCGTGGTGATGCGGCACTGCAGGGCTGCGCCCTTGAGCTGGACCGTCTCCTGGGACAGGCCCAGGTCGGCGAGGGTCTCGCCGGCGGCGATGCGGAGCTGCGCCTGGACGAGGTCGACGTCGGTGACTTCCTCGGTGACGGTGTGCTCGACCTGGATGCGCGGGTTCATTTCGATGAAGACGTGCTGGCCGGCCCGCTCCCCCACGGTGTCGACGAGGAATTCGACGGTGCCGGCGTTGACGTAGTTCAGTGCCTTGGCGAACTTCACAGCGTCGCGGTACAGCGCCTGCCGGATGCCTTCGTCAAGGTTCGGTGCGGGGGCGATCTCGATGACCTTCTGATGGCGGCGCTGGATGGAGCAGTCGCGTTCGAAGAGGTGCATCACGTTGCCCTCCGCGTCGGCCAGGATCTGGACTTCGATGTGGCGGGGGCGAAGGACGGCCTGCTCCAGGAACATGGTGGGGTCGCCGAAGGCTGCGTCGGCTTCGCGCATGGCTGCCTGCAGGGCCTCGGGCAGGGCCTCGCGCGTGTCTACCCGGCGCATGCCGCGCCCGCCGCCGCCGGCGACGGCCTTGGCGAAGATGGGGAAGCCAATCACGTCCGCGGCGGCGATGAGCTCGTCGACGTCCTTCGAAGGCTGGCTCGACTTCAGGACCGGAACGCCGGCCTTGCGGGCAGCTTCGAGTGCTGCGACCTTGTTGCCGGCGAGTTCAAGCACTTCGGCGGGAGGGCCCACAAAGGTGATGCCTGCCGCGGCGGCGGAGCGGGCCAGGCGCGGGTTTTCGGAGAGGAAGCCGTAACCGGGGTAGATGGCGTCGGCCCCGGCCTCCTTCGCGACGCGGACCACCTCGTCGACGTCGAGGTAGGCGCGCACCGGGTGGCCCTCGTCGCCGATCAGATATGCCTCGTCGGCCTTCTGGCGGTGGATGGAGTTGCGGTCCTCATGCGGGAAGACGGCCACGGTCTTGGCGCCAAGTTCGTAGCCGGCGCGGAAGGCACGGATCGCGATTTCGCCGCGATTGGCCACCAATATCTTCGAAAACATACTTCTCCTGCATCATCGCGGGTGTATCGGTAATTGGTCACAGTGTCCAAGACCGTAACGGGCAAACACAAATTATTGTGGCGACCGTCACAGAGACCGGCGTCACGTATGCCGGATTAGGCACGTACATCAGGCAGGCACATCGGGCAGGGGCGGATTCCGGCCCCGATTGAAGCTTATCCATCATCTGCCGCCCCGGCATCGGATGAGGCGGGTTTCGGCAGGGCGGCAACATATGATGAAGAGATGGGTGGCGCATGCACGCCCCGGCTCCGGAGAACGCAGGGGCCGGCAGGACCCCGTCCCGGCAACCGGCGTTAGGTATTGGTTTTTCAAGTGCAAGTAGTCAGCATCAGCAGCCTCAAAGGCGGTGTCGGCAAGACATCGGTGACCACTGGTTTGGCGTCCGCGGCACTGGCCGCCGGCATCCCCACCCTCGTCGTCGATCTTGATCCCCACGCGGATGCGAGTACGGCCCTCGGCGTCCGGCCTGGAGACCAGCTGGACATCGGCCGGATGCTCAAGGCTCCCCGGCGGGCCAAGCTGGCCGACAACGTGGTCCCCAGCGGCTGGGTGGAACGGGCGTCCGCGAACGGCGGAGCCCCCGCCGGCACAGCGGCACCCGTCCTTGACGTCGCCGTCGGCTCCGCGTACACCGGCATCTACGACCGCCCCGACTTGGGCCGCCGCGACCTCCGCCGGCTCTCCGCGGTGCTGGCCGGCGCACAGAACTACGAGCTGGTCCTGGTGGATTGCCCGCCCTCGCTGAACGGACTCACCAGGATGGCCTGGTCAGCCAGTGACAAGGTCACCCTCGTCGCCGAGCCCGGGCTCTTCTCGGTCGCAGGCACGGAACGCACCATGCGCGCCATCCAGCTGTTCCGGCAGGAATTCGCCCCAAATCTCTCCCCTGCGGGCATTGTCGCCAACCGGGTGCGCACCGGTTCAGCGGAACACACGTTCAGGCTTTCGGAGATGGAGGCCATGTTCGGGGGGTTGCTGCTGTCCCCGCACATCCCGGAGCAGGCCAACTGGCAGCAGATCCAGGGTGCCGCCCACTCCATCCACCACTGGCCCGGGGAGTCCGCAAAGAACGCCGCTGCCCTGTTTGATGCGCTGCTGGCGAATCTGCTGGCCTCGGACGGCGGGCAAACCGGCGCTCCGGTCCGGGAGCGCGTGCACCGCTGAGCAGTGTCCGGCTCGGCGCCCGCAGGTACCAAAGCCTGCAGTATGGCATACACGGCGAAGGCCGCCTTCCTAGGGAAGGCGGCCTTCGCCGTTGGTGAATTCCTGGGGCCGCAGCCTAGCCGATCTTGCGGGCGGCGCGGCGCTTGCTGAGTTCGTCGTCGGGAAACGACTGGTCGCTGGCGTGTTCGCTGGGAAGCGCCGCGAGGCTGCCTTCCACTTCCCGCCAGACCCGGCCGACGGCGATCCCGAAGACACCCTGTCCGCCCTGGACGAGGTCGATGACCTCATCCGCGGAGGTGCATTCGTACACGCTGGCGCCGTCGCTCATCAGGGTGATCTGGGCGAGATCCTCGACGCCGCGCTCCCGGAGGTGCTCGACGGCGGTGCGGATCTGCTGCAGCGAAACGCCGGTATCCAGGAGTCGCTTGACGACCTTGAGTACCAGGATGTCGCGGAAACCGTAGAGGCGCTGGGAACCTGAACCGGCGGCGCCGCGGACGGCGGGCTCCACCAGCCCGGTGCGTGCCCAGTAATCCAGCTGGCGGTACGTGATGCCGGCCGCTTTGCAGGCGGTAGGACCGCGGTAGCCCGCGTCCTCATCCAGGACAGGGAGATCCTCGGTGAACAGCAGGCCCTGGGCACCGCTAGCGGGCACAGCTACACCAGCCGTCGCGGGCTGCTTGAGCTCGCCTGCTTCGCCTTTCGGACTCACGTGGATCCTCCTCGTATTGGCTCCCCTGCGGAAAATGCAGCAACAACCGGCTATCCCTGGCTAAACCATTACACGGATGGATAAAATTCATCCGTGTAATTCTGCCGGGGCTCCACCTTCCAGTGTGACCTGAGCGGCTGTCGCGTGCAATGGGAACTTGTACTTCTGACGTTAGGCCCGACGGGGCCCAAGGTCAAAGACGTTCGAGGTATTGCCGGGGCGTGTCGAAACTTTCATCCTCGACTTTAACGTTGGCGGAGGGTCAACCCGCGAAATCCTCAGGCTCGACGTCGTCGAGGAACTCGCGGAAACGGCGCAGTTCCCCCTCTTCGTCGACGGCGGGCCCCAGGTGGGTGTCTTCGCCCTCGTCGTGTTCGGTGATGCGGACGCCGGCCTCTTCCATCACGGCGTCGGCGCACCAGATCCGGCACTTCGCGCGAAGGGCAAGCGCCAGGGCATCGGAGGCGCGGGAACTGACGGTGGTCCCGTTCTCGAACTGGAGCTGCCCGTAGAAGATGTTGTCCTCCACGGCCACAATGTTGACGCTGACAATGCTGTGGCCGAGGGACTCGACGACGTCGACCAGCAGGTCGTGCGTCATGGGGCGCGGCGGAACGACCCCCTGCTGGGCCAAGGCGATGGCGCTGGCCTCCGGCGTGCCGATCCAGATCGGCACGTGCCGCTCCCCATAGATCTCCTTGAGCAGGACCAGCGGCTGATTGGACGGCAGTTCAATCCGCACGCCTACGATCTCCACCTCAATCATCAGATGTCCATCCTCGAGATGCGGTCCTGGACCAGGGCCCGGTGCAGCGTCAGGCACAGCTCGCTGATCTCCCGGGCAGCCTCGGCGGCCCGGGCGTGGGACGCGGCATCCTTGCGGGAAGTCAGGGTGGCCACCGCACGCTCCACCAGTCCGAACTCGCGCTCGGCGGCGGCCTGGAAGGGCCGCAGGTGCCGCGGTTCCAGGCCGTGGTTCTCCAGCTGGACGCAGGCGCGTGCCACCTGCAGGGCGTTCTCATCGAACTTTCCGTTGACATGGCCAATCAGTCCGAAACTCAGGAGCGATTCAACCAGGGGCACGCTCGCGCCGGATTCGGCCCGGAGCTGTTCCTCGCTGAGCCGGCGAACCCGGTTCTGCAGTTCGGACGCCAGTTCCTCGGAGACAATCCGCGGCGAGACCGTGACGCCCGGAGGCAGGTTGTCGGGGCGTTCTCCGCGGTCGATCGCATCAAGGTAATCCTTGATGACCTTTAGCGGCAGGTACTGGTCCCGCTGGAGGGACAGCACAAAGCGCAGCCGCTCGACGTCGTTCTCGGCGTACTGCCGGTAGCCGGCAGGGGTCCGCTGGGGGTTTATCAGCCCCTTTTCCTCAAGGAACCGGATTTTCGACGCGGTCATGCTCGGGAATTCATCGCTCAACTGAGCCAGGACTTCCCCGATGTTCAGGACCTGGGGTCCGCGCCGTTCCGCGTGTGCCATGGCCACAGGCAGCTACCCCGGAATCAGACGTTGCCTGCTGCGCGGGCAGGGCTCAGGTAGAAGGTAAGGCGGAACTTTCCGATCTGCACTTCGTTGCCGGACTTCAGTTCCACACTGTCGACGCGGTCGTGGTTGACGTAGGTGCCGTTCAGGCTGCCGGTGTCCACGACTTCGAAGCTGCGCGCCGTGCGGCGGAACTCGACGTGGCGGCGCGACACCGTGACGTCGTCGAGGAAGATGTCGGCATCCGGGTGCCGGCCCGCCGTCGTGGTGTCGGAGTCCAGCAGGAAACGGGCGCCGGTGTTGGGTCCGCTGTGCGCCACCAACAGGGCAGAGCCGTACGGCAGCGCCTCAACGGCGGTCCGCTCCTCAGCCGAAAGCTTCGGGGTGATGGTGGGTTCATCGCGGACCGGGGTGAGGTTGATCGACGTGGTCTCCGAAGCCTTCACTCCACCCGTGCCAAAACCGTCACCGGTGTTGTTGCGTTCGTGCCCAAACATTGATTCCTCCATTCGCTGCAGGTGTCCCCCCCTGCAAACAACGCATGCCGTCCGGAAAAGCTTGGCAAATCCGGGATTCAACCCCTCGGCGGGGCGTTGCCCGGCGGGTGGTTTCCCAACGCCTGTCCCAACGACCCGGCCCGAAAAGGCCTTTGCTTTAGCCTACCTGCTGTTCGTACTCAGATGCACTGAGGAGCGACTCGACCGCGTCGGCCTCCGCAAGCTTGATTTCCATCAGCCAGCCCTCGCCGTAGGGATCTGAATTGATCAGGGCGGAATCGGTGTCCAGGGCCTCGTTACGGGACACCACCTCGCCGGAAACGGGGGCGTAGATGTCGCTGACGCTCTTGGTGGACTCGACCTCGCCGACGACGTCGTTTGCCTTGATTGTGGTGCCGGCCTCCGGCATCTGGGCGTAGACGACGTCCCCCAGTGCGTCCTGGGCAAAATCGGTGATGCCCACGCGCACGACACCGTCCGCGTTCGGGGCTGAAACCCACTCGTGTTCTGCGGTGTAGGACAGCTCTTCGGGAATGTTGCTCATGACGGGCCTTTCATCGGGTCAATCACCATTGTCTTCGGCAGTCAGGTGAACTGTCCGCCGGTGAAAGTATAGGCATATCCGGCCCTGCCCGGGGAGGATTCTGCCATGATGAAGCGATGACTGAACAAGCCGAAACAGGCCGGCCATGCCCGAACTTCCGGAGGTAGCCGCCCTGACGGACTATCTGGCCGGGCACCTGCTCGGGACGGTAGTCAGCAGGATCCAGATCGTCTCCTTCGCGGTGCTCAAAACAGCCGATCCGCCTTTCTCCGGGCTGGAGGGCAGGACCGTGACCGGGGTGCGACGCTTCGGGAAGTTCGTCAGCCTGGAAGCCGACGGGTTGTATTTTGTTTTCCACCTGGCCCGGGCCGGCTGGGTCCGCTTCACCGACGCGCCCACCGGGACACCGCTAAAAATGGGCAAGGGCTACCTGGCGGCGCGGCTGTCCTTTTCCGGGAGCTCCGGCCCGCTCGGTCTCGACCTGACTGAGGCCGGCACGAAGAAGAGCCTCGCGGTGTACGTGGTCCGGGACCCGTCCGATGTCCCCGGCATCGCCGCACTGGGACCCGACCCGTTCAGTCCCGGGTTCGACGTCGATACCCTGGCCGGGATTCTCGGCGCCAGTTCCCAGCAGGTCAAGGGTGTCCTGCGGAGCCAGAGCGTGATCGCCGGGATCGGAAACGCCTACAGTGACGAGATCCTGCACGCGGCCCGGTTGTCGCCGTTCGCGATCGCCAAATCCCTGGACCGGGATGCGGTGCAGCGGCTCTACGACGCCATCCACGACATCCTGGGGACCGCGGTGGAGGAAGCCAGCGGGAAACCGCCCAGCGAACTGAAGGACACGAAGCGCAGCCACATGCGGGTCCACGGCCGTGCTGGCGAAGCGTGCCCGGTGTGTGGTGACACGGTTCGGGAAGTGTCGTTTGCGGATACGGCCCTGCAATACTGTCCGGGCTGCCAGACCCAGGGGAAGATCCTGGCCGACCGCCGGACGTCGCGGTTCCTGAAATAGGTCCTTTCTGAAATAGGCGCCTCCCGAAAAGGCGCGGGCGTGCAGGGTGCGGAGCCCGCCGTCGTTCCCAGCTCCCTTGCGCTGGCGCCTCCGGGCGGACACGATACAAGGACGCTTGTGTACGCCGCCATAGGGAGTTGCCTCAACGATGCGAATGCTGATTATGGGACCCCCGGGGTGCGGCAAGGGCACCCAGGCCGAGCGACTGTCCCGGCGCCTCGGCATCACCGGGGTGTCCACCGGAGAGGCTTTCCGTGACCACGTGAAGAATCAGACGCCGCTGGGCCGGGAAGTCACGGGGCATCTGGATGCGGGCGACCTGGTACCCGACACCCTGACAAACCGTGTGGTGCGTGAGCGCCTGAACCACAGCGACGTCAAGGGCGGTTTCCTCCTGGACGGGTATCCCCGAAACACGGCACAGCTGGCTGAACTCGACGTCATCCTTGCCGCCAGCGGGCAGGAGCTGGACGTTGCCCTGCAATTGCGGGTTGACGACGCCGAACTCGTCCGGCGGCTGCTCCACCGCGCCACCATGACCGGACGCAGCGACGATACCGAGAACGTCATCCGGCACCGTTTGGAGCTCTACCAGCAGGAGACAGCGCCCGTGGCCTCCGCCTACTTACAGCGCGGGATCCTCCAGAGCGTCGACGGCCTGGGAAGCGAGGATGACATCTTCGGCCGGCTGCTTGCGGCACTACGTGAGTCCTTCCCCGAGGCCATGCCCGAGGCCACCACGGCCGGTTAAACAGCAAAGGCCGCTTCCGGATTTCTCCGGAAACGGCCTCTGACCTGCTGTTTCTATGGTCGGGCTGACAGGATTTGAACCTGCGACCCCTTGACCCCCAGTCAAGTGCGCTACCAAGCTGCGCTACAGCCCGCTGGTTCCGCCGTTCTCCGCTCCCGATGCCGCCCGCTGGTATCCAGTGGATTTCATCTGAGCAGTCCGGCCGAACCACCTTGAAAAGCTTACACGATTCCGGAGGGTGCCCGTGACACTTTCAGCATGTCACGGGCAACTGTGTCGGAATTAACGCTTCTTGCCGCGCTTTTCCCGGACACGCATGTTGACCTCGATCGGTGTGCCCTCGAAACCGAAGGTCTCACGGAGCCGGCGGGTGATGAAGCGGCGGTAGCCCGGGTCCAGGAACCCGGTGGTGAAGAGCACGAACTTCGGCGGGCGGCTGGACGCCTGGGTGCCGAAGAGGATGCGGGGCTGCTTGCCGCCGCGGACGGGGTGCGGGTGCGCGGCGACGAGTTCGCCGAGGAAGGCGTTGAGCCGGCCGGTGGCGATCCGCTTGTCCCAGCTTTCCAGGGCGGTGTCCAGGGCAGGGACCAGCCTGTCCTTGTGCCACCCGGTCAGCGCCGAGATGTTGACGCGCGGCGCCCATGCCACGTGGGCGAGGTCCTGTTCGATTTCGCGTTCCAGGTAGGTGCGGCGTTCGTCGTCGAGCAGGTCCCACTTGTTGAACGCGAGAACCAGGGCCCGGCCGGATTCGATGGCCAACTGCAGGATGCGGACGTCCTGCTCGCTGAGCACCTCGTCCACTGCGAGGAGCACGACGGCGACCTCGGCCTTTTCGAGGGCGCTCTGCGTGCGCAGCGAGGCGTAGAAGTCAGCGCCTTGGGCCATGTGCTGGCGGCGGCGGATGCCGGCGGTGTCCACGAAGCGCCACGTGCGGCCGCCGAGTTCGATGAACTCATCGACCGGGTCACGCGTGGTGCCGGCGGTGTTGTCCACAACTACGCGCTCGGAACCTGCCAGCTTGTTCAGGAGCGAGGACTTGCCGACGTTCGGACGCCCGATCAGCGCGATCCGGCGCGGACCGCCGGAGCGCTCCAGGCCCTCGATCGTGGAGAACTCGGGGAGGGTGTCCATAACGTGGTCCAGGAGGTCGGCAACGCCTCGTCCGTGCAGTGCCGAAACCGGGTACGGCTCGCCGAAGCCGAGGCCCCAGAGCGTTGCCGAGTCCGCTTCCTGTGCGAAGTCGTCCACCTTATTGGCCACAATGATGACCGGCTTCTTGGACTTGCGGAGCATCTTCACGACGGCTTCGTCCGTGGCAGTGGCGCCAACGGCGGAGTCGACGACGAACAGCACGGCGTCGGCGAGTTCCACGGCCATCTCGGCCTGTTCGGCAACGCGGGCGTGGATGCCGCGGGCGTCGTGCTCCCAGCCGCCGGTGTCGACCAGGGTGAAGTTCCGGCCGTTCCAGGTGGCCGAGTACATGACACGGTCACGCGTGACGCCGGGGGTGTCTTCCACCACGGCTTCGCGGCGGCCCAAGATACGGTTCACCAGCGTTGACTTGCCCACGTTGGGCCGGCCGATGATGGCCAGGACCGGGTCAAGCTTGACCGGGCCGTCGAAGTCCTCGTCGTCGTAGTCGCCGCTCAGGAGGGCTGCGTCGTCTTCATCCAGATCGTAATCGTCCAGGCCGGCCCGGAGGGAGGCCGCGCGGAGCTCTGCTTCCTCGTCGTCCAGGGCGGCGAGGTGCTCGGCCACCTGGTCCGTGCCGGTGGGCGTGTATTCGTCTTCGCCGGCGCCGAACGGGCCGGAGGTTTGAGTCGTATCGCTCATTGCACTTTCCTTATGGGGTGATCTGCCGGCGTCCCGGCTACTGCTTCATGACGTTCTTGCGGGGAATCCGCGTCGGGCAAGGGCTGCCCAGTTCTTTGGATCGAGTCCTGGACATGGCGGGCCAGCGCGGCGCGGATCTCAGTTCCGGCCCTGTCCATTGAAACACGCCCGGTCTCGCCGGGCCGGCGGCTGACGTTGAGGGCCCCGCCGAAGCTGACGTGCAGCCGGCGGCGCAGCCGTGGAACGGCGTCGAGGTGTTCGCTGCCGGTCCGGGTGCCGAGGATGGCCACAGGGACCACGGTCGCGCCGGAGTTCAGCGCGAGCCAGGCGACGCCCTTGTTGATGGCGGAGGCTTCGCCGCTCCCCCGCGTCCCTTCGGGAAGGATGCCGACGCACCGTCCGGCGTCGAGCACGTTTTTGGCGGTGAGGAGGGCCGCCCGGTCGCCCGTGCGGTCCACCGCCAGCTGGCCGGAGGCCTGGAGCACACGGCCGAGGAAGCCCTTAAACATTTCCTTCTTGACCAGGATGTGCATGGCACGCGGCGATGCCCCAAACATCACCGGTCCGTCCAGGAAGCTGATGTGGTTGCCGGCGAAGATGACCGGGCCGGCCGCCGGGACGTTGGAGCGTCCGGTGACCGACGTCCGGTAGAGGACGTGGTTCAGGACCCAGCCCACGGGCCTGCTCCAGACGGTGGTCCACAGGGCCGGCACCGTGGCCCGGGCCGGAGACTGCGCCGGAGACTGGTCCTGAGTCTGTGCATCCTGCCGGGCGTCAGTCACGGTTGAGGTCCTGGTGGTTGGCGATGCGGTTCACGATGCTGAGTGCGGCCTCGACGGTTTCGGCGAAGTCGAGCTCCGAGGAGTCCAGCGTCACCACGCCGTCGGCGGCCCGGGTGAAGTTCACCACGGTCGAATCCTTCGCGTCGCGCTGGGTGACCTGCGCTGCGAGCTGTTCGGCGTTCTGGCTGCCGCCGAGCTGGATGCCCCGGCGGCGCAGGCGCGCCTCTTCGCTCGCCGTGAGCAGCATCCGCACTTCCGCGTGGGGCGCGACGACGGTGGTGATGTCCCGGCCTTCAACCACCATGCGGCGGTGGTGCTTTTCGATCAGCACGCGCTGGCGGCGGATCAGTTCGGTGCGGGCGCCCAGGGTGGTGGCGACGGCACTGACGGCAGCCGAAATGGACGGCTCCCGGATCGCGAGCGTGACGTCGGTGCCGCCGACCCGAACGTATTCCTCCGCCGGGCTGGTACTGATCTCCAGCGGCAGGTTTTCCGCGGCGGCCTCGACGGCGGCTGCGTCCTCGAGGTCCGTGCCGCTGTCCAGGCAGTACCAGGTCAGGGCACGGTACATGGCGCCCGTGTCGAGGTACGCCAGCCTGAGCCGACGTGCCACCTCTTTGCTGACGCTGGACTTGCCCGATCCGGACGGCCCGTCGATGGCGACGACGAGGCTTTTCCCGGGGCGGAGAATGTCCACGGTTTCGATAAGTTCCTGGGTCATTACTGGAGTACCTGCCATCCGCGGTCGTTGAGGGCTTCGATGAGCAGTTCGTGCTTGTTGGGCAGGACGGAGATTTCCACCATGCCCACGTTCTGTCCGGAGGAATGGTCCAGCCGGAGGTCCTCGAGGTTGACGCCGATCTCGCCGATCTCCGTGAGGAGCTTTGCGATCTGTCCGGGCGTGTCGTCCACCAGGACGGTCAGCCAGGAGTACGCCTGCGGGGGTCCGCCGTGCTTGCCCGGGATGCGGGACTGCCCGGCGTTGCCTTCGCTGATCAGCTGGGCAAGATCGAGCCGGGCACCGGGCGCCGTTGGGTTCTCAAGCGTCCCAATGAGCCGGTTGAGGTCCTCACGGACGCCGTGCAGGATCTCCACGACCTTTTCTGCGTTGGCGCCAAGGATCTGCACCCACAGGGTCGGGTCGCTGGCCGCGATCCGGGTGACGTCCCGCAGACCGTTGCCGGCCAAGGACAGCGCATGCAGGGGCGTGCCCTGCAGTCGGCTGGCCACGAGGGAGGACACCACCTGGGGCACGTGCGAGACGAGCGCCACCGCCTCGTCATGTTCCTCCGCCCCGAATTCGGAGACGACCGCGCCGAGGTCGCCGGCCAGGGCACGCGCCGCCTGCAGCGCCTGGGGCAGGGTCTCCTCCGAGGGGCACAGGACCCACGGCATGGAGGTGAAGAGTTCGCCACGGGCGGCGACGGGACCAGACTTTTCCCGGCCCGCCATCGGGTGGGTGCCCACGTAGCGGCCGAGGTCGGCGCCGCGTTCGCGCAGCTCGGCCTGGATGCCGGCCTTGACGCTGGCGATGTCCACGACGGTTGCCTCGGGGTAGTCCGTGAGGGCGCGCTGGACAACATCCGCGGTGACATCCGGCGGTGCGGCGACCACCACGAGTTCAGGCTGCTCGCCGTCGAGGCGCGCCAAAGGCAGGCCCGCGCCGATGTCGACGGCGACGGCCTGGTTGGTGGGCGAAGGGTCGGACAGGAAGACTGCCACTCCGCGGCCCCGCAGCCCCAGCCCGATGCTGGTGCCCAGGAGCCCGGTCCCCACGACCACCACCGGACCGTTGAGGTGGCCGCGGCCGTGGGTGCGAAAGGCGGACATGCCTTACAGCCCTACGGATGCCAGCAGGTGGCCGACTTCCTGCTTGCCGAGGTTGCGGATGCTGCCCTGGCGCTGGTCGCCCAGGCCGATGGGGCCGACCTTCACGCGGACCAGGCGAAGCACCGGGAAGCCGACGGCGTCGAAGAGACGGCGGACGATCCGGTTCTTGCCCGAGTGCAGCACGACCTCGATCAGCACGTGGCCCGGGGTGGAGTCCACCAGCCGGAAGGAGTCCACTGAAGCGATGCCGTCTTCGAGTTCGACGCCGGCCTTCAGCTCGGCGCCGATGCCCTGCGGGAACGGCCCGCGGACCTGGACAAGGTAGGTCTTGGGGACTTCGTAGGAGGGGTGCGTCAGGCGGTTGGCGAGTTCGCCGTCGTTCGTCAGCAGCAGCAGTCCCTCGGTGGCGACGTCGAGGCGTCCGACGTGGAACAGGCGTTCGCCGTGGTTGTTGCGGACGAAGTCGCTGACGCAGGGCCGGCCGTCCGGGTCTTCCATTGTGGAGACAACGCCCTTGGGCTTGTTGAACACCATGTAGACCATGTTCTCGTCGAGCTGGATGCGCAGACCGTCAACGTGGACCACGGCGGTCTTCGGGTCGATCCGGACGCCGAGCTCGGTGACGACCTGCCCGTCGACCTCAACACGGCCTTCGGCGATCATTTCTTCGCAGACACGACGCGAGGCGACGCCGGCCGACGCCATGACCTTCTGGAGGCGGATGCCGTCCTGGTCGTGCAGGTCAGACTGGGGTACCTCGGCGCGGGGTCCGCGCTTGCGGGCCGGCTTGCGCACGGGTCCGAGGTTCTGGCCGAAGCGTTCGCTGCCGAAGGCGCGGGAACCGGTGGCCTTGGCCGCTCCGGCGCCGACGCGCGGTTTGGGCTTGAGCGCTCCCGGCGTGCCGGGGGTCTTGCCGAAGCCGGGCTTGCGGGCGGCAGCCTTGCGGGCAGCCTCCTTGCCGGAGGGCGCCTTGGACTTCCAGTCCCCGGAGGCCGGCCGGCTTGAGGGCGCGCCGTCGGGTCCCTGCAGGTCCGGATCGATGAAGGCCTCTTCGCGGGGCTTGGGGTGCTTGAAGGGGCGGTCGCCGCCGCCCTTGTAGCCTGCTCCCCCGCTGCGGCTTCCGCCCTGCGCGCCGCGGCTCGAGCCGCCCTTGTAGTCGGCTCCGCCGCTGCGGGCGGCGCCGCCCTGTGCGCCGCGGCCTGAGCCCTGCGCTGAATTTTGTCCGGCGCTGTTGCGTCCCGAACCGTTACGTGGTGAACCCTGGCGTCCCGCCTGTGTCATGACCCGTCCTTCGTTTGTTGGCCACGGCCGCTGTCTCCCGACAGCACCCGCCGGCTGGGGCAAAAAGCTTCTGCCCCGGTGGATACTCCTGCGCAGGCAGTTGTTCCTGCCTACATTCTTCCTGAGTCGTAGAACTCTTCGATGCCTTCGAGCCCCGGAAGATGGGGTGAAAGTTGCGGCAATTCCGCCACCGAGCCGATTCCCATTCGCTCCAGGAAATACGACGTCGTGCGGTACAGGATGGCCCCGGATTCGGGATCAGTTCCCGAGTCCTCGATCAGCCCCCGCTGCGTCAGCGTCCGCACGACAGAGTCAACGTTGACTCCTCGAATTGCAGACACCCGCGCCCTCGATACGGGCTGGCGGTAAGCGATGACGGCGAGCGTTTCGAGCGCCGCCTGCGTCAGCCTGGCTGTCTGTCCTTCAAGCACGAATCCGCCGACAATGTCAGCGAACTCAGCGCGCGAATAGATCCGCCAGCCTCCGGCAATACTCCGCAATTCAAAACCCCGGGCGGTGGCACTGAAGCCAGCACTATTGCTAGCGAAACTGGCATCGTCCACATCCGGGGCATTAACAGTATAGCCGTTATACTCCCGCTGCAGTTCCGCGAGCAGCCCTTCGACGACGTCGACCGTCAAGTTCAGCCCCGCGGCGAGCTCGACCGCCGTCGCCGGCTGGTCGATGACCATCAGGACGGCTTCGAGGGCCGCATGGGCGCCGCCCGGAAGACTGCTGGTGTCGGGAAGGCTGCTGGTGTCGGGAAGGCTGCTGGCGCCGGGACCGGCGTCGGGTGCTTCGTTCACGGCTGCTCCTCATATTCTTCACTCAGGTTCTCGCTGCTCCAAGCGTCGCCGTCGGCGGTCCAGCGGACCGTCAGGTCCCCCAGCGGGAGCAGCTGTTCGAAGGCCACGGCCTTGTCCCGGAACAGCTCCAACAGCGCCAGGAAGCGAGCCACGACGACTAGCGTGGATTCGGCGTCGGCGATCAGCGCCCGGAACGTAAGCGGGGCGCCAAGCTGCAGCCGTAGGCCCAGCAGTTCGGCCTGCTCCTTCACGCTGACGGGAGTGCCGTGGAGGTGGGCGAGGCCGACCTCGGTGCGCGCGGCCTCCTTGGGCTTGAGCGCGGCCTCGGCCAGGCTTGCGAACTGCTGCGGGGTATGCCGCCAGAGGAGTTCCGGCAACAGCGCCGCGAAGTGGCCCTCCAGCGCGACCTGCCGGGGATACCGCCCGGCTTCGAGCTCGAGGGTGGACCCCATCATGCCCGCCACCTGCTTGAAGGCCTTGTACTGCAGGAGCCGGGCGAAGAGCAGGTCGCGGGCTTCGAGCAGGGCGATGTCTTCCTCGTCCTCAACCTCGCCGGCCGGCAATAACCGGGCAGCCTTGAGGTCCAGCAAGGTGGCGGCGATGACAAGGAATTCGCTGGCCTCATCAAGGGCCCACTCCTCGCCCAGTTTCTGGAGCCCTTTGATGTACTTGATAAATTCATCGGTGACGGTGGACAGCGCCACCTCGGTGATGTCCAGCTGGTGTTTGGAAATCAGGCCCAGCAGCAGATCGAACGGTCCGGTGAAGTTGGACAGCCGGACCTCAAAGCCGGGTTTCTTGCCAGCCTGTACCTCCGGCTGTAGCGCGTCTGCAGCTGTGCTTTCCGCCGCTGTCCCGGCGCCGTCCTCCATGTCCGCCGGCGCGGGCTCCGCCGTCGGGGTCCTTGCCCCTGCCACGACCCTGGCTAGGGCGCGCCGCCGCGCGAAATAAGCTCTTTGGCGAGGTTGCGGTAGGCGTCCGCGCCGATGTGGTTGCCGGCGTAGCTGGTGAT
Source organism: Arthrobacter sp. YAF17 (assembly GCF_052113365.1). Lineage (NCBI taxonomy): Bacteria > Bacillati > Actinomycetota > Actinomycetes > Micrococcales > Micrococcaceae > Arthrobacter > Arthrobacter sp. YAF17. Next base: position 35,816 of record NZ_JBFRDB010000008.1, on the reverse strand, counting down.
GGGCTCGGCCGCGACGGTGGCGTCCGCAAACTTGATGGACCGCTTGATGACGGTCTCGAAGACCTTGTCGCCAAATGCCTCCACGAGGCGGGAGATCACCTCGCGGCTGTGCAGGGTGCGGGCGTCGTACATGGTGGCGAGCACGCCGTCGACCTGCAGCCGGGGATTCAGGCGGTCCTGGACCTTGTCGATGGTCTCCACCAGCAGAGCGACCGCGCGCAGGGCGAAGAACTCGCAGATGAGCGGGATGATCACGCCGTGGGCCGCGGTCAGCGCGTTGACGGTGAGCAGGCCAAGGGAGGGCTGGCAGTCGATCAGGACGACGTCGTAATCGTCCTCGACCTTCTTGAGGGCACGGTCCAGCACCTGCTCGCGGGCCACTTCGTTGACGAGCTGAACTTCCGCAGCGGAGAGGTCGATGTTGGCGGGGAGCAGGTCGACGTTTTCGACCCCGGTCTTGTGGATGGCGTCGCGGATGTCGACCTTGCGGTCCATCAGGACGTTGTAGACCGTGAGATCCAGCTCGTGGGGGTTGATGCCGAGGCCGGCGGAGAGGGCGCCCTGCGGGTCGAAATCGACGAGGAGCACGCGGCGGCCGTATTCGGCAAGCGCGGCGGCAAGGTTGATGGTGGAGGTGGTTTTACCCACCCCGCCCTTCTGGTTGACCATGGCGATAACCCGCGCGGGGCCGTGGGATGACAGCGGCGCGGGCTCCGGAAAGTCGCGTTGAGGGCGCCCGGTGGGGCCCATGACGGCGTCTTCCAGATCGAGTTCGGTGCCTTCCAGAGTTGCTGAACCCTGTTCGCTGCTCACGTATCTATCCACACTTTCGATGACGGTGATTGTCGTGCTTGATATTGCTGCCTGCGTGCTCACTGCGCTCTTGAGATCAAGCCTTGGAGATCAAGCCGAGCTTATTCCTCCCAAGGTTACAGCGCCCGACACGGTATTCCATGGACCTTGACAGCGGGCAATATTTGAGCCTCAACCTTCTGGTAGAAGTCGAAGGTTGCACTTCCGGCACCAAAAACCGCCCGGACGCTTGGCGGCGTCCGGGCGGCTTTCCTGGGTCGTGCAGCGTCAGCTTAGATTCGCTGCCGCCTCAATGCCGCTGCGGATCAGGCATTCGCCAGAACCGGGCGGGCGGGCTCAGCGGCAGCTTCCGGGGCAGCATCATGCGTACCGTGGCCGGCGATCATGGTCTGCTCGTCGAAGGGTTCGTTGCCGGCGAGGACCTGCTCGACCCGTCCGCCGTCGATCTCCTTGACCCAGGTGCCGATCAGCACGGTGGCAACAGCGTTGCCGGTGAAGTTGGTCAGCGCGCGGGCCTCGGACATAAAGCGGTCGATGCCGACGATCATGCCGACGCCGCCGAGCAGTTCCGGCTTGTGGGCCTGGAGTCCGGCAGCCAGGGTGGCCAGGCCGGCGCCGGTGACACCGGCAGCGCCCTTGGAGGCGATGATCATGAAGATCAGCAGGGACACCTGGGCACCGAGGTCCAGCGGCGTGCCCATGGCGTTGGCGACAAACAAGGAGGCCATGGTCAGGTAGATGGCGGTGCCATCGAGGTTGAAGGAGTAACCGGTGGGGACCGTGACGCCGACGACCGGCTTGGACACACCTAGGTGTTCCATCTTCGCAATCAGGCGCGGCAGGGCGGCTTCGGAGGACGAGGTGGAGAAGATCAGCAGGTATTCGCGGCCGAGGTACTTCATCAGGCGGAAGATGTTGACGCCGGCGACGATCTTGAGCAGGCCGCCCAGGATTACCACGATGAACAAAGCGCAGGTGACGTAGAACGCGCCCATCAGGGTCGCCATGCTGAGGATGGCCTGCATGCCGGTGGCACCGACGACGGCGGCGATCGCGCCGAAGGCACCGACCGGGGCCAGCCACATGATCATGACCAGGATGCGGAAGACGAGGGCCTGGCCGTAGCCGACGGCCTTGAGGATCGGGGCGCCCTGCTTGCCCATCTGCTGGAGGGCGAAGCCAACCAGCAGCGCGGCGAGCAGGGTGGGCAGAACCGGAATGTCGCCCGGAATGATGCCCAGCAGGAAGTCGACCGTGCTGTCCGTGGCCGCCTTCTTGTTCGGATCGTACGGTGCCAGCTTGAGGCCCTCGCCCGGGTGGATGAGGTTGCCGACCACGAGTCCGATGGCCAGCGCGAAGGTGGACATCACCATGAAGTAGCCCAGCGCCAGTCCGCCGACCTTGCCGACCGTGGCCGCCTTCGCGATCGAGCCGATGCCCAGGACGATGGTGCAGAAGATGACCGGGCCGATCATCATCTTGATGAGTTTGATGAACCCGTCACCGAGGGGCTTCAAGGACTTGGCGAACTCAGGGAAAAGCAACCCGACCAGGGCGCCCAGGATAACGGCGGCGATGACCGCGATGTAAAGATAGTGGGACTTGTCGAGCCCCTTGCGCTTCTTGACCGGCGTCGCGGCCGTGGCCGTTGACTCTCCTCGTTGAGAGGCCATGGTGTTCTCCTTGGATAGGCTGGGGACGTCGGTGCGGCACAGGCTGTGGGCCCATCACGTCCGTTCTGCGTGTTCCACCATCATTGGGGATGGAGTGACGCGCATCACCGTTGCGTTCATATTGGTCATGGAAGGTGTTGATGATCCACCGCTGGAGCATCGCCCGACGGCTGTTTGTGGCCCACCTGCTGTTCATGCTGGCCCTGACCGCCGTCGTCGGCACGGCCACGTTCGTTGATGCCCGCGACCACGCCTACGACGAGGCAGGCCGGCGGATGGCCGCCGTCGCGACCACCATGGCGGACAACCCCCTCGTGCTGGACGCGGCGAGCGCCGCGGATCCCACGGCCCTGCTGCAGCCGTACGCCCTCAAGGTCATGCAAGACGCGGGCGCGGATTTCATCACGATCATGGCGCCGGACCGCACGCGGTGGACCCATCCCCGGGACGAGGAACTCGGCAAACCCTATATCGGTTCCATCGATGCTGCCCTGAACGGCCAGGTCTTCACCGAGATCACGTCCGGCACGCTCGGACCCTCCGTCCGCACCATCGCCCCGGTCAAGGATGCGGACGGCACGGTGCGGGCTCTCGTCGCGGCGGGGGTAACCGTCAGCACCGTCGATATCGCCGTCTCCGGCAGGCTGCCGGCACTGGTAGCCATCGGCCTGGCCCTGCTCGCGGGCGGATCGGCGGCGTCTTGGCTCCTGGGGCGTTATCTGCGGCAGGTCACCCGCGGCTGGGGCCCGGAACAGCTCGCCCAGCTCTTCGCCTACTACGAATCGGTCCTCCACTCCGTCCGCGAAGGCGTCATCCTGATCGATCCCAAGGGCAAGGTGGTCATGTACAACGACCAGGCCGCTGAACTGCTGGGCCTCACCCCCCGCACGTCCGACGGCGACGGTGCAGCTGCCGACGGCGGGCGGCAGGAGGCGCCGTCGCTCGCTGACCTCCCGCTGGCTCCCAGCCTTCGGGAGCTGTTCGAATCGGGCCGGACCGCGCTGGATGAGATCCATCTGACCGGCCCGCGGATCCTCGTGGTCAACCAGGGGCCCGCCGTAGGGCCCGGCTCCGCCGGCGGACGCCCGGGGACACAGGTTTACGGGACCGTGGCCACGATCCGGGACCGCACCGAGATCGAGTCGCTCGGCAGCGAGCTGGAGACCATGCGCACGCTCTCCGATGCCCTCCGCGCCCAGACCCACGAACACGCCAACAGGCTGCACACCATCGTGTCCCTGATGGAGTTGGGACGCGGCACGGAGGCCCTGGACTTCGCCACCCAGGACCTTGAGCTCAGCCAGCGGCTGACCGATGACCTTGTGAGCTCCATCGAGGAGCCCGTGCTCGGCGCCCTCATCATGGGCAAAGCCGCCGAGGCCCACGAACGGGGAGTTGAGCTGACCCTCAACACCGGAGGGAACGGGCACGGGCCCGCTCCTGTGACCGGGCTGGCGGTGCAGGACCTCGTGGCGATCTTGGGCAACCTCCTGGACAACGCCATCGACGCCGCCGCGGAGGCGCCGGCGCCCCGGCTCGTGGAGCTCACAGTGGAGGCGTCCGGCGATGCACTGGAGATCACGGTGGAGGACAGCGGGCCCGGGATCGATCCGCAGGCCGTGGACGACATCTTCCGGCACGGCTTCAGCACCAAGTCCCCGGGCCCGTTCGGGCGGGGCCTCGGCCTGGCCCTGGTCCGCCAGGCGGTTCAGCGGCTCGGCGGTACCATGACCATCACGAGCCCGGCCGGGGCGCTGTTCCGCGTCACACTGCCCGCTGCCTCGCCGACAGAGCCGCCGGCGTCACCGGCGGGCTCACTGACCACCGAGGGACAGCAATGAGCGACATCCGTGTACTCGTCGTCGAAGACGAACCCATCGCCGCGGCAGCACACGCCGCCTATATCGGCAGGCTGGAGGGATTCACGCTGGCCGGTTCTGCCCCGGACGGGCAGTCCGCACTCCGGCTGATGACGGACTTCGCGGCGGCGGGCACCCCGGTGGAGCTGGTGCTGCTGGACATGAACCTGCCGGACTTGCACGGCCTCGACATCGCGCGGCGGATGCGTGCCGCCGGGCTGTTCGCGGACATCATCGCCATCACGGCCGTCCGGGAGTTGAACATCGTGCGGAGCGCGGTGGCCACCGGGGTGGTCCAGTACCTGATCAAGCCGTTCACGTTCGCCACGTTCGCGGACAAACTCACCAGCTACCGGCTGTTCCGGGAGCAACTGGCCTCCCCCGCAGCCGGCCAGGCCGGTCCCGGGGCTTCGCAGAGCGACGTGGACCAGGCCTTCGCGAGCCTGCGGGCCCCCTCCGAGCTGCCGCTGCCCAAGGGCCTGGCCGCGTCCACGCTGGACTCGGTGCAGGACTTTATGAAGCTGCAGGCCGGGGCCGTGTCCGCCAGCGAGGTCATGGATGCCCTGGGCATGTCCCGGGTGACCGCGCGGCGCTACCTGGAATACCTCGCCGACGCCGGCACGGTCACCCGGACGGCCCGCTACGGCGCGCCTGGCCGGCCGGAGAACGAATACCGCTGGAGGCAAAACTAGGCGGACGCCCGTTCTTCAGCGATACCGCCACATTAGCTGCCTGTTTTTTCAGTACTCCCCTGCGCAGCGTCCCGCGTGATTCCAAGGTTGTGCAGGCCAGTATTGAGCGATGAGTTTTCAGTAATTCCTGCGCGCTTCGCACCCCTCGCTCAGCACTCCTATGCACCCGATTCTCAGGGGCGTCTTGCTTCGGCCGCCCTACGTTTTCCGCGTTCAATTGCCCGGTACACAGTGGAGCGACCGACGCTAAACAGCTCGGCCAGCTCGGCCTTGCTATATTCCCCCGCGGCGTTTAGTTCGAGGAGGTGGTTTTCCTGTTTGACGGTGAGTTTCGGCTGTTTCCCTCGTAGCCGCCCCTTGGCCTTGGCAACCTTCATTCCTTCACGGGTGCGCATGCGGATGAGGTCGGCTTCGAACTCGGAGATCATCGCCAACACGTTGAACAGCAGTTTGCCCATCGGGTCAACGGGGTCATGGACGGAGCCACCAATGCTGAGTTTGATTCCGCGGTTGGCGAGGTTATCTGCAATTTCGTGGGCATCCCGGACGGAAGGGGCAAGACGGTCAAGTTTCGTGACGACGAAGGTATCCCCCGCCCGGCACGCGGCCAGGGCTTCGCGGAGTCCGGCTCGGTTTTTGTTTGTGCCAGTAAAGCCGTGGTCAACATAGATTCGTTCAGACTCAACGCCGAGGGCAGCCAGGGCATCACGCTGCGCAGTGAGGTCTTGCGCCTCGGTGGACACGCGCGCGTAGCCGACCAGTATTACTGACATGGAAAATAGTGTGTCACATAGCACCCCCTTACCGATTAGTTCACCGGACGGGTCTTACGGGACGCTGATGGACCCCAGTTCGCAATGGTGCAGTTCAGCAGCGTGTGCGACCGGTGGAGAACCGGCATATGGGACGGCTTGAATGTCAATCCGGACAGACCCCTAACGGGACCATGCCACTAATTCGGTGGCCAAAAGGAGTTGCTCTACCTGATTCCCCAATCGGGCCACGCTTCAAACCGCACTCCCTCTGCGCATCCTATTTGGGCGGCCATCGAGCCTGCCAGCTCCCACTCAAGGCGGGTACGGTGAATTCATGTCACCTGCGGCCGTACCCGAGTCCCGTCCCGTCTGGCACAGAACCGTGGGTGCGGCATTCGTGGCCGGTGCATCCCTGTGGCTCACTTGGACCGCCCAACAATTGCCGACAATTTGCCCGGCAATCTACCCTGCGCCGGCAAGCTGCGCTCCGGATGCCCGCGTCGGTCCCGCAATTTGGGGAACCGTTGTCATTGTTGGGCTATTCGCTGCATTGCTAGCAGCGAGTGCCACGATTCGTCCTGAGCGGAAAATAGTCGTCCTTCGATGCCTCATGGCCTTGCTCGGTATCGCCGCAGCTATTGTTCCCCTCTGGACTCTTGTTTCATCCGGCTTCAGCTTGTGACTACATAGGCGTCCTCGTAGAGCGTTCGGCTCGCGGACGTTCCCCAGCCTCCGTCTGTTCACATGCGACGGTCCTTGGGACTCAGCAGCAATGCCATGGACTGCAGATCTGCCCTATTCTGGTGGTCGACAAGGTGTTACGGAGCTATGCGGGAATGGGGCCTGCCCCGGATTGGAAAACATGTCTCGGCGAATTCTTCCGACTGGGACCATTTTGGTTTCCTTGATCTTTGTCTTAGTGGCTGCCCGCACTGTCGTGGGCCTAAATATCGAACTGATGGAAGCAACCGGTAGCGGCTCTCGATTCAGCTTCGACGAGTGGTCCCTGATCGTCCTCGCACCCATTCTGATCATCGCCGTCTGCGCACAAAGCTACTTGCTGGTCCGACGGACCTAGGAGCAGCCCGACGGGGGTACCTGGCCTTCGATTGCCGGCATTCCCTCTGGAAGACTTCTGGTCCTGGCGTCCGAAGACGAATTCTCCGCCCGGTCAGGGTTGCAATCCTTCGGACCGCCCATTCTTGGCCACAGTAGAGACAGGTGCTGAAGGGGCAAGTTTTCGGCCCGGTCAGGGTTCCCGCCCGGACATCACAATCACCCTCGCTACCGCCGTTGCTGGAAGCGGGATTGGCGGCCGTAGATCGACCGGCTTGCGGGACGATTTGAGTGCTCTATAAGAAATTCTCCTATTCCCATGGAACCGAAACGAAGTTGCCGGACACTTATGGGTATGGGGAACCAAGGGAAGGCACATAGAGACAGCGAACTGTGGCTGCGGGTCCTGGAAGGTGACGGTTCCGCGTTCGCTTCACTCTTCGTTCTCCACCGGGACAGGGTATTCGGTCACAGCCTGCGCCTGGTCAGAACGCCCCATGAGGCTGAAGATGTCACTGCAATGGTGTTCCTCGAGGCTTGGCGCCGCAGATCGAAGGTCCGGCTCGTCAACGATTCGCTCATCGGCTGGCTGCTGGTGACCACCACCAACGTTGCCAGAAACCGCCTAAGGTCCACTCTCCGATATGAGAAACTCATCCGGAAACTGCCGCAGCCAGAGACGTCACCGGATCACGGCGACTCGGTAGCCGACGCCGTTGACCAGGACCGCCGGTCTCAACTCCTGCACCAGGCCTACCGCTCACTGGGTCGAAGAGACCAGGAGATTATCGCCCTCTGTGTTCTGGAGGAGATGAGTACTGCCGACGTCAGCCAGTTGCTCAATATCCCACCGGGCACAGTAAAGTCCCGGCTCTCGCGCGCCAAACACAAACTGTCACAGCTGCTCAATCCACAAGCCGGCCTGCTGCCGGCAACTCCACTGACCCCTGAAGAGGGCACACCATGAATGACACCACCCGTCCACAGCATTTCAACGAGGAACGCAGCAAAGCCATCGAACAACTCCTCGCCAACGTTGCCCAGGACGGAACCCCGGAAAACCGTCGCTTCCAAGACACCAAGGGTAAAAAGATCGTGCTGTCGGGCGTCGCGGTCGCCTTGGCCGTATCCGGAGCTGCCGTCGTGCTGCAAATGCCAGTCACGGATAAGAGTTCAATCGCTTGCTTCGCACGTGCCGAGCTCAACGGCAACCAATTCCCCGGCACAACAGCTACCCTGGGGGAAGGCACCAGAGTCGGTGAACCATCAACGCAACGCAACCCGATTCCTATCGAGGACGCGTTGGCTCTCTGTCGAGACCTGTGGGCTCAGCACGCGTTCGACCCGAAGAGCCCGAACGGCATGGCGCATCCCAACCTCTATGACCGGAACTTCTCTTACCCGGTTCCGAACCCACTGACGGTATGTGTTCTGAGTGACGGCCGCGCCGCGGTAATCCCCGGTGATGAAGACGTCTGCGCCTCGCTTGGCCTTGCCTGGAAAGCCGACGAGGCACCCTGACGCTAACCGGCAACGGCTTTCTTCGGAACGACCATCACATGGGGAATCTTTCCGCCCGGTAAAGGATGGGCCTACGGGACTTGTCGCTCGGCCAACAAAGCGCTGCGGAAACGAGGCCACCACCGCTGCAACTCACAGGGAGTGGGTGCGCGGTGCCCAGCCCGTTCGGGTGTCTTAGAAGCTTTAAGTTTCTGGGGCGCCCCTAGGCCGTTTAGTCGAGTCTGATTTGATCCATACCAGGGTGGCGGAGAGTCTGGTGGCGGCGCGGCGTAGCTGCCGGGGAGCTTGCCGGAGCGCATCGCGATTCCGTGCCACACCTAGGTCATTCGTCCCCGCCCCAGCGTGCTAGCGCGACGATCGCCTCGCGCAAGGCGAGCCCGCGATCGGTCAGCGCGTAGGCCCGGGTGTTGTGCCGGAGGGGCAGGCGGGACAGTATGCCGGCGGCCTCGAGCTCGCGCAGGCGGGTCGCAAGAATGTTGGTCGGCACTCCGAGGTCGCGTTGCAGATCGCCGTAGCGCTGTGGCCCGTCGAGCAGCCGCTCCACGACGAGCAGGGCCCACCGCGCTCCGACGATGTCGAGGGCCGCGGCGAGCTTGCTCACGCGGTCGGATCGGCGTCCGGCTTCATCCAAAACGGCGAGTAGTGGTAGCCGTCGGGGTCGTCGAATTGGCGCTGGTACATGAAGGGGTAGTCGTCGGTGTCACCGATCCGGCCGCCGGCGGCGCCGGCGCGTTCGGTGAGCTCGTCGACCGCCTCGCGGCTGTCGAGGTCGAATGAGACCGTGACCTTCGAAGGGGTGTCGGGGCCGCCGACCAGCTCCTCGGCGCCGCCGACGCTCGCGTACATCTCACGGCTGCCGAGCATGACGTACTGCTCGGGCGCGATCGCAAAGCACGACACGTTGTGATCGGACATCTTGGCGTTGAGGGTCCAGCCGAGGGCGGTATAGAAGGCGGTCGCGCGCTCAACGCTCTCAACCGGGCAGGTGATGAAAAGGCTCATGCGGCTATACTTGCAAAATGCAAGTACGACGTCAAGCCTCGGCCGCGCTACACGACTTGTGGGCTTGTAGGAGCCCATTCAGAGGTAGCCGAGTAATAGGGACCAGACCGTGCGTTCGGCATTGGTGCAGACAGGGATCTCCTCCCGGACTGCACCACGCGCCAAATAACGCTGTGAAAACGCCGCCATTTACCGCCGAAAGTCGTACCGTGAGGGCGGACTGCGGCAACCTCACAATGGCGTTGCGACGAACATCGCCGGGCGGAGGGAGTGCGGGTCCGGTGAAAGAAGCCCGTCGGTAGGATCGACCTATGACCCGTAAGCCCTGGATGACTCTTGGTCCGCCTGCCCATATAGTTGAGCGTTTCTTCGCAAAGCACGGACGTGCAGGCCCCGTGCTACCTGACGGTTGGTACGGGAGGCCTTTCGATTCCCTCTTCGCCCTCACCTCCGCCGCGGATCTTCCGGATGGGCTCAAAATCGAGATTGAAGGTGGAAGGGAACTGATTCTTGAAGGCAACGTGACCATCGTCAAGACGGAGTTCGAGAAATCTCCGGCTTTGAGGATTGAGGGATTCAGATCGGCTTCATGGAACCCCCACGATGGCGTAGTAGATCGGCAGACCTATGGCGAGTCAGGTGCGGTCGTCTTAGTTCCCTAGTTGGGGCAGTCACCTCTGGCGCTTGGCGTTCGACGGCCCACCGTCTTCCGTGACGGTCTGAACGGGCGGGCGGGGTGTGAGACATGATTGGCTGCGCTTTGTGGGGTGGTGGGTGCCCGGAGAGATACCTTCGATGGTTCGGGTCGCTTCTTGGTCCCCGTTCAGCCCATTTGTGTTGGAGCAAGACAGCGAGAGTTGCCTGCAAGAATGGGGCATGCCTCCGCATAACTATCCGATCAGACGTGTGGGCGAAGACCCGGCCCATCTCCTCGACCGCGGTCGGTGGCCGGCTGTCTTGGCGCCTGTCGCCCAGGTTCTAGATCACGGGCTCGATCTGACCCCGGCGACTATCTTCGTCGGGGAAAATGGGTCGGGAAAATCCACTCTCGTGGAAGCCATCGCGCTTGCCTATGGCTTGTCTGCTGAAGGCGGATCTACAGGAGCCCGCCACAGCACTAGATCCACGGAGTCCATACTTGCCGATCACCTGCAGCTTGTCCGCAACGCCGGTGGCTCAAGACGCGGCTACTTCCTGCGCGCCGAAACCATGCACGGCTTCTTCACCTACCTCGAGAAGAACCCGAGCACCTCGGGTCCGGACATTTCATTCCACGACATGTCACACGGCGAATCGTTCTTGGAACTGGCGGTGGATCGCTTCCGGGGACGCGGATTATGGGTCCTCGATGAGCCGGAATCGGCGTTGTCCTTCGCGGGATGCCTCAGCCTCCTCGCGGTCTTGAAAGATCTCCTCGCCGAAGGCTCCTCGCAAGTCATCATGTCCACGCACTCCCCGGTTCTTGCAGCGCTTCCGGGCGCGCAGATTCTCGAAGTCGGCCCGTGGGGACTTCGGCAGCAAAGGTGGTCCGACCTCGATCTGGTTTCCAACTGGCGATCATTCCTGGAATCACCTGAAAGATACCTGCGGCACCTTTGAGGCAAGACCGGTCAGGGTCCTCAAGGAGAGCCGCTCCAGCGATGGCCAATGAAACTTTCCATCGGCTGAAGCAGCGTCACCGGCTGCTGTGACGAGCGTCCGCCCGGAGCCAGCGTTCAAGCCGGACAAGCCGGACAGCCCAGAACACGAACAGGAATGCCCCAGCCGCCAGGAGCAGAACGTCAGGCCAGCTGAAGCCCCGCTCCGAGAGGCGGAAAAATGCCGGGCCAGCAATCGTCGTCGAAACGAAGATTCCCAGCCACCCGGCAAGCCGCGTGCCATAGCGTTCTGTCGGTGTCTTCTCCATGAGTCCCCCTGCAGCGTTGAAGTACGGTCCCGCCCCTCGACCCTAGAACATTACCGGCGAACCGTAGATCACTCGGCAGCCCCGCCCGGTTAGGGATCCGTCACAGTTCACTGGTGAAGCCGGACTTTGCTGGCAGCTTAGCGCTGGACGAGCACACCGAAACGCACTAAAACAGCTTCCGTCGAGTCCGAAACAGTCAAGGTGGATCACGCATCACGGCACGAAACGCTGGCCATGCCAGAATTCCTCGTGGCCTGCACGCCAGTCGGAGACTGCCTGGTAACCCTCGCTGAAGATCCTAGACCGTCCCGCTTGCTTGAGCATGATGGTCCAGTTTTGGAATGGGTACTTTTCAGCGTGCTGTCGGACATAGGCGAATCAGCGGTGGAGACTGGAGCCGGTCGGGATCGACGCTAGCCAACGAGCTACTGGAGCGCGCCGGGAATGAACATCAATGTATTGATCAACGCGAACGTGGCGATGCCGTAACCGATGGCAAGGGCAGCAACGGCAAAACCGCGGCCGCGTTCTCCCTTCAACCCAATCTGGCTGAGGGCCATGTGTCCGGACCCCACCGCAAAGACAGCGACAACTGCGGTGCCAAAGATCCAGACGCCGGAGGCGGCGATTAAGGCGAAGATGATGGCCGCGATGGACAGCCGGTTCAGTCGATTTTTCGACGTCGTAGCCGGCACTATTGGCGTACTCATATCGGTTCCCCAAACCTCGTTGTTCTAGCGAGTCTAGTTGGCCCTTCCAGAACCTCAAGCGGATCCGAAAAGTCCGGGTGTCCCCGGTAAGGGTTCCCATAACGGAACCTGTTGGTTACAACGAAGGGGGCGATCCCCGCGGAGTCAACTAGCCAAGCCTGGGCGTCCTGTCGCCCCCAATTCCTGTGCCGCCGGGGTTCATCTCTCCTAGATCCCATACCTTGCTGCACTGGTTAGTGGGGTCGTTGAGGAAACCGCACACCCGCTGATGGCTGCGGCTGCTTGCCATCCTCATCCGGGCCGACGATGCGGCCGTCTGCGGAGCGCCCGATCAGGGTTCCCCACCGGGCCGGCAGTAAATGCCGTTTCTAGGCGCCCCTCGCTAGCGGGACGCCTGGTGGCGGCACAACAATAATCATCGAGAATCGCCAGGACGCTCTACGCTTAGGCACCAAGCAGCGTCAGGGAAGTATGAATTGTGGCAATGTGACAGACGGCAGAGGCAACAGCTTTTGGCGGACCTTCGGCTGGATCATAGGACGGGTGGTTGTGGGGTTCATCCTGGCGGGGTTGTGGGCCATGACAACGGTTATGCCCGCAAAATCGTGACCGGAGCGGAATCGGAACACGGGAGCCGATGCAGCTGCGGATCGCTTCGATAGCTGCCCGTGTGGGTCCTCCGCGGGTTGGATCTTGGGATCCGGGGACCAAGAAATCGATCATTCAGGAGCGACGCTGATGTGTGAAGCATCTAGCTGGGCGTTGATGGTGACGGAGTCTTCGCCGCACGTGAGCCGGAGGCTGCCGTCCAAGGCGACAAGGTGGCAGTCCCGGTCCTTGACTCGCGGGAAACCAGCCAACTCGTCGGCGCTCCGGTGCATGACGTAGTGAAACTCGTCGTACCTGGTGTAGACCGTTACGACATCGCCATCGAACCCATCCTGGGTCACGAGTACGGACTGGCCAGTAGGAGCCGTCAGTTCGACATCGTCGCCGATACCGGCAGCGCCTAGATAGGCGACAAGAACGACCACTGCCAGATAGGGCGCCGCCAGGATGGAGGCGGCGCAGGCTGACCACCCCAGGCTTCGCCGCAGCCACCGCTGGCGGATTCGGCCTATCAGCGAGGAGGCAAGCAGAAACGAGCCCACAGCGCCTCCAAGCAGACTTACCAGCTGAATCCATCCAGTAATCTCGGAGCCGGAAACACCTCGATAAAAGAAAACGACTTGCCGGCCAGCGGCGTCCGAGGCGGACGCGGCCCAAATAACCGTTGCCCACCAGAAGGTGAAACCGGCCGCACCAACAAGCGCCGCGCCCCAGCCTTCACGCCGCGTCATTCATCGTCCGCCGGGGACGGAATCCGCCTAAAAATCAGTTTCATATCTCCCCCAAGACCGTAGATTTTACTATGCCGATCTTAGACAACCGGACGCTCTGCAGTTCATATGTCCCGTCGTGGGATCGTTATTGGGATTCCCGCGACACCACTTATACAGAGAAGAGCACCTCATCATGACCACCGTCCTCGTCGCCGGAGCCACCGGTGACCTCGGCCACCGGATCGTCCGCGAGCTGCTCGCCGCCGACCCCGAAGCCGTCGTTCGTGTTCTGACCCGCCCGGGCGGCGCAACCGCCCAAGCGATGTACGGGGAGCGTGACCGGGTGGAGATTCGCGAGGCCGCCTATACGGACCACGGCGGCCTCGTCGACGCCCTCTCCGGCGCTGAAATCGTCGTGTCCGCAGTCAGCGGCGCGCGCTCCGTGATCCTCGACGCCCAGCGGGCTCTGTTAGCTGCGGCCGTTGGAGCCGGTGTGAAACGCTTCATCCCGTCCGACTACTCGGCTGATTATCGCCGTGTCACCCCGGGCAGCAACCGCAACTTCGAACTGCGCAGGGAGTTCGCTGCCGACCTCGATGCCACGCCGCTCCACGCCACGTCCGTGCTCAACGGCGCCTTCGCGGACATGCTGACCGGACAGGCTCCGATGATCCTTTTCAGGCGGCACAAGATCCTCTACTGGTCCTCGCCGGACCAGCTGCTGGACTTCACCACGAAGGACGACGTCGCCCGCACCGTCGCGCTTGTGGCACTGGACGACGCCGCACCCCGCGTCGTCGAGGTGGCCGGGGACCGCGTAACAGCCCGAGGCATCGCGCGGATCATGACCGAGCTCACCGGCGCTGCGTTCACCACCCAGTGGGCCGGCACCACGGGAATGCTGTCCGGCATGGCCCGGATTGGGCGTCGCGTATCAAAGGACGAGGAGGCGACCTTCCCTGCCTGGCAGGGTATGCAGTACTTCGTCAGTATGTTCAGTGGCGAGGCTCAGCTGCATCACGTGAACAACGACCGCTACGGGCCGCAAGTTTGGACAAGCGTCCGTGACGTCCTTGAGGCGCACGTGAAGGAGGGCGCGACCAAGGGCTGACGATTGAGACAGCTACTCAGCTCGGCCCGCGGCCACACCCAACTCCCACCCCGCGTCCGCCACCCGTTGTTCGTTTGCTTCCATGCCCGAGGCGGTGCAGCGAGTACACCCGGGCGGCCCTGATGGTTAATAGATCCCTTGGCGGGCACATTTGCGCCGATGCGGGCCTAACCTCTTGATCATCTCGTGCACGAGATGACGTTAAATTCTCTATGGCGCGGGACACATTCATGGAATTGCCGGCTTCGCAGAGACTCCGGCAGCTGAGCCGCCCGCGGTGCGCGCTCGTCGCTACTGAGCGCGGTGAACGTAGAGGTCGCGGAGCAGCGCGATCTCGGCTCCGTGGTGCAGGATCTCCTGGTTCTCCCACCACACGATCGGCGGAAACGTCTCCTCTGGATCGCTGCCGTACGGGTAGCTGCTTAGCCCGGTCCGGTCATAGTCGGACTCATCGACACTGAGTAGTACCCGGCGCCAGTCGGCTGCGGCCTGACGGAACCTCTCGATAGCGCCGGCTGCATCTGGTCGTGACTCGTACGTCGCTCGATCGAACGTTCGGTCGCCCCCGAGGTGGTTGGATCGGCCCAGCAGCGTCTCGGAGATGTGGTCAAGCCGCCAGGCGATCGTTGTGAAGGGCGGAGGCCACGGACTTTCGGGGGCGCCGTCTCGCCCCCACTCACCCGCGCCGATGAGCTTGATGGCGCCGGGCCCGGGCCCATCGGCGCGCCTCCGTACCGACCAGCACCGGTCGACCGGTTCCCAGAGGTACTCGGCGTCCGTCAGTACCGGTACGTCGACGTCGCTGTCATCACCCGAGTTGCTGGTGGGCCCGGCGAGGCGAGTGATAAGTCGTTCCGTCGCCCAGTCGTACTGCTCGAGCAGTGGCTTGAGGCGCTGGTTGGTCATCATGGCATGCAGCTTATATCCCCGGAGATGCCGTTCGGCGCCTACGCACGGTTGATGTCCCGGCAGCGGAATCATGCCGTCGGAGCCGGCGGGGCATCCAAAAGCCTGCTCAGCGTGACAGGTAACACCGCTACTCCGCAGCTACTCCCCCGTGGCGGCAGGCCGCAGGGTCCCGATCAGCTGGTCAATCACGCCGGCGTCCTCGATCGTCGAGGGCACCACGTAATCCTCGCCGTCGGCGATCTGGCGCATGGTCTTGCGCAGGATCTTGCCGGACCGGGTCTTCGGCAGGGCCTCGACCACGGTGACGTGCTTGAAGTCCGCGACGGCGCCGATGTCGCGGCGGACCAGGGCGACCAGGTCCTTCACCAGGATCTCCTCGGGCACATCCACCCCTGACTTCAGCACCACGTAGCCGCTGGGGCGCTGGCCCTTCAACGGATCCGCGAGGCCGATCACGGCGCATTCGGCGACGGCCGGGTGCTGGCCGATCACCTGCTCCATGGCGCCGGTGGACAGCCGGTGGCCTGCAACGTTGATGATGTCGTCGGTGCGGCCCATCACAAAGAGGTAGCCGTCCTCGTCCCGGTAGCCGGAATCGCCGGTGGCGTAGTAGCCGTCGAAGGCCTGCAGGTAGGAGGAGATGTAGCGCTCATCGTTGCCCCAGAGCGTCGTCAGCGTGCCGGGCGGCAGCGGGAGCGCCAGCACGATGTTGCCCTCGGTCCCGGCCTCGACGTCCGTGCCCGCCCCGTCGACGATGTTCAGCTTGAACCCGGGCATCGGCACGCTGGGCGAGCCTGCCTTGATCGGCAGCCCGTCGAGGCCGCGCGGGTTGGCGCAGATGGCCCAGCCTGTCTCGGTCTGCCACCAGTGGTCCACCACCGGGACGCCCAGGATCCGCGACGCCCAGTGGAAGGTGTCGGTGTCCAGGCGTTCGCCCGCGGCAAACAGGGTACGCAGGCTGGAGACGTCGTACTTTTCGAGCAGCTTCGCCTCAGGGTCGGTCTTCCGGATGGCGCGAAGGGCGGTGGGCGCGGTGAACAGCACGTTGACCTCGTGGTCCTGGATGACCCGCCAGAATGCCCCGGCGTCGGGCGTGCCCACGGGCTTGCCTTCGTAGAGGACGGTCGTGGCGCCCGCCAGCAAAGGCCCATAGACAATGTAGGAGTGCCCCACGACCCAGCCGACGTCGGACGCGGTCCACATGACGTCACCGGGTCCGATGTCGTAGATGTTCTCCAGAGTCCAGCTCAGCGCGACAGCGTGGCCGCCGTTGTCCCGCACGACGCCCTTGGGCGCGCCGGTGGTTCCCGAGGTGTAGAGAATGTAGAGCGGGTCCGTGGCCTTGACATCCACCGGGGCGGCCGGCGCGGCGGCGGCCATCTCTGCGTCCCAGTCCAGCCAGCCTGCGTGGCCGGCCACCGAGGAGGCGAAACCTTCCCTGGCCTTGACCAGGACCGGAACGTCCGGCGTTCCGGCCAGACCGAGAGCCTCCTCGACGGCGGGGAGGTATTCGATCCGGCGCGAGGGTTCAATGCCGCCGGAGGCCGTGACGACGGCGGCGGGGGCCGCGTCCCGGATGCGGGCGGCAAGTTCCTTGGGCGCGAAGCCGCCGAAAACGACCGAGTGGACAGCGCCGAGCCGGGCCGTGGCGAGCATGGCGATCGCCGCTTCCGGGATCATCGGCATGTAGATCACGACACGGTCGCCCTTGCCGACGCCCTGGCTGCGCAGGACCCCGGCGAACCGGGCGACGAGGTCCGTCAGCTCCGCATAGCTGTACCGCCGCTGCGTGCCGAGCATCGCGGAGTCGTAGATCAGGGCGTCCTGTCCGCCCCGTCCTTCCGCGACGTGACGGTCCAGCGCGTTATAGGAGGTATTCAGGATCCCGTCGGGGAACCAGTCGTACAGCGGCGCCCTGCCGGGATCGAGGGCACGCTGCGGCGGGGCGGACCACGAGATCTTTTCTGCCGCCTCCAGCCAGAATGCTTCGGGCGTCTCCAGGCTGCGCGAGTAGCTGTCCCGGTAGTTCTTCGTAACCATAAAAATGAGTCCCGTCCACGACGTTGTGATGGAGCTCATGGTAGCCCCGCCCGGGCACGCTACACAAGACTTATGTATACACAAGGGTCGCCCTTGGACCGCTGAATGGCGGAATGCTGGGCAAATTGAACTTCCGTGTATACACTGGATCCGTCAGTCAACGAAGGAGTCGGGATGCGTGCGAGCGACAAGGCCTATGCGGACCTGCGTGAGGACATCATTGAATGGCGCCTCCTGCCCGGGACGGTCCTCGCCGAAGTGGAGCAATCCGAGCGGCTTGGCATCTCCCGCACACCCCTGCGGGAGGCCCTCAGCCGGCTCAGCGCGGAAGGCCTGACGACGACGGCGGGCGGCCGCGGCGTCGTCGTCACCGGCATTTCGCTGGAGGACATCGACGAACTGTTCGAACTGCGCGAAACTCTCGAGGGCAAGGCCGCGGCGCTGGCCGCCGAACGCGGTGACGCCGCCACCTTTGAACAGCTCCGCGACGAACTCCGCGACGCCCCGGCGCTGATCAACGGCGAGGACCCGGCCCGGCACGCCTACTACGGGCTGGTCGGCCGGCTGGACACGGCCATCGACGCCGCGATTCAGAACTCCTACCTTGCCCAGGCAATGCGCAGCCTGCGCGTCCACCTGGTCCGGGTCCGCCGACTGGCGGCCGACGACGCCGAACGGCTCACCGCCGCCGCCGCCGAGCACGCCGCCATCGCCGAGGCGATCGCCGCCGGCAATCCCCGCCTGGCCGAGGCCGCCACCACGCTTCACCTGCACCGCAGTCTTTCCCACGTCAAAGCCACCCACGTACCTCACTAACTAAGGAGCATCATGGTCAAGGAACACCACGTCCGCGTTTACAAGAGCGAGGAAAACCTGCCCCGCGAGGACCAGCTCGCGTTCAAGATCGCGACCGTCGCCGCAGATCCCGTCGCCGTCTCCGACGAGGTCACCGACATGGTGATCAACCGCGTCATCGACAACGCCTCGGTGGCCATCGCCTCCCTGAACCGCGCGCCGATCGTCGCGGCCCGCGCCCAGGCGCTCACCCACGGCCCCACCACCGGCGGCAAGGGCTCCAAGGTCTTCGGCATCGAAGAACGCGTCTCCCCCGAATGGGCGGCGTGGGCCAACGGCGTCGCCGTCCGTGAACTCGATTACCATGACACCTTCCTCGCTGCGGACTACTCCCACCCGGGTGACAACATCCCGCCGATCCTCGCGGTCGCCCAGCACATCGGTTCCAGCGGCCAGGACCTGATCCGCGGCATCGCCACCGGCTACGAGATCCAGGTCAACCTGGTCAAGGCCATCTGCCTGCACAAGCACAAGATCGACCACGTCGCGCACCTCGGCCCCGCCGCCGCCGCCGGCATCGGCACCCTGCTGGGGCTCGACGTCGAGACGATCTTCCAGTCCGTCGGCCAGGCCCTGCACACCACCACCGCCACGCGGCAGTCCCGCAAGGGCGAGATCTCCACCTGGAAGGCGCACGCCCCCGCGTTCGCCGGCAAGATGGCCGTCGAGTCCGCGGATCGGGCCATGCGCGGCCAGACCTCCCCCGTGCCGATCTACGAGGGCGAGGACGGCGTCATCGCCTGGATGCTGGACGGCCCGGACGCCTCCTACATGGTGCCGCTGCCGACGCCGGGCGAGGCAAAGCGCGCCATCATGGACACGTACACCAAGGAGCACTCGGCCGAATACCAGGCGCAGGCGTGGATCGACCTGGCCCGCAAGCTCCACGGCGAGCACCCCGAGGTCACCGACCCGGCCAACGTGGCGTCCGTGCTGATCAAGACCAGCCACCACACGCACTACGTGATCGGCTCCGGCGCCAACGACCCGCAGAAGTACAGCCCCACGGCCAGCCGAGAAACGCTGGACCACTCCATCCCGTACATCTTCACGGTCGCCCTGCAGGACGGCGCCTGGCACCACGTGGATTCCTACGCCCCGGAGCGCGCCGCGCGCCCGGACACCGTGGACCTCTGGCACAAGGTCACCACCGTCGAGGACCCGGAATGGACCCGCCGCTACCACTCGCTGGACATCGCGGAGAAGGCCTTCGGCGGCACGGTTGTCATCACGCTCACGGACGGCACGGTCATCACCGACGAGATCGCCGTCGCCGACGCCCACCCGCTGGGCGCCCGGCCCTTCGCACGGGAACAGTACGTGAACAAGTTCCGCACCCTCGCCGCAGGACTGGTCGCCGAAGAGGAAATCGAACGCTTCCTGGCCGCCGCCGCCCGCCTGCCCGAACTGGCCGCCGGCGAGCTGGACCAGCTCAACATCAAGGCCGCCGACGGCGTGATCGACCTGGCCGCAGCCCCGAAGGGACTCTTCTAAATGCTGTACTCGAAGGTCACGCCGGAGCAGAAGCGGATCCGTTTCCGCGAGCTCCTGGCGTCCGGGACGATCCAGCAGTTCCCGGGCGCGTTCAACCCGCTCTCGGCCCGGCTGATCGAGGAGAAGGGCTTCGCCGGGGTCTACATTTCCGGCGCCGTCCTGGCCAACGACCTGGGCCTGCCGGACATCGGGCTGACCACGCTCACCGAGGTGGCCACCCGCGCCGGGCAGATCGCGCGGATGACGGACCTGCCGGCAATCGTCGACGCCGACACCGGATTCGGCGAGCCGATGAACGTGGCCCGGTCGGTCCAGGAACTCGAGAACGCCGGCCTGGCCGGCCTGCACATCGAGGACCAGTTCAACCCGAAGCGCTGCGGCCACCTCGACGGCAAGAACGTCGTGGACCTGGACACCGCCACCAAGCGCATCCGGGCGGCGGCCGATGCCCGGCGCGACCCGAACTTCCTGATCATGGCGCGGACCGACATCCGTGCCACGGACGGGCTGACGGCCACGCAGGACCGCGCCAAAGCGCTCGTGGAGGCCGGTGCCGACGCCATCTTCCCGGAGGCCATGAAGGACCTCAGCGAGTTCCAGGCCATCCGGGACGCCGTCGACGTGCCGATCCTGGCCAACATGACCGAGTTCGGCCAGAGCGCGCTGTTCACGGTGGAGCAGCTCGCCGGCGTCGGCGTCAACATGATCATCTACCCGGTGACGCTGCTCCGTAGTGCCATGGGCGCTGCGGAGCGTACGCTGGAATCGATTAGGGCTGACGGTACCCAGGAAGCCCAGGTCGGGAACATGCTGACCCGGGCGCGTTTGTATGACCTCGTGGACTACGAGGCCTACAACAGCTTCGATACCGGGGTTTTCAATTTCCAGATCCCGGGACAGTAAACCCCGCATCGGGCTTCCGGCTCCGGCCGGTCCAACACAGGCGACAGGAACAAAGGAGTTTCAGCATGGCTGAACAAGAGATCAAAAAGGGCCTCGCCGGCGTCGTGGTGGATTACACCGCGGTCTCCAAGGTGAACCCGGACACCAATTCGCTGCTATACCGCGGATACCCCGTGCAGGAACTGGCCGCCAACTGCAGCTTCGAGGAAGTCGCCTACCTGCTCTGGAACGGCGAACTGCCCACCCCGGAGCAGCTGGCGGAGTTCACGGCGCGGGAACGCGCAGGGCGTGCGATCGATCCGGTGGTGAAGCAGGTGGTGGACGCATTGCCCACCACCTCGCACCCGATGGACGTTTGCCGCACGGCGGCCTCCGTCATGGGCGCCCGGCACCCGCTCGCGGAGGATTCCTCGCGGGAGGCCAACATGGCCAAAGCGGTGGACCTCTTCGCGGCCATGCCGGCGATCGTGGCCTACGACCAGCGCCGCAGGCACGGCCAGGATGTCGTGGCTCCCCGCGACGACCTGGGCTACTCCGCGAACTTCCTTTGGATGGCCTTCGGCGAGGAACCCGTTCAGGAAGTCGTTGAGGCCTTCAACGTCTCGATGATTCTGTATGCCGAGCACTCCTTCAACGCCTCCACCTTCACGGCCCGCGTGATCACCTCGACCCTGTCGGACCTGCATTCGGCCGTGACCGGGGCGATCGGGGCGCTCAAGGGCCCGCTGCACGGCGGCGCGAACGAGGCCGTCATGCACACCTTCGACGAGATCGGCATCCGGCCGGAGGAGTCGCTGGAGGAGGCCCACACCCGCGCGAAGGCGTGGATGGAGGACGCCCTGGCGCACAAGAAGAAGGTCATGGGCTTCGGGCACCGCGTCTACAAGCACGGCGACTCCCGCGTGCCCACGATGAAGGCCGCCCTGGACAAAATGATCGCGCACTACGGCCGGCCGGAACTGCTGGGGCTGTACAACGGCCTGGAAACGGCGATGGACGAGGCGAAGGCCATCAAGCCGAACCTCGACTACCCGGCCGGACCCACGTACCACCTGATGGGCTTCGACACCCCGACGTTTACTCCCCTGTTCGTCGCCAGCCGCATCACCGGCTGGACCGCGCACATCATGGAGCAGTTGGACTCGAACTCCCTGATCCGCCCGCTGAGCGAGTACAACGGCGTCGAGGAACGGCACCTGCCGTAGCCTCGGTTCCTGCAGCACAAACGACGGTGGGCCGGTCACCTGGAAAGGTGGCCGGCCCGCCGTCGTTTTGTGTGTTGTGTTGTTTCGTGTACCGTCAGCCGGCGCTGAGCTTGAGTGAAGTAATCATGCGCTTGGCGTTCAGATACTCGGAGGTCTCCATGTAGGCCCGGGCGGCGTCCATGGAGGGAAACGCCTTGGCGCCCTTGCGGCCCGGGATTTCCTCCGGGTCCCCGGCGCGGACCTGGAAGGCGTCGGCGAAGGTGTAGGTCGGGGTCTCGGCAGGTCCATTGACCATGTTGTAGAACATGCATGTCGTGCCGCCCTGCCCTGCCGGCGTGCTGGTCAGTCCGTAGGACGCTGTGACCCGGTCCGATTCCTGGAGAGCCCGGAAGGCGAACCTCGGCGTGACGGATCCCTTAGACGGCTGGTACGGAAGGGCGACTTCGACCGAATCCAGCACCGAGTAGGGAACCGCGCCCTGGCAGGCGCCGCCGAATCCACCAGCCGGCCCCAGATGCAGTGAGGCCACCACCAGGCCGGCTTCGTCGGAAACGTCCACGTCCACCTCCCCGGAACCGGCAGCCCCGGCCGGAGTGGAAACACTCCATGCACCCGGGTAGTCGAAGCTGACCTTTCCATCATCGCTGCTGAAAGTCCGCCAGACGCCGGGGGCGGGCGGCGGTGTGGCGGCGTCGGACGTGGCGGGCGCCGAAGTTGCCGATGGTTGCACGGCAACAGACGTCGCAACGGCGGCCGACGGCGTCGACGTCATCGCCCCCGTCGCTGTCGGTGCCACGACTCCCGTCGTCGAGCGGGCCGGGTCCGCGGACACCATGTTGCCGGCCACGGCAACGCCACCGGCGACAGCCGCCACGGCGAGGGCAACGACAGCAGCCGCCCAGGGCCAGCGCCGGCGGGGTGCCGCGTCGTTCGACGGCCCTTCGTCGTAAGGGTCCCCGTCCGGAATGCCGTGATTGCTTGAGCCCATACCCTGTCCCCATCTCGTCCGTGTGCCGTGTTCAGCTAAGCCACAAGAAGTGCGTGGACCGCTGCGGCGCGAAGTTCGAACCTCAGGCTACTGCCCGTGCTGTCGCATTCACCGCAACACGATTTCGAGTCGCGGAATGTTTCGCCTTGTACGTCTGGCTCACCGTGGTGCGGAGGGGTACCTGACCGAAGCCACCGTTTCGTTGTCCTCGTTGAGGACCACGACGACGTCGATCCGTTCACCTGCCAGGGCGGGAGGCAGCCAGTGCTCGGCGTCCTGCCACATGCGGTGCAGCGGCAGTTCGTCGACGGCGAACCATTCGGGCGTGATCTCCGCGCTTTCCGCGGGTTCGCCTTCCCAGGATCTGGCGGTGAACAGCCTGCACGACATGTTCCACTCCGTCCTGGAGGGAAAGATGAACTCGACGACGCCGGCATGGGCCAGGTCCTCCTGCCGGACAACGACGCCGGCTTCCTCCCAGACCTCCCGGACGATGGCCTCGGCGTCGCTCTCCCCCGCTTCCACGTGGCCGCCAATGCCCACGATCTTGCCCGTGCCGAAGCCGGTCCGTTTGAGGCCCAGCAGCACGACTGTACCGCGCTCCGACTCACCGAGCAGGAAGCAGAGGGTGACCGGCGTGGACGTCATGTGCTCAACCCTATATCCGGCGCGGGGTGCCGCGGCTATCCGGCTGCCGGCCCGTCGCCCACGAGCTGGGGACGCAGTTCGACCGGTATCCCGTTCTGCGCGAATTGCTTGTCCATGGCCTGCTGCGGCGTGAGGCCTTCATTGTTCGTGGCCTGGAACTCCCAGTTAAAGACGCTGGACCAGGGTTGCCGGACATCGCAGAGGAAACGGCCATTCTGCAGTTTGGCGATCTTGAACCAGGCGTTGCCGCCGTCGAGCTTTAGTGCCCTGACCCCGTCGTCCGAGATGGAGTAGGCGAGCCATCCGCCGGCGCAACCCAGCACCGTGTAGTAGCCCTGTTCCGCGGGTGCAATCGGGATGATCGCCCGCACCTGGTCACTGCGCTGCTGGTCGACGTTGTCCAGAGTGCATGCGACACCGCCGGTACTCAAAGCGGCAGGACTCGCTTTCGTGGGAGACGCCGTGGGGGCGGCGCGGGACGGGCTTGGGGACGGGGTGGAGCTGGCGGAGACAGTAGGCGTCGGGCTGCCCGTCTGGGCCGGTCCCGGGGCCGGCTGCGGCATCAGGTTGCCGCCAACGACGACGGCGGCCACGACAGCCGCAGCGGCAAGGACGGTCGCCGCCGCAGTCCGCATGCGCCTGCGCCGCGCCGGGGTGCGCCCTTCAAGGCTGACAACATTCGGATCGGTGGAGTAGACAATCGAGCGGGCAGGTTGGCTTCCCGGTACCGCGCCGGGTGCTCCCACCCGCGGCTTGGCATCCTTCATGAGCTGTTCGATGCGGTCCATGGCTAGTCCTTCCGTTCGGTCATGAGGTGAGAGGGTGCGGCCTTCGCGAAAGCGCGGCGGGCACGGTGGAGGCGGACCGCGGCAGCCGAAGGAGAACATCCCAGCGTCTGGGCCAGTTCAGCGGTGGTCAGATCGTCCCAGTAGCTGAGCATTAGAACCTCGCGGTCCCGCTCCCTTAGCTGCACCAGCACTGCTGCCACAGCCGCCTGTTCTTCAGTGTCTGCTCCGGGGATCTGGCTGCGGGCCTCTTCCTTCAGCCGGTCGGTGAGTTCCTGGCGGCGGCGTCGTCCCTTGTATTCATTGCCGATCACATTCCGGGCGGTGGCCAGCAGCCAGCCAATGCCGGGCGGCTCCGACAGTTGCTTCTGCCAGGCAATTCTGAAGACGTCCGCCGCCAGTTCCTCGGCGCGGTGGCGGTCATTGATGCGGCGGGCAATGTAGCCGTAGACCCGCGCGGAATGCTGAGTGTGCAGGTCAATGAACGCTTGCTCTTTGGCGGCCAGCATGGTGTTTCCCCCGGACATCGGATGACTTCTTCCTAATGGCTAAGTGTCCCGTGAAGAGTACTTTCTTACACGCGGACAAGAAAAACTTAGCGGGCCGAGGAGTCTGGCAGGATGTGGTGATGCCATTCACGCTGCGCGAGGCCGCGCTTTCCGACGCACCGCAGATCGCTGAACTTCATGTGGCCACCTGGCGGGAGGCCTACTCCCATTTGCTCCCGGAGGACTTCTTCACCGACGAGCACGTCCAGGGCCGCCACCAGATGTGGACTCACATGCTCCGGAATCCACGCGAGGAAAGGACTATCAGAATCGCGGAGAGCAGCGGGCAGATCATCGGCTTCGCGTTCACCGGCCCCAGCTTCAGCGCTGAGGGCCAGCACGTCCCGCGCGATCGTCAGGTGTTCAGCATTTACGTAGCGGCAGCCCACCATGGCACCGGGGTGGGACAGGCGTTGCTTGACGCCACGGCGGGTGATGCTCCCGCGATGCTGTGGGTTGCGAAGGATAATCCTCGGGCAGTGGCGTTCTATCGTCGCAACGGATTTGAATTCGATGGGGCGGAGCAGACCGACCCGGGTGCTCCAGACATCGTCGCCGCCCGGATGGTGAGATGATCCGGCAACCGTCGACAGTGGAAATCGAAGAACCTGCCAAATACATCCGGTACCAGGCAACACACCCAAACGGCCGGGGTACCTATCCGGGCATCTTCGCTCTCGCTAACGGTCTTGCCAGCAGCGGCGGCTCAGCGCCGAAGACCGGGCCGGCTGGCGACGCGCGAACGATCGGGCCGATGCCGCCTACCTGGACCCGGCGACCGTTGATCCAACCGCGAGATCAACCCGACAGCTCAGGCTTGGTTCAAGAGCACAGCGAATCACCTTCTCGAGGATCTGGACTTCTATACGGACCTCTTGCGGCGCCACGACGTCGAATACCAGAAGCTGCACTCCGACGATCCAGGAACCGTTCTCTACGAAGACGAGGTCCAGATAGTTGTCGCACCCCGCCAGCCCTGACCCGTAGCGGCCGGTGACCCGGCAGAACAGGTTAGCGTGCGCTCCGACAGGCCAAGTGGCGGGACGGTGCCTTTAGCCCAGCGCCCTCGGATGCGCGGCGGCGTAGATCTCCCGCAGGGTGTCCGCGGTGACCAGGGTGTAGACCTGCGTGGTGGTCACGGAGGCATGGCCCAGCAGTTCCTGCACCACCCGGACGTCCGCCCCGCCCTCGAGCAGGTGCGTGGCGAAGGAGTGCCTCAGGGTGTGCGGCGAGACGTCCTTGGTGATGTTGGCTTTCTCGGCGGCCGTCTTCAGGATCGTCCAGGCGCTCTGCCGGCTGATCCGTCCGCCGCGCGCGTTAAGGAACAGCGCCGGGGTCCCCTTGCCCTTTGCCGCCAGCAGCGGCCGGCCGCGGACGAGGTAGGCGTCGAGCGCACGGGCGCCGAACGAACCGAGCGGCACCAGCCGTTCCTTGGAACCCTTGCCGAAAAGCCGGACGATTGCCGGGCCGGGCTCCTCCGCCGCTCCGGGCGTCTGCAGGGAGATGTCGTCGACGTCGAGGCCCACTGCCTCGCTGATGCGGGCGCCCGTGGAATACAGGAACTCCAGCAGTGCCCGGTCGCGCAGCCCCGTGGCCGTATCCGTTCCTGCCGCCTCCAGGATCCTCGTCACCTCGTCGACGCTGATGGCCTTGGGCAGGCGTTTGCCGGGCATGGGCGGGTGGACGTCGCTGGCGGGGTCGGTGGGAGTGACACCTTCGAGGGCCCAGAACTTGTGGAGTCCGCGGACAGCCACCACCGTCCGGGCCGCCGACCGGATGCCCAGTGCCGATCCGCCGTCGGACCCGTCAGAGAGCGCCTGGACGAAACCGGTGACGTCATGCCGGCTGATCTCGGCCGGGCGCTGGCGGCCGGTCCGGGCCAAGTGCCGGGCGTAGCGGGCCAGGTCCCGCCGGTACGCGGAGAGGGTATTTGCCGCGAGTCCGCGTTCCACCCCCATGTGCTGCAGGTAGTCCGTGATGGCGCAGTCAATTGCTGTCAGCGGCCGCGCCGGAGGCTGCGTGCGGGTGGTGGCGTGCGCCGCCTTGGCGGCCGCAGAAGACGCTTTGACCTGCAGGGGCGCAGCAGCCGGCGGCGCCACAGTCAGCGGTTCCGCCATCAGCGCTGGCTGGGGTGCGCGGGCCACGGCGCGTAGCCCGGACGGAGGCCCCGGAAGTTGCCGTCCCGGGCGGCCGCGGCGGCGAGGATCCCGACGACGGCGGACGGGTTGTGCAGGCGCCCCTCCAGCACGGCTGCTACGGCATCATCGAGCGGAATCCAGTGCAACTCGATTTCGGCTTCCTCGTCGGTGCGGACGTGGAGTTCGTGGCCGGGCACGTCGCTCAGGCCCCGGGCGAGGTAGATGCGGATGGCTTCGCTGGAGGACCCCGGGGAATTGAAGAAATCGGCCAGCACGTTCCACTGCCCGGCGACGAGGTCGGCTTCCTCGGCCAGCTCGCGTGCCGCGCCAACGACGAAATCCTCGCCTTCAACATCGAGGAGCCCGGCCGGAATCTCCCACAGGTCCATGCCGACAGGGTGCCGGTACTGCTTGATCAGCAGCACCTCGCCGTCGTCGTTCATCGGCAGGACTGCCACCGCGCCGGGGTGGTCGATGTAGTCGCGGACGAGCGGATCGCCGTCGTCGTTGAGCTGGAAACTGTCACTGACCACATCCCAGATCCGGCCTTCATAGACCGTCCGCGAAGACAAAAGACGGCGCGGGCTCGGTTCGTCCGAAACCTGCCGTGCAGCATTGGGGGTCTCAGGGTTACCGGGCATCGCGCCGTCCTTTGATTCAGTTGGGTGTTACTTCGACACTGCCGGGGAAGGCTTGGCGGCCGCCGGCTTGGCAGCGGCGGCAGCGGGCTCGCCCGCGCCGTGCTGGTGCTCCAGTGCGGCCTTGACCAGTCCCGAGAACAGCGCGTGCGGCCGGGTCGGGCGTGAGCTGAGTTCCGGGTGTGCCTGCGTGGCCACGTAGTACGGGTGGACTTCGCGGGGAAGTTCGACGTACTCGACGAGCTTGCCGTCGGGCGACGTTCCGGAGAACACCAGTCCCTGGGCTGCAATCTGGTCGCGGTACTTGTTGTTGACCTCGTAGCGGTGGCGGTGCCGTTCGCTGACCTTCGTGGTGCCGTAGGTCTCTGCGACCACGGACCCTTCGTCCAGCTTGGCCTCGTAGAGTCCCAGGCGCATGGTGCCGCCCAGGTCGCCCTTGCCGTCCACGAAGTCCAGCTGCTCTTCCATGGTGGCGATGACCGGGTACTTGGAGTCCGGCTCGAATTCGGAGGAGGAGGCGCCTTCGAGGCCGACCACGTTGCGGGCGTACTCGATCACCATGCACTGCAGGCCAAGGCAGAGACCCAGGACCGGAAGCCTGCTTTCGCGGGCGTACTTCAGCGCGCCGAGCTTTCCTTCGAGTCCGCGGATGCCGAAGCCGCCGGGAACACAGATCGCGTCGACCCCGTCCAGGGACTTGACGGCGCCTTCGTGGGTGTCGCATTCGTCCGAGGGGACCCAGCGGATCTTGACCTTGGTGTCATTGGCGAAGCCGCCGGCGCGCAGGGCCTCGGTCACGGACAGGTAGGCGTCCGGCAGGTCGATGTACTTGCCGACCAGGGCGATCTCAACCTCGTGCTTGGGGTTGTGGACCGCATCCAGGAGCCTGTCCCAGCTGGTCCAGTCAACGTCCTTGAACGGCAGGTCCAGGGCACGGACGATGTAGGAATCCAGTCCCTGGGAATGCAGGGTCTTCGGGATGTCGTAGATGCTCGGGGCATCCGGGCAGCCGATGACCGCGTCGATGTCGACGTCGCACATGCGGCCAATCTTGTCGCGCATGGCCTGCGGCACTTCGCGGTCCGAACGGATCACGATCGCCTCGGGCTGGATGCCGATGGAACGCAGCGCGGCAACGGAGTGCTGCGTCGGCTTGGTCTTCAGTTCCTGTGACGGGCCGATATACGGCACGAGGGAGACGTGGAGGAAGAACACGTTGCCGCGGCCGACGTCCTGGCGGACCTGGCGGGCGGATTCGAGGAACGGCTGCGACTCGATGTCGCCGACGGTGCCGCCGATCTCGGTGATGATGACGTCGGGGGCGTGCTTGCCCTCGGCGGGAAGCCGCATGCGCCGCTTGATCTCATCGGTGATGTGCGGGATGACCTGGACGGTGTCGCCGAGGTATTCGCCGCGGCGTTCCTTGGCGATCACGGTGGAGTAGACCTGGCCGGTCGTGACGTTGGCCGAGCCTTCGAGGTTCTCATCGAGGAAGCGCTCGTAGTGGCCGATGTCGAGGTCCGTTTCGGCGCCGTCGTCAGTGACGAAGACTTCGCCGTGCTGGAAGGGGTTCATCGTGCCCGGATCCACATTCAGATAGGGATCGAGCTTTTGCATTGTTACAGACAAGCCGCGTGCCCGCAGGAGGTGACCGAGGCTCGAAGCCGTCAGTCCCTTACCGAGCGAGGACGCCACACCACCGGTGACGAAGATGTGTTTGGTCGTCTTGGACGAGTCCGGAAACCGGGAATTTACACGGGAATTTGATCGCTGCACCACGGAGTTCGAGCCTATCATCAATTCGTCCTTCAAGGGGTCTGTTCGCGGCAAGCCGCTGTGATTGTCATCCCGGCAGCGTCCGGCCGCCGGTGGTGTGTTCAGTCCGGGGCGGTCATGCCTGCGGCAGGAGCCGGGCGTCGTCCAGCAGTTCCTGGGCGTGGGCCTGGGCGGATTCGGAGTCTTCCTGGCCGGCCAGCATGCGGGCCAGCTCCCGGACACGCTCTGCGGCGTCGAGAAGCTGGACGTCACTGGAGGTGAAGCCGGTGGCCGTGGCCCCGTCGGCGCCGCGCACGGACGTCTTGGTGACCCGGATGTGCTGGTCGGCGAATGCCGCCACCTGCGGCAGGTGCGTCACCACGAGCACCTGGACGTGCCGGGCGAGCATTGCCAGCCGGCGGCCGATTTCGACGGCGGCGCGGCCGCCCACGCCGGCGTCGACCTCGTCGAACACGAAGGTGGGGACCGGGTCGACGGCGGCGAGCACCACCTCGATGGCGAGCATCACGCGGGACAGTTCACCGCCGGAGGCGCCCTTGCCCAGCGGGCGGGCGGGGGCGCCGGAGTGCGGCTGGAGCAGGAAGGAAATCTCGTCCGCGCCGAACGGGCCGGGCGGGCCGCCGGACTCGACATTGATCACCAGGGTGGCGTCCGCCATCGCCAGGGCCTTGAGCTCGGCGCTGACGCGGGCGGAGAGGTCCTTGGCCGCCTTCTTCCGCAGCTTGCTGACGGCGGCGGCCTGTTTGACCAGCTCCGCCCCGGTGCGGGTGACGTCGGCGTCCAGCGCCTCGATCCGGGTGGAGTCGTCCTGCAGCTCCAGGAACCTCCTCCGGGCCTCCTCAGCCCACACCAGCACTTCGTCGATGCTCGGAGCGTACTTGCGCACCAGCTTCGCCAGGGCGGCGCGGCGGTCCTCGATCTCGGCGAGCCGTTCCGGGCCCTCAGTGTCCAGGGCGGCCTGGTAGCTGGCGAGCTCGGTGGCGATGTCGTTGAGCAGGAAGCCCACCTCGGCCAGCCGGGCGGCCGCGGAGCCGAGCTCCTCGTCGTGTTCGGCGACGTGCTCAAGGGTGCGTTTGGCGGCGTCGACCAGGGCCGTGGCGTCGCTGCCTTCGCCGAAGTCCTCCGCGATGAGGGCCTGGTGCGCGGTGCTGGCCGCGATCCGGAGTTCCTCGACGTTGGCGAGCTTGACCGCCTCGGCCTTGAGCGACTCGTCCTCCCCCGGCTGCGGGTCGACGGCGTCGATTTCTGCCAGGGCAACCTCGAGGGATTCGGCCTCGCGGAGGCGCTCCCGGGCGGCGCTGCGAAGCTCATCGAGCTCGGCCTGGCTGGACTTCCAGCGGGCGTGGAGCTCCTGGTAGCTGCCAAGGGTTGCGGCGAGGGTCTCCCCCGCGAATTTGTCGAGGGCACCGCGCTGCGCCACAGGGCTCTTGAGCCGGATCTGTTCGGACTGGCCGTGGACCACCACGAGGGTTTCGCCGATCTCGCCGAGCACTCCCACCGGCGCGGCGCGTCCGCCCAGGTAGGCGCGGCTGCGCCCGTCCGCGCCGACGCTGCGGGCGAGCAGCAGTTCGGCGCCGCCGTCGAACTCCTCGACGTCTGCTCCGGCCTCACGGGCGCGCGCCACGGCGGGGTGGCCGGCGTCGAGTTTCACGGTGGCCTCGGCGGAGGCGCTTTTAGCGCCGCTGCGGACGGCGCCGGCGTCGGACCGTGCCCCGAGCAGCAGCCCGACGGCGGTCACCACCATAGTCTTGCCGGCACCTGTCTCACCGGTCACGACGCTCAGGCCGGGGCCGAGGGGCAGCGTGGCGTCGGTAATGACGCCCAGGTCGCGGATTCTCAGTTCTTCAAGCATGGGTCACTTCGCAGTCGATGGATCGGTGGTCTCGCCTGGCCCTGCGGGCGGCGGCCCGGCCTGCGGCGGCGTGGGAAGCGGGGGCATCGGCCTTGGTGTGCGGATGACGGGCACCGGCCCCGTGTGGATGGTGGCGGCCTGCGGCATGGGTCCGCGCCAGCCCTGGATGGGCAGCTCGAATTTGCGGACCAGGCGGCCGGAGAAGGGCGTCTGGTGTGTGCGGGCGAGCCGCACGGGCGTGGCGGAGCGGGTTACTTCCACACGCGCTCCGGGCGGGAGGTCCACCGAGCGGCGGCCGTCGCACCACAGCACGCCCTGGGCATTCGTGCGGTTCAGGATTTCCACCGCGAGCCGGGACCGGGGCGAGACCACCAGCGGCTTGGCGAAGAGCGCGTGGGCGCTGATCGGCACGATCAGCAGCGCCTCGACCTCGGGCCACACCACCGGACCGCCGGCCGAAAAGGCGTAGGCGGTGGAGCCGGTGGGCGTGGCGAGGACAACGCCGTCGCAGCCGAAGGAGGTGAGGGGGCGTTCGTCGACTTCGGTGACCACCTCGAGCATCCGTTCCCGGTTGCCCTTTTCGATCGCGGCCTCGTTGAGGGCCCAGGTGTGCCAGATCTTTTGCCCGCGGACCCAGACCTGGACGTCGATGGTCATCCGCTCTTCCACCGTGTATTCGCGGCTCGCGATCCATTCGACGGTCTGGGCGAGGTCCGCCCGCTCGCTCTCGGCCAGGAAGCCGACATGGCCGAGGTTGACGCCGAGCAGCGGCACGTCGACCTCGCGCACCAGCTCTGCCGCGCGGAGGATGGTGCCGTCGCCGCCGAGCACCATGACGAGTTCGACGTCGGGCAGCATCACGTGGTCATGGAGAATCTCGACGGGCTGGTCGAGGTGTCCGAAGAAGCGGACCATGTCGCCGAGCTCTGTTTTCAGCATCACGGGAACGATGCCGGCGTCGTGGAGCCGGGCGCACGCTTCCCAGGCAGCTTTGAGGGACTCCTCGCGGCCTGTGTGGGCAAGGATGAGGACGCGCCTGCTCATCGGGTTCCGCCTTCTGGTGCTTCTAGTTCTTGGGCCAGATTGATCCGAGTAACGCAGCAACGGCTGCGTCCCGCTCTTCGATCTTAGGCAGGTCTGTTCCAATCCCGCGTCTTATCCACAGGAAGTACTCGACGTTTCCGTCCTGGCCGGGCAGCGGGCTGCTGGCCAGTCCTTTCAGTTCCAGCCCGGCATCCATGGCCGCCGCGGCCACTTTGGTCACGGCGAGGCGGCGCTCCCGGTCGGATGTGACGACGCCGGTGCGGCCCAGCCGGTCCTTGCCGATCTCGAACTGCGGCTTGACCATCAGGACCAGGTCCCCGCCCGGTTCTGTGCTGGCCGCGAGGGGTGCCAGCACGAGGGTGAGGGAGATGAAGGACAGGTCCGCCACCGTCAACGCCACGGGACCGCCGATCTCTGCCGGGGCCATGTAGCGGACGTTGAGGCCTTCGTGGACGGAAACCCGGGGGTCGTTGCGGATCGCGGGGACCAACTGGTCATGCCCGACGTCGACGGCGACGACATGGTCCGCGCCGCGGCGCAGCAGCACGTCGGTGAAACCGCCGGTGGAGGCGCCGGCGTCGAGGCACCGCTTGCCGGCGACCTTGACGGCGGGAAAGGCGTCCAGCGCACCGGCCAGCTTGTGCCCGGCGCGGCTGACGTAGTTGTCCTCGTTGGAGGCGGCAACGTCGAGGCTCGTGTCGTCGCCGACCTGGAAGGATGCCTTGGCCAGCACTTCCCCGTTGGTAGTGACTTTGCCTTCGGCGATGAGGCGGGCGGCGTGCGTGCGCGACCTCGCCAGCCCGCGGCTCACGAGGGCCTGGTCAAGCCTGCTCATTCGCGGAGTCTCCCGGTGAAGTGGTGGTGACGGATTCGTTCAGGGCGGCCAGTAGGTCATCATGCAGTCCGGCATAGACCTCCCCGTGCTGGGCCACCGGCAGGTCCTGCAGTTCGGTGAGGCGGTCCAGCAGGGCGTCGACGGCGGGATCCTGGGAGCCGGCGTCTGCTGCGGCTTCGGCGGGCTCCGCCGGGGCCGGCGCGGCCGGCCGGGCCGGAGTCGCCGGCCGGGCCGGAGTCGCCGGCCGGGTGACCTGGGCTTCTCCCCTTTTGGGATCCGGTTCGGTGACGTGGTTCGGCTCGGTCATGGTCCCCAGTCTAGTAATCAAACCCGTCTAGTGATCCAGCCATTCGAGGACCGGCGCCAGGGCGGCGGCGGTCTCCCGGTTGGCCGTCCACCAGGCTGAACACGCGGCCCGCCAGGCATCGAGGTCGCCCGGATCGCCGGTGACCCTTACCGTCTGCCCGTCGACGACGGCGGAGGCCGCGCCGCACCGGTGCTGCCCGCCGTCGGACTCCAAGACCGGGTACGGGCGGTAGAGGTCCGTGAGGTCGTTGATGAGATAGTCGGGCCGTTCCAGGGTGCGGGCGGCCAGGATCGACTCCCTTGTGTCGACGCCGGTCAGCACGGCGACCGTGGCGAAGCCGGCGTTGTTGCCGCCGAGGATGTCGGTGTCCAGACGGTCGCCGACGACGAGCGGCCGATCGGCAGCAAGGCGTTTTGCGGCAGCGTGGAACAACGGCGCTTCCGGCTTCCCGGCGACCAGTGGACGTTGCCCGGTGGCAGCCGTCACGGCAGCAACCAGGGTCCCGTTGCCGGGGGCAATCCCCCGGGCCTGGGGAATGGACATGTCCGTGTTGGTGGCCACCCACAGGGCGCCGCCGGCGACGACATAGGCAGCTTCCGCCAGGTCTTTCCACCCGATGTCCGGATGGAAGCCCTGCACGACGGCGACGGGCCGCTCCGACTCGCTGCGGACCGGAACCAGCCCGGCGAGTTCGATCTCCTGCGCCAGGGAGGCCCCGCCGGTGATCAGCACGCGGGCACCGGCCGGCAGCAGGGACGCCAGCAGCTCGCCCGCGGCCTGCGACGAGCTGACCACCTGGTGGTCCTCCGCCGGGGCGCCCAGCTCGCGCAGGTGCTGTGCCACCTGCGCGGGTGTCCGGGAGGCGTTGTTCGTGACGTAGCCGAGGCCGACGCCGATCCCGGCGAGCCGGCTCAGGGATTCCACGGCGCCGGGTATGGCGTGCGGGCCCGCATAGACGACGCCGTCGAGATCAGCGAGGAGTGCGTCGAAGGCAGAGATCAGCTCCGGTGCGGCCATGTCCGGTCAGCCCTCGGAGCGTTGCTGGTCGCGGGAGTCGGCGTCCTGGAACTCGTCGTGGCTGGTCTCACCGGACTCGTCGCCGGCGAGGACCTCGGAGCGGTCCAGGGCGTCAGGTTCGACGGAGTCCTCATCGGACTCGGCGTCGTCGGACTCCCAGAAGTCGGATTCGGCGTCGTCGGATCCTGCGTCCTGGGCGTTCGCGGCAGAGTCATTCGTTTCCGGGAGCCCGGCAACAGCCTCGGCGCTGGCAGCACGGGGCGTCTGCTCCTGGTCCGCCGCAGCGGACCGCTGGGCAGTCTGCTGGGCGACGAGCCTGCGCTGCTGTGCTTCCTCGCGGGCTTCCTCTTCCTCGTCCCAGCCGAGGTCGATGATGTCGGGGTCCTCGGAGAGGTCGAGGCCGAGGGCGTTCTCGGCAACGACGGCCTGGCGCTGCCATTTCTCGGCTTCCGTGTCGCGGCCTACCGCGGCAAGGGCATCGGCGTAGGCGCGGAAGAGGCGCGGGCTGTAGGAGAACGCCCGGTTGATGTCCAGCTGGACGATTTCCAGTTCGGAGACAGCAGCATCCAGCTGGCCCAAATCGGTGCGGGCGCCGGCGGCCACGATTGCAAGTTCCGCCTTGCCGGGGGCGTCGAGGTCCTTGGCTTCCTCGGAACGTGCCATCTCCAGGGCGCGGTCGGGCCGGCCGAGTCCGCGTTCGCAGTCTGCCATGACGGGCAGGTGCATGTTGGAGCCGCTGATCCGCCGGTAGGTGCGGAACTCGCGGAGGGCTTCACCGTAGTGGCCGGCAGCGTAGGCGGTGAGGCCCACGGCTTCGCGGACGGCGGCGAGGCGGCCACCGCGGCGGCTGGCCGCGAGGGCGTGCTGGAAGGCGAGCTCGGGTTCGTCGTCGATCAAGCGCCCGGCCATCACGAGGTGGCGGGCCACCCATTCGGCGCTGTTGTCCTCGAGCGTCTTGATCTGGTGCTGCGTGGCGCGGTCCAGTTCCTTGCCCGTGACGTCGTCGTCGATCTGCGGTGAACGCTCGCGGTCGGGACGGTTGGCGCTGCGCAGGTCCCTGGCGTTGGGTACGCGGACCGGGCGGTCTTCCGCCCTGTCGCGGCCGAACTGGCGGGGGCCGGAGTCGCCGCGGTCAAAGCCGCGAGCCGGACGGTCATCACGGTCAAAGCTGCGCGCCGGACGGTCATCACGGCTGCCGAAAGGCTTACGGTTGTCGCCACCACTGTAGGGCTTGCGGTCACGGTCGCCGCCACCGCTGTACGGCTTACGGTCGCCCTCACGCGGAGCGCCGTCACCATAAGGCTTACGATCCCGATCGCCGCCACCGCTGTACGGCTTACGATCGCTCGTGCCACCGGCACCAAAGCTGCGACGCTCCCCGCCACCCTCACGCGGAGCGCGGTCACCATAAGGC